>JAIYDQ010000013.1 GCA_027487375.1 Planctomycetaceae bacterium
CGTGGTTCGTGAGAATACCCAACTGACCGAGGCGTACGCTAAGGTTCTTGAGTTGCAAGAACGATCCAAGCGATGCGCTCTGAGTGACACCGGGAATTGGTCTAATCAAAACGTGATTTTCACCAAGTCTGTCCAAGACATGATCCCAGTTGCGTTGACCATTTTGAAGGGTGCGTTGCAACGCGATGAGTGCCGTGGAGCTCACTACAAGGAAGCGTTTGCTCAGAACAGCTTAACCGCTGAAGATCCAGCCGAACGACGACGACAAGCAGAGAAATGGTGCGATGACTTTGAAAAGAACAACGAACAATTCCTCAAGTCCTCCGTCGCCACATTCGATGGTACCGAACCAGACGTTCAGTATGAGGAAGTCGATACCTCGCTCATTCCACCCCGTCCAAGACTCTATGGCTTGGTTGGCGCTGAAGTGATAGAAGAAGTTTGGAAGGAACGTAGCGCTGCAAAAGCGAAGAATCAACCCAAGGCACCTACTGCGGAAAAACAACTGGTAGGAGTCTAAGCTCAACGTTTGGTTAGATTTCAGTACACGACATTTCGGATTTAGTATTCGCATCGCCTTCTGTTTTACGGCAGGCATATTAATACAGCAAAAATACATACTTCGGGTTTTAAAAAAATGATCGCTGCAACACCGGAAGTCGCCAAGGAGCGACGTAAGCCTCAAAAGATTAACGTTCGAATCCTACGACAAGACGCCCCTGGCAAGCCTCAGTATTGGGAGCGTCACCAAGTAGATTACGAACCAGACATGAACGTGATTAGCGTTCTTCAAAAGGTTGCTGCTCAAAGCAAGACAAGCGATGGAACAAAGGTCGCTCCTGTTAGCTGGGACTGCGGTTGCCTAGAAGAAGTCTGCGGATCTTGCACGATGGTTATCAACGGCCGTGTACGACAAAGTTGCTCTGCTTTGGTGGACCGACTTCTTGAGCAGTCCCCCGAAGAGATTGAACTGCGCCCGATGAACAAGTTCCCAGTCGTTCGCGATCTGATGGTCGATCGATCAAGACTCTTTCGCGCTCTTCAACGAGTCAAAGCGTGGGTTCCGGTCGATGGGTACTACGATATGGGAGCGGGTCCCAGGATCTCGCGTGAAGAACAGGAGCGTGACTATCCGCTGAGCCAATGCATGAGTTGTGGTTGCTGCTTGGATGCGTGCCCGCAATTCAACAAGATTGAACTGCAACGTCAACCAAACGAATCAGATGATGATGTCAAGAAGCGTCGCAACGAAGCCTACGATGAAGGCTTCGTTGGCCCGCACGCAATCTCGCAAGCGATGCTCTTCAATTCCCATCCCGTTGGAAAGAACATGGCCGATGAGCGACTGGAAGCGTTGATGGCACCTGGCGGAATCCAAGCATGTGGTAACGCTCAAAACTGCGTTGCGGTTTGCCCCAAGCAGATTCCGCTCACAACATCGATTGCTCGAGCAGGTCGAGCGGTGACGGTTTACGCGTTGAAGAAGATATTCGATCGGTAAAATGCTTTGGATGTTTCGGCCTCCAATGCGTTGAGGCGACCTCCATCGAAGTGGTGGCTGGTTTGCTTGAAATGTGCAATCTTGGTTGCCATTCTCTACTGGGTCGGGTCGACGTTTAAGCGATCTGACTGGGATGCACTTGTAGAAGCGGACAAGCATTGGTCGCTTCTCGGGTTCGCGTTCGTTATTGTTCTCGCCGGACACATCGTTAGCTTCGCGCGGTGGTACGTATTTGTGCGAGCTTTGTGTGGGCCTTCCGCGTTTGGTTTTTGGGAGGCAATCCGGCTTGGCTTTCTTGGAAACCTGTTTAACTTTGTATCCCTAGGCGCAGTCGGGGGCGACCTCTTCAAGGCTGTCGCAGCATCACGACAGACGCCGGGGAAACGAACCGAAGTGGCTGCATCGGTGCTTGTTGATCGAGCTATCGGCCTGCTCGGATTGCTGATAGTCGCTGCCATTGGGCTTCAAATTCACCTGTCCGTTCTGTCGCCGAATTTAAAGTACATTCTTTACGGAGCTTGGTTCTTTTCGTGTGTCGGAGTGGTTGCTCTTGCGGTGATCACAGTGTTGGGTGACCGGTTGCTGCCCGCTTGGGTGATTCGTCTGCCGTTTGTCGGAAAGACGATTCACAGGTCTGCTACTGCGGGATTGCTTTTTTACAAAAAGCCCGCTCTGGTTATGACATTGGTCACGATGAGCTGCTTGGTCCATACATTGCTGACGCTTGGCATGTACTGTGTTTCGCGTTCGTTGTACTTCGAGAGCGCGCCTAACCTTGGGCAGCATTTCATGGTTGTTCCACCGGCATTTGCCGCGGCCGCGTTGCCGCTGACCCCAGGCGGGATCGGTGTTCAGGAAGTCACCGTTGCGAGATTGTTCGAGGAGCTGGCTGGAGAATACTCGCCATTTTCAGGATTGTTGGTCGCCACACTTTATCGAGTCCTACTGATTTTGGTCGCAGCGATCGGCGGGTTGATCTACCTGGGACAACCTAAGAAGCCCAACGTCACGTAGCCTGAGCCAGGAAAGCTCGTCACACGTTGTCGATTTCCGCAAAGACTGATATCCTTTTCTCACTGGTTTTCGGGGCTTTCCCGCTTTCATTTACCGTATTTTGGAGTTCCTCTCAGCATGGCACGACCTGTCACTTTGTTTACTGGCCAGTGGGCCGATTTGAAGATTGCCAAGATGGCCGAGATGGTAAAGGACTTTGGTTACGATGGGATTGAGCTTGCTTGCTGGGGCGATCACTTCGAAGTCGACAAAGCAATCGCCGACAGCAAGTACTGCGATGCAAAGCGAGCGTTACTCGATTCACATGGTCTGCAATGCCATGCCATCAGTGCTCACCTAGTTGGCCAAGCTGTTTGCGACAACATCGATGCACGCCACAAGTCCATTTTGCCTCCATACGTTTGGGGCGATGGAAAGCCAGATGGGGTCAACCAACGAGCGATCGAAGAAATGAAGAATACCGCTCGTGCAGCGAAGAAGTTCGGTGTTGGCGTTGTAAACGGTTTTACAGGGTCAAGTATTTGGCATTTGAACTACTCGTTCCCCCCTGTGCCGCAGTCGATGATCGATGATGGTTTCAAGCAATTCGCCGACCGCTGGAATCCAATCTTGGATGTATTTGGCGAATGCGGTGTAAAGTTTGCATTAGAAGTCCATCCAACGGAAATCGCATTCGACATCTACACAGCTCAAATGGCACTCGAAGCTATCGGACATCGCGAAGAGTTTGGTTTCAATTTCGATCCAAGCCATTTGCTATGGCAAGGCGTTGATCCAGTCGAATTCATTCGAGCTTTTCCCGATCGAATCTACCACGCACACGTCAAGGACGCGACGACCAAACTCAACGGTCGGTCGGGTATTCTTGCAAGCCATCTCAACTTTGGCGATCCGCGTCGTGGATGGGACTTCCGATCGCCAGGTCGTGGAAACGTAAACTTCGAAGAGATCATTCGCGCGTTGAATGATGTTGGGTATCAAGGTCCGCTGAGCGTCGAGTGGGAAGACTGCGGCATGGATCGCGAGTTTGGTGCTCGTGAGGCAGCGCAGTTCGTCAAGCGAATGGACTTTGCTCCAAGCGGCCGCGCCTTCGACTCCGCATTTGAAAAAGCGACATAGGTCGATTGCTCCGCAGGCCCAAAGTAGGTCCGTCTCTCCGCAGACGGACGAACAAGTAACCCGCCACCACGCGTTAGACTGAGTGCCGCTTAGCGCTCCCAGTCGTGCTGCCCTTGTACTCGAATCGACTTCAATCCGATCGAGTACGAGTTCCGGCTTACGCCTCAGGACGAGTACGAGCACGAACGGTTTTGAATTTCCATGCGGGACGCTCGCACCAACGCCCGCATTGCGATGGAAGAGAACCATTTTTACCATTCTTTGGATGCAGCCAATACAACCTAATGGCGGTACAATAACCTAAGGACGATAGCCTTACTTTTAAAATGAAATTGTTTCGTATTAGCTCCAGATAAACTCCGTGAGTTCTCCCCGTTTCATGCTTACCATCCAATTCAACGGCCAACCAACCAGCGTTCCAGAAGGAACAACGATTGAAGATTTGATTCAATCAGCCGGTATTCCCTCGCGGTTCTGTGCGGTGGAGCGCAATTTGGAAATTGTCCCGAAGAATCGTTATGCAATGACAACTGTTGAAGAGAACGATTCGATTGAAGTTGTCACGTTAGTAGGTGGCGGGTGAACAATCACAACACCAATGAGAATTCGATGGTTGCTTCGAGCGAACCGGCTCAAGATAAGCCTCTCAAGATCGGTACGCACACGCTTGAAAGCCGGTTGATTGTCGGGACCGGAAAGTATGAGACGCTCGACGGGATGCGGGCCTCGCTCTTGGCTTCGCAATCTCGATGCGTGACGGTAGCAATTCGCAGAGAGCGACTCTATGACGGCCAGGGCAAGAACCTGCTCGACTTTATTGACCTGGATCGCTACACACTTCTTCCTAATACAGCGGGTTGCTACAACGCGATTGACGCAGTCCGAGTAGCGAGACTGGGCCGAGAGATTTTAAAGACGCTCGAGAATCCTGGTTTCGATTGGGTGAAGCTGGAAGTCCTAGGCGATAGCAAGACTCTCTTGCCAGATCCATTAGCGACTTTGGAAGCCTGCAGCCGGTTGGTCGACGATGGCTTTCAAGTTCTTTGCTACACGAGTGACGACCCGATCATGGCAGTTCGTTTGAAGGCCGCGGGTGCTACTGCGGTGATGCCAGCAGGTTCACCAATCGGTTCAGGGCAAGGCATCCTAAACCCGAACAACCTGCGAATCATTTTAGAGTATCTCAAATCAGAAGATCCCGAGTATCCGGTTATCGTCGATGCTGGTGTTGGCTCTGCAAGTGACGTGTCGATTGCTTTCGAACTTGGCGCTGATGGCGTACTGCTGAACACCGCGATCGCTCATGCAAAAGATCCAGTCATGATGGCTTCAGCAATGCATCATGCTACGCTAGCAGGTCGCCAATCATTCTTAGCCGGTCGCATTCCTAAACGACTTTACGCTCAAGCAAGCAGCCCCGAAGAAGGACTCATCACGTCGCGGCCGCATCTGTCGGATGGATCTGCGGTACGAAGCACCAACTAGAGCCGGACCGAACACCCCGACGGAGAAACTCACTCTGGAGATTCATCGTTGATCGGTATCGATTTTTGCTTGCGGGGAACTACAAGCAAGGACCAACTGTGCAGAACACCAAAACGTTGGTTACGATCGGCATCGATCACCAACTGCCATTCGCCTTTCAACGAAGTATCCTGCAAGCTTTTGAGTCCGGGTTGATTCCTTTCGACGGCAACTGGCTGAAAGCTACCACGAAAAGGCGGAATGCCTCTTTGAATTCGTTCGCCTGCTTCATCATCGAAAATCGTGGCTTCAAAATGGTCTCCTCCTCCGCCTGGGCCGCGAAAGAGATCGATTTTAGTTCCCGATGGAGTCTTGAGATAAGCTGATATCTGTTCTGTAGCGTCGTGAGTGATTGTTAGCTGAACGCGTATCTTTTCAATCAGCAGGTCATCTTCAACAAAAATGGGTGATGCCGCTGTCGACCGCGGGCTGATCAAGACGGCACTAGTGGATGCGTAAGTTCCTCCGACAACAGATCGCGACTCAGAGAGTTCGAGTGCGGTGATGACACCATCTTGGTTGATGTCGAACGATTTGAATTGAGTGAGCAATTCGTCGGTCCACTGAGGCGCGAATTCCGCCATGTCGATCTGTTCATCTTTATTGGAGTCTCGTTCGAAGAACCAATCGGGCAAAACGTCTGTTAGATCTCCTACTCGTTCGCTGATTTGGCTATCGACCCACTGATACATCTCCAAGCTATCGATCATGGAATCGCCGTTGTAATCAAACTTTGCAACATCGATGCCAAGCTCTCTACGTTCAAATGAATCCAGCCTTCGATTCTGATCGCGGTCATATCGAGAAAAAATATCGTAGGCTAGTTCTTGGCTGCGACGGTTACCTCCTTCACCTCGATACATGCTTCGACGCGAGAGCGGTTCTGGTGGTGGGCTGCTTTTGGGTCGCATTTGATCTGTGACGGAGAATCTTGGTGGCGGGGGCGTGTATCCCTCGTCTCTGTTGACTCTCGAAGCAAATCTCTGCGCCATCTCGACTCTGTTTATTTTTCCATCACCGTCAAAATCAAAATCGAGCGGACTGCCGTATCTCCAAACTCCTTCTTTCATTTCTGCAGCATCCAGAATGCCGTCCTTGTTACGATCGTATCGGCCGATTTGGGATTCGCCCCGTCGCATATCGTCGGCATTGTACGGCACTAAGATCTTATCTTTCCCAAACCCGGGCATGCGTATCTTACCATCGACAGTACCAAACTTTCTTGGCTGTGTTTCGGCCTCTTGGGCGAAGACAACAGAGCTGTCGATACCAACCCCTAGCAGGCAAAGAAATAGTATTGTCCGGCATCGAATAAGCATGATTTTCAGTTGCGATTAGCCTATTTCGGTTTGGTGGGAGTCGCGGTTGTCGCACGCGGCTTGATGGGGCTGCCTTTTAACTGAAGTGCTTCTCGAAGCATGCCAATCCCCTCCGCACTCGGGTAATAGATAACCTCCACTGCTTGCTCTGATTGTTGATCTAGTTTTTCGATCAATTGCTTAATCTCTTGAAAGAGCGTATCCGGTGCGGTGACGATGATCGAGTTACTGACTTCATGCACAGCGATGCTCATCTGTGGTTCTTGATTTCGACTGGTTTGAATTTTGTTTTCGGGTCCATTTGCACCACGGTCTTTGTCATTCGTTCGTTGTGTTTGCAGAGCCTTTTTCTGTTCCGTATTCATCGCGACTCGGTCACCATACGTGTCACGAATCACGTCGGCAATTTCAGTTGCTTTCGCATGCTTGAGTTCCAGGACATGCGATACTCCGTGAATTTCAATCGACGTCAAACTAGTGTCTTTATCAATCACCTCAAGGTACTGTTCGACGAGTTTGAGATCAGAAGTGTTTCCTACGCAGATCAACCGATTCAGTCGAGCGTCAGCGATGATCGTCAACGAACCAGAAGTCACTAGCATCGATCCGTCTTTCGTGGAGCGAATATCGCTGCTCGAAGCAACCGGGCTTTTCGCGATTGTGGCCGCGCCTTTGACAAGCTTGGCTGGCGACGAACTGTTGATAACGCTGGACGTACCATCGAGCAAGTCAGCGATGAATTGCGTTGCTTCATCAGCATTGCAGTACTTGAGGTAGTAGACGACCGTTTCGACTTTTGAACTTTCATCTTCTTCGGTTAATGCTCTCAGGTGCGATTCAAAGCTATCCAGCCCTTTACCATCATCCGACTGAAGAACGATTCCACGCGCTGTAATCTTCGCTTCGATAGCTTGCGATTTTGGTTCACTGGTTGACTCATTCCGAGCACTGATAAACTCTTCGGTGCGAGTAGGTTGTTGGTTCTTCTTGCCTCGAAAATGACTCGCTTCCGCCTTGGGCTCAGATTCCGGTTCATTGGCAGGCACAACGACGTTCGGTTCATCTTCCGCATGGATCGAACGTTCGATGACTTCTGCTTGGATGTTGTTTGTCTTGTCGAACTGACGTATGGGGTTGTTGCCTTGCCAAGTTGATTCGGCTTGGTCTAGCAGACTCTTGGCCTTGGCCCCAAATACGGGAATGACTCGCTCTGCACCCTTGTTATCTTTTTGATCAAGATCCTCGACGACCTTTTGAATTTCTTCGACTTTATCTTGAGGCCCTCGAACAAAAAGAGATCGTCCAGCAGGATCAGCGTCTATTTTGATCGCTCTCTTGCTCAACAGATTTGTTGGTGATTTCAGTTCAAACATTTCGTCCAAAAGTGTGATCGTGAAATACGGATCGATCGTTTGTAACGGAATAATGACGAAGACGCTTTCTAAACCTTCCAATTCTTTGATTGTGCTTTCAATCGTTTTGTGAACAGCTTCGTCGGCTAATGCAACGATTGTGTTGGTGGAAGGTTCCATCGAAAGGCGAATCGATTTGCCGTCCAGGACAGTCTGTAGGACATCAAAGACTGAATTGAGATTCTGATCGCGGACTCGATGCGAACGAAGGACCTGCGTTCCGATTTCATCTTTCTTAGCCGCATCGGCAACATCGACAACCGCGATAAGGCCTTCAAGCAATTTCAAGGCTTCAGCTGTGCCTGATGCGAATAGATTTTTACGAGAGTCATCACTTGATATGTTGATCTCGGGCCCACGCGTCAAACCAGGTTCGATACTGAGATGTGGTCTTGCTACGGTAAGCAAGCCTTCGAGATCCACGTGTCGCAATGTAAATGTACGCACCAGCGACTGTTTGCTAGACATCTCAAGCGACATGGCTGCGATTAACTCTTGAACACTTCTTAACTTTCGAGCCGTTTCGATCACCGAGATTTGGTTGCTTGCTTCCAAGACGACTGGTGTCGTGATCAATTGAAGTCTTACCAATTCGCTGGCAGCATCCGATGGACGTAATTCATTCACCGGAAAGAAGCACTTTACAATTTCATGATCATCCAAATTGGCGAGTTCATTTATCGGGACAACTCTCGCCATCGCATCCAGTCGCTGAAGACTACGAGGATCGCGAAGGTTGACTACCGAAAGCAACCCCTTGGATCGGACCAATGTAAATCCATCGGGCAACAAGAACATGTTCACGCGATCAATAGCACTAGTTGTCGTGTACTCACTGGGATCGATATAGCTGAAAGTCCCACCGGGAACTTCAGTGATATGGAGAGCAAGCTGGGATTCGTCAGCCAGCCAACTGAAGACTTCTCGCCAACTCGCGCGATCAAAGGAAAACCGGAGATTGTGCGTGTGATTCTGTGTCTTGTGGTCGGCTGCCGGAACGGCTGGGGTCGATTCAGACTTGGACACCTCGCCGAGGGAATCGACTTTCTCCGAAGAAGATGTCGATTCAGTTTGGGCCCATGCATGCGAAGCGATAAAGCACGCGCTGGCCAAACCCGCGGATGTCATGTACCGGTAGAAACTTCGATTTTGTTTCAACATACTGAGATCGAATTTGAGGGCTTTGGGAAGCAGTAGCGGCCACTCAGGATGTGAGCAGACAAACGAAAAAGGTGGAGGTCTGGAACTACGAAACGTTCAGAGAACGATGCAAAGATCCAAAATGCAATCGGCGATTGGGAGGGCGAAAGGAAAACGTTAGCCGTGACATGTCTGCGGCCGTTGGTGGGGTGAGTCAAGAATCATCCGAACATTAACGGCTGTTGATTCAACTCCAGGTTTCCATAATACCAACCGGGAATCCCCAAGTAAACGTTTATTACTGTACAAGATGGAGATATCGCCCCGTTAGCGTTGATTCTGGCAGCATTTCACTCGACTTTGCTATCGACCCCAAAAGACCAATCGCTGGGATCGGCACCTGTTTCTCGGACGCGCCAAAACACTCCGCCAATGGGAATTTTCTTGGGACGTGAACCAATTCGGCCGAAATCGCCCGCCATTTCGGATAAGTCGCGGCAGCCCGCCCGATCTCGTGGATTCAGATTAGCGTTGTTTACATTACACTAAAGCTTTGTCAAATTAAGAGACGGGCACTTCAACCCGTGGCAGATTCCTTGAGACTCTCGAAGGTAACAGCGTTTCTAGGTGTTTCTGTAGGTGTTTGATCTCCTGCGAATTCAGCTACTCGATAATCTAGATTGGACAAATCGCTAGGTGAAACTTTTAAGAATTCGTTGCAGTGTGTATTCCCTATGATTGTCGCTTCCGAGTTGAGCAAGGCGTTTCGGACGACCAATGGACAGATGAACCAAGCCGTAGACGCGATTTCGTTTACGGTGTCAGCTGGTGAGGTCTATGGGCTTTTAGGTCCCAATGGCGCGGGCAAAACCACAACCCTGCGAATGGTCATGGGGCTTTTGTCGCCAGACTCGGGATTTGCAACAGTTGATGGTGCTCGAACCGACAGCCAATCGACAAATTCAAACCAATCCGAAGCCGTTTTATCTAAACTCGGAATGATCTCAACCAATGACGGCGTCTATCCTTGGTTGAGCGTTCGCGAGATGCTGAGCTATTTCGCGGATCTGTACGGTGTCCCGCAAGCCCTGGCCAAAACACGACTGTCAGAACTAGCGCAGTTGCTCGACATCGAAAAGGTATTGAATCAACGCTGTTCGACTCTAAGCACAGGCCAAAAACAACGCGTCACATTCGCCCGGGGACTCATGCACGATCCGCCAGTAATGCTTTTGGATGAGCCGACACGCGGCCTGGACGTGGTCGGAAGCCGGACTGTGTTTCAGTTCATCGATTTGTTACGCCAACGAGGCAAAGCGATCTTGCTATCGACACATCGCCTAGACGAAGCTGAACGTGTTTGCGACCGCTTTGGCCTGCTTCACCAAGGAAAGATTCGTTACGAAGGCACGCTTCAAGGGCTTCAGATTGCAACCGGCAGAGAGCACTTAGTCGACATGTTCATCGATCTGATAGACCAACGTGGTGCTGCATGATTGAATTGGTGCTTTCAGGCCGACTGTGGAGGATGTGCGTCAAGGAATTGCGAGAAACACTTCGTGATCGACGCACGATCTTTACCTTAGTTCTCATGCCACTGCTGGTTTACCCGGTTTTAAGCCTGGCACTTCAACGCCTGATTTTAAACTCCGTTTCAAGCAACAAAAGTGAAACCATCATTGTCGGCGTGTCAAGCGAACGAAATGTGGATGTTTTAGGAGCCGCTATTAATCGAAGTCGGCAGCTTACGGCTTCCGATTCGTACCGACCATTTCGATACTCTGAGACAGTCGCAAGCGCCGACAACCCACTGAAATCGAAAACGCGCACTTCAAGCCAACCCATTGAATGGAATGCCATCGTCGTTGAAAAGCCTCTCAAGGACTCACTGGAGGCAGGCGAAGTCGATGTGACGGTTAGCATTACGAATCGAATTGACGAGGAAAGCAACACCAACCAGGACGACAATCGATCCAATAACTTTTTGTTTTCTGTCGGTTACCGCGAAAACGACTCTCGGAGCGAGTTCGCACTGTCGGAAATGCGAAAGATGCTTCAAACACTTAATGAGAATGAAGCTTCCGAGCTTCGAATTGCCAACGGTCTCAGTCGAGGTGCTCCGTTCGAGATACTTGCAACAGCCATTGAAGGAGAAAATTCAATTGCTTCCAGTTTATCTTCGGTGATCCCGTTGGTATTGGTCCTAATGACCATCACAGGAGCGGTCTACCCAGCGATTGACTTAACAGCAGGTGAACGAGAACGCGGCACGATGGAAGCATTAATCGCAACGCCTATTTCACGTTTTGCACTTTTGCTCAGCAAGTATGTTGCCGTTCTCACGGTCGCAGTGCTCACTGCGATAGCCAATCTGACGGCGATGTTTGTCACTCTTCGATTCAGCGGTCTATCGGAGGTGTTGCTTGGTGGCCATGGATTCTCGCTTTGGAGTGTGATTGCAGTCCTTCCGCTACTGATTGTTTTTGCCGCTTTTTTCAGTGCGATTCTTCTGGCTCTTTGTTCTGTAGCCAAGAGCTTCAAAGAAGCACAAGCCTATTTGATCCCGGTCATCATTCTTTCGATGGGACCGGGAATTCTAAGCCTGCTACCGAGTGTTCGTCTAACAGGAACGATGGCCGCGATTCCGCTTATAAACATGATCTTGATGGCCCGAGAGTGCTTAGCAGGCGACTTGGAAGTGATCCCTGGAATCATCGCTGTCAGCACAACACTGTGTTATGCGATTATTGCAATGTCGATTGCCTCGCAGCTTTTTGGAATGCATGCGGTTCCCCAGAACTCGGAGGTCTCATGGAGATCTTGGCTCCGCGCGCCGAATCAGACCAACCGCCTTACAACCCTTGAACACCTCACTATCTATCTCGCTTTTTTTTTCCCAATCTACTTTGTGGCCATTCATCTGCTTGCAGGCTTCAATGAAATCGATCTGCAACAGCGAGTTTGGTTGAACGCGACAGCAACGGTGCTACTCTTCGGAGCACTCCCACTGCTATTCGCCCTGTGGCGGAAACTCAGTATTCCGAAAACATTTCCTGTTGGCGGCATTTCTCGATGGTGGCTTGCAATTCCCGGGCTCTTGCTGATCTCGGTTTCGATGTGGACAGTTGCTCATGAGATACTCGTCTTTTCGGAACTTTTTGGCATTGCTTCGTTAGATATTGAAAAGTTAGCAAACCTCGAGAAGGCGAAGACGGAGTTCCTCGCGCTGCCGTTGACAACCGTGTGGATCTCCATGGCAATCATCATCGCAATGGCCGAAGAGTGGTTTTTCCGTGGATTTGTTTTACAAGGGATGCTCAATCGCTCTAAAGATGCGCGAGCCGCATGGATTTCGCTCCTCGTTTCCGCGATTCTATTTGGACTCTTTCACACGGTCGCGCCGAACCTACTTGCTATCGAACGCTTTCTCCCAACAACCGCACTTGGGATGATCATTGGATGGATTGCTTGGAAGACTGGATCACTTATCCCAGGAATGATTGTTCATGCGATCCATAACGGACTGCTTTTTACCATGCCTCGATATGAAGACTTACTCCGCCAGTGGGGCCTTGGAATTGAAAACCAAAAGCATCTGCCGTTGACGTGGATCGCCGGAGGCTTAGCCTGTCTCGCAATAGGAATCTTGATGGTTCAAGTAATGACAAAGCAGGTCGAAATCAAAAATGTCGAGAATATCGACTTTTGATTTCTAAAGATCGCTTTCTTTGCCCATCCATTTCGGCGCAGGTATCGACGGTATTCGGGCAACGAACATGAGAAGGCCTGCAAGTATGACGAGAATGGGAATTTCGATGTTCGTTGTAAGCCGGCCAGTTTGACGAAGCAGCGAAAGACAGCTTGCAAGGATCAGAAAGGGGCCGATCACAACAGACAGCTTGTCGATGCCGCAGATGACTAAAGTCAAGAGACCAGCGATGGCTAGCCCAAGGGTCCAAACCCAATCGACCCCAGGAGCAATACCGATCGTGGTCAGCAACCAACCGGTCCCTATCGTGATCAAAACAACCGGCGGTATCAGTGTTTTGTTACTCGTTTTCATAGATGCTCTGCGGTTTACAATGTTTTCGCGATGCATAGTAAAAGTCGTTTAGCTCGCTGCAAAAACGGTATTTACTTCTAAAGTAGCACTAGGTTCGCAAAGTGGATGGTCGATTCAAATCCATATTTCCGAGACTGAGCGGTATTGAGAGTCGTGTGGAGTTCGATAAACAAAGACTTTTTTCGATTCAACGTCGACTCGCAAATACTCGGGGATTTTTGCAGCGGCATAAAGCTGCATTTTTTCGTTCTTGTCAAAATCGCCGCTCGTAAGCCTAACCTCGATTACTAGTGAGACCTCGTTCGCGGCAGGATGTCGATCGCCATATCGCCGACGATAAACCCAAGCGATATCAGGTTCGGGGCAACTATTTTCGCTTGGAATTTCAATCGGTTCCTGAACGCGAATGGTGTATCTCCGCTGAGACTGCTCAAAACTCCATTCCGCTAGTACGTTCATCGGATCGGAAGCCGGGGCCCCTGAGGATTCTTCCGCACGATCCGTCCATTGATCAATTCAACTTGGCCGCTCACAGCTGCAAATTCGCCGCGTTCGACCAGAGATGCATATTGCTTGACTGAGATCGGAATTGTAATCGGCACGTTCATGGTAAGGTTGTTGTTCCCATGCTTGATCGACACCGAACTTGTTTGCGCGACCCGTAGCAGATGTCGTAAGACATCTAAAGTCGTCAGTTTTTACAATCGTTATCATCAACTTCTGAATTCTTACGAATCCAGCTACCCATATGATAACAAATCCGCGAGTGTTAGAGTCCTTTAGGTTTCGTGTCGCAGCAACGGGAATAGGATCACGTCGCGGATCGACTTGGAGTTTGTTAGCAACATAATCAATCGATCGATACCGATACCCAACCCACCTGCTGGCGGCATTCCATGTCTCAAAGCGCGAATGAAATCGGTGTCCATCTTGGCCATCGAGTCATCTTCTTCCATCCCTTGGAGTTGCGTTTTGAAAAGATCTTCTTGCAACAACGGGTCGTTGAGTTCGGTATAGGCGTTCGCTAGTTCCATACCGTGGATAAACAATTCGAAGCGTTCAGCTACCTCGGGCTTACCAGTCTTGCGTTTGGTCAGTGGACATAAACTGGATGGGTAATCGATAACGAAAATTGGTCCGACCAGCGAGTCTTCTACCTTTTCTTCGAAGACTTCACTCTTAACGACGTCAGGGTGCTTACCTGTTGGATCAAGACCTATCTTCTTGGCAAAGGCGGCAATTGCCGTTGCATCGTTGGGGTCGATCTTGGTGCACTCTTGAAACAATTCGTCATAGGTACGACGTTGAAACGGTGGAGTGAAGTCGATATCCAGATTACCCCATTTGACTTGGTATCCCTGGCCCGTTGCTTTGAGTCCTTCGGTGATAATCTGCTCCGTCAGATCCATCATCGTTTCATAGTTTGCGTACGCCCAGTAAAGTTCGATCATCGTGAACTCAGGGTTGTGTTTCGGGCTGACTCCTTCATTCCGATAAACGCGTCCCATTTCGTAGACTCGTTCGATTCCTCCGACCAACAGCCGCTTGAGGTGCAACTCCAGCGCAATTCTCAAAAACAGTGGCATGTCCAGTGCGTTGTGATGCGTATTGAACGGCTTCGCTGCGGCCCCTCCAGCCACCGTGTGAAGCGTTGGCCCTTCGACTTCCCAGAATCCATGACCGGCTAACGTAGTTCGAATCGACTGGATAATCTTCGTTCGCTTGTAAAACGTATCCAGCGAGTCCGTGTTATACGTCAGATCCACATAACGCATGCGCTGGCGCAATTCGGGATCGGTCAATCCAGCATGCTTCTCTGGTGGTGGCTCAAGAGTTTTGGTTAAGAAGTGGAGCTTTGTCGCATGCACCGTAAGTTCGCCAGTGTTCGTGCGGCCTAATCGGCCATCGATTCCGACCAGATCACCAAAGTCGAGAAGCTTGGTAATTGCAAAGTTGTCGTCACCAACTTGCCCCTTACCGATCATGACTTGAATGTCGCCGCTCCAGTCGCGTAGCTTCAGAAAGACAAGCTTTCCAGTTGGTCGCATCAGCATGATTCTTCCAGCGACACGTACGGTTGGTCCGGTTTCTTCGCCTTCGCCCTGCTCTGCCTTCCAAGCTTTGTAATCTACGACTGGCTTTTCGACCCCGTCGACAAGCGTCGTCGCATCGAGATCCGGCAGAACCAGCGTCTTCCCAGCGGCAGTGACGTAGCGAATTTGGTCCGCCATTTCTCGAACGACCGAATTGAGGATTCTGTCGTCGAACCGCTGCCCCCACGGGTCGATCCCCATTGCTTCCAATCGTCGGAGTTTTTCCAGTCGTGCTGCCTGATGATCGCCGAGATCAACTGATGGGGAGGGATTTTGTTCAGACATAGACGAACCTGGATCGAAAGAAGGAATTGCGGATGGGTGATGAATTATTTAGGAACAACCAAGTACCGGGAATGCATAGTCCCGTATTGGGCTTTGTTTCTAGACTGTCTTTCACGTAGCTGCGTCTCTCCGAGACGCAGGCATTTCGCGCCTCGGAGAGACGCGACTACGTGTATAGAAACATGGCCTAGTGTTGCATTTGCCGGAATTTGAGCCTGCTTTCTTGGTCGAAAGGACAGTACGAAATCAGGCAGACATTTGTTGTCAGGGGCGAGCATTGTAAGGGAAAACGATGGAAAACCAAGTCACCAAACCGCCGATGATTCTGGTCGTTGAACCTGATCCTGTGATGCTGACTGGGTTTGCAGCAATCCTCGATATGCAGGGTTACCGCTGTTTTCTTGCTCGAAATGTCCAAGTGGCGTTGCAAGCGATCGAAGAATTGCCGCTGGATCTGATCCTTTTTTCGATCGGAGATTCGCTCGACCAAGCCTTGACGGACGCTAAGCAACTCCGTTCGAAACCACTATCCGAAGGGGTTCCGATCATCTTTATCGCGTCTCATCCGAACGTGGATTGGATTGGTCCACTCAACTCGGTCGGAGGCGTCTACTGCTTGCCGCGAACTTTCGAGCCGCAAACGTTGCTGGATGCCGTCGAAAAAACGCTTTGGATGCCTCACCTAGCAGTTGCTCGCGTCGCACCACCCAAGTCCCATCTCAGTAACACTTGGGTGCGTTTGAGCTAGTCGAGCCTATCACTAAAACTGCTTGACGCAAAAGTCTAAGAATTTGGTCCAGTCATAAAGGGTCAATCCATGTGCACCTGGACGAATGTGGTAACCCATTTTTCCAGCGATCCTCGGTTCATTGAGGGCCGGCATCTCGGCATAAGTCAACGCCGACTCACCGAACAACCGATAGACCGGCGACGCTGCCACCATGGACAGGTATTCCCCACGTGGATCTGCCCACAAATCATCGCTGGCACTTGTTGCGTAAACTGGTCTTGGAGCGATCAATGCGAAGAGCTGATGCTGATCGACGGGTAAGCTATCCTCTTTGCCGGCGTATTTGCTAAAGCGATCACAAAACCAATGTGGAAACGACTTGGTGATTCGAGCGACTGTTTCACCGAAAGCACGACGCGAAAGAGCCGCTCCTCCACATCCCGAGTTATTACTACATGCGATAGCAAATCGTGTATCTTCCGCAGCAGCCCACAGAGCGGCTTTGCCTGCTCGCGAGTGCCCGATCACAGCAATCTTCGTTGGATCCACTTCATTACACGTCAACAGATAATCCAAAGCACGACTCGCTCCCCACCCCCAAGCAGACAACGCCTTCCACGCATCGTCACCGGGTGGTTCTTGTGCGCCGCTGGTTCGATGAAAGAAGCCACGAATCCCATCGGAAAAACCATCAGCACGATCAGGATCGATGGCAACCGTCGATACAGCACAAGCAACAAAGCCGCGGCCGACAATATCCTTTACAGGCCAAAACTCATCTGGCTCAGTGGAAGCTTTTTCGAAGCTTGGGAACTCACGGTTGTTGATGTGGAGAACCGCCGGATGCTTGTGAGTTGCTGCTGGCAGAAAAACCCACATCGGAAATGAATAGGACTCGTTTCCCGAAGTGATTACGACGCGCAGAGATTTTCCTCTGGCGTCGATTCCGAACAGACCGGATTTTTCTTCGATCAGCTCGAAACGAACTTGATACTTCAAATCAGGACGCCGGCCGTAGACTTCCGAACGAAATTTTTCAAGAGTCTCTTGTCGAAGTGAATCCCAATCTTTTGCATTATCGATACGTCCTTTACCTTTTAAACTCAACGGATCAGGAAGTGTATAAGCTGGGACTCGTGATTCTTCGTAAATAAACTCAGGTCGCGACGCAGATAGTTTTGAGACTAACGCTGGATCTGCGGACCATGGTTCGCCCGCTTGGCTTTGGCAGAAATGGGTTTGCCATGCAAACATGATCGCAAACAAGAAAAGAGGGAATGACTGTCGAATGCACGTGCACATCATAGGTTAGGTTCCTTTTTGATTGATTTCGGTACCGGAGAGGAGTCGTTTGATTGCGTGCTCTTCGCCATAGAGCGTGACAACGTCGTTTGTTTGAATCACATCAGCAGCCTTTGGTAACCCTGGCAATATCTCTTCGTTTCGACGAATCGCCAATACGGCTACTCCATGATCCCACGGCCGCGACTCTCGCAATGATTTGTTGACGAGCGAGCAAGAACCATCCGCAAGATACTCGGAAACGCAGTAGCCGCGTTCTATCCGAAGCAACAACTCATAATCCATTGCTCGAACTAGCCCAGCCCGTTGCAAGGAATGTTGAATCCAATAATCCATTGTGCGGCGGATGAAGCCGATTTTAGATACGTACAAGATCGATATGATCCCACCCGTTACGAGACCGATCACCACAAGCGGATGGAAAGAATCGGGGCTCTGCATCATCGTCGCTACGAGCGTTGCAAGCGATGAAGTAAGGCCAATATTTCCGGCCAAAATCAAGTCACGAATGATTCGTCTTCGAACGGGATGGTTCACCACCAATTCGGCTTCGCGGGTCGTAAATCCAACTCCGAAAAAGGCCGAATAACTTTGAAAACTCGCCGTGTCCGAGTTCAACCCAGTCATGGTCAGGGCTGTTGTCGCGATGCGAACCGCGAGAAGAGAGAAGACTGCGATAAC
>JAIYDQ010000482.1 GCA_027487375.1 Planctomycetaceae bacterium
CCATCGACGGTTGCTTCCAAGATATCCAGCAAGTCACTCTGCAATCGCATGAGAAGCGGTTGACATTCTGGGTCTCCAAACCGCACGTTGTACTCGAGTACTTTGGGGCCTGCGGTGGTCATCATCAAACCCGCATAAAGGACTCCGCGAAACGGCTTGCGGTTGCGCTTCATGGTATGAATTGTGGGTACCAAAATTCTGTCTTCAATCATTTCAATCATTTCTTGATCGATGATCGGTGTTGGACAATAAGCACCCATGCCGCCCGTGTTCGGTCCTTTATCGCCATCGAAGGCCGGCTTGTGATCTTGAGCCGGTGGTAAGGTGAAGATCGTCTTGCCATCGGTAATGGCGAGCACGCTGACTTCGGGTCCTTCGAGTCGTTCTTCGATGATCATTTGGGAGCCCGCTTTACCGAACTCGTTTTTGCGACCAATTCGATCGATCGCGTCGAGTGCATCTTCGCGACGACTGCACACGATGACACCTTTACCGCCCGCAAGTCCGTCTGCCTTGACGACGATTGGTGCCTTATCGTTCTCGAGAGGATAGCGAGCCTTGATATACCGCATCGCACTATCGGCATCGCGGAACGTTTGATAGTCGGCCGTCGGTACGTCTGCTTGCCGCAGTAACTGCTTACAAAAAACCTTGCTTCCTTCAAGTTGTGCTGCGGCCTTAGATGGACCAAAGGCGCGAATTTTTTCCTCCGCCAACGCGTCGACCAACCCAAGGGTCAGCGGAGCCTCAGGACCTACGACAACCAGATCCACTTTTTCTTTCTTCGCAAACGCCACCAAACCTGCGATGTTGTCGGCAGCGATCGGTACGTTCGTCGCCTCAAGCCCGGTGCCGGCATTCCCCGGTGCAACCCACAATCGTTTCAGCCGAGGACTTTTTGAGAGCTTCCAAGCCAATGCATGTTCTCGGCCACCATTTCCAACTATTAAAACTCGCATGAAGGCTCAATAAATCTTTTTGCTGCTTGCAGTCTTGGTCAAACTCGAAAAGGGTTTGGGACTACAAAAGTACTATTCTAAAACCAATCCCTTGCTTCTGCATAAATCCGTCTAACGATCATGACAACCGCATTACGCTGTCGCGCTATGGTCACGAACAGGCTGAAAGGGCTGAGATTTTAGGGGTTTCGAGTGACTTAAGCGAGTGGGTAATCCCTTTTGCAACGCACTAATCCAAAGAGGCGGATTACTTTTGCCTCAATCGCGACTCGCCTAAAGGCCCATGTTGCGATTAAACTTGGGGCATCACAAATAGGTATTTCCCACCCTTCACTTGCTTAGTCTGCCATTTCCATGTCGAAAATTCTTCAGTCACTCCCCGTCGGTAAAAAAGTTGGAATCGCTTTCTCAGGTGGGCTCGATACGACCGCAGCTATTTATTGGATGCGACAAAAAGGAGCGATTCCTTACTGTTACACCGCCAATCTCGGGCAGCCCGACGAATCCAACTATGACGATATTCCTAAACGAGCACTCGAATGCGGAGCCGAAGTCGCTCGGTTGGTCGATTGCCGCGAGCAGTTGGTGCACGAAGGATTAGCCGCTTTGCAGTGCGGTGCGTTTCATATCACCACGGCCGGCGTTCCCTACTTCAATACGACGCCGATCGGTCGTGCCGTCACCGGAACCATGCTTGTCCAAGCCATGAAAGCAGACGGAGTAAGCATTTGGGGCGACGGAAGCACCTACAAAGGAAACGATATCGAACGCTTCTACCGCTATGGACTACTCGCAAATCCTGATCTTCAAGTCTACAAGCCTTGGCTAGACGAAACCTTTAATCGTGAGTTAGGTGGTCGGAAAGAGATGTCGGAGCTGCTTGAGAAAGCGGGGCTCGGATATCGAATGAGCAAAGAGAAAGCCTACTCGACGGATTCCAATATTTGGGGTGCAACGCACGAAGCGAAAGACCTCGAAATGCTTAACAAAGGAGTCAAGATTGTCGAACCAATTATGGGCGTCCCCTTTTGGAAAGCTGACTGCCCGATCTTCGCCGAAGAAGTTTCAATCACCTTCGAAGCAGGGTTACCGGTAGCACTCAACGGCAAACAGTTTGACTCGGCAGTCGATCTTGTCTTGGAAGCCAACGCGATTGGCGGCCGACACGGACTCGGGATGTCAGACCAAATCGAGAATCGGATCATCGAAGCCAAAAGTCGTGGCATCTATGAAGCTCCGGGGATGGCGTTGCTGTTTATCGCTTACGAACGTTTGATTACCGGAATTCATAACGAAGGAACCATCGAGCAGTATCGCGACATGGGACGACGACTCGGACGGCTATGTTATGAAGGTCGCTGGTTCGATTCGCAATCGCTCATGTTGCGAGAGGCTCTACAGCACTGGGTCGCGAAAGCCATCACGGGCGAAGTCATTCTCGAACTGCGTCGCGGTAATGATTACTCAATCCTCGATACGCAAAGTCCGAACCTCACCTACAAGCCAGAACGGCTCACTATGGAAAGCGGTTCCGGAGAATTCACCCCAACCGATCGCATCGGACAACTCACTATGCGAAATTTAGACATCACCGATTCGCGTGAAAAGCTGCAAGTCTACAAAGGTGCCGGGCTACTCGCGGGAAGCAACAGCGATTCGCTCAAACTGCTTGACGATAATTTGAAATAGAGATTTGAAATTGAAAACTAATTGAAAACCCCTCGCGCATCCGCCTTGTATAATCGCATGGTAGTTGCCGATTGTGGCCAAAGAGAATTCAAGCAATCAAAAAGCAATCGCGGGATCGATCAATTTCATGACAACAGTCTCTACATTACCGATCGACGACTTATCCGTTACGGATAAATTGCTATTAATGGAACGTCTTTGGGAGCACCTTTCCCGAAATCCGTCGGATATTGCGCCTCCCAATTGGCATGGAGAAATACTTGCTGAACGCGAGGCAGCAGTCCGCGAAGGACGTGCGTCTTTTGCTGAGTGGGATGCTGCAAAAGAACGACTTCGGGAGCGGTTTAAATGAAGATCCGGCTGCTCCAAGAGGCAGAGCGTGATCTTGAGATTGGTGCAGATTTTTATGAAGCAAAGTACGAGGGGCTTGGCAGATACTTCACCGATTGCCTGACAAGTGATATCGAATCACTTAGGTTCTATGGCGGTATCCATGAACAATATCGTGGATTTTATCGATCGCTTGCAAAACGATTTCCGTTTTCCATCTTCTACAAAATATCCGATGGATGGATCGAGATTTACGCGATCTTGGATGCACGTCAAGATCCCCGGCGGATCGATACTTTGCTCGAATCGCCAAAAACAAATTGATGCGCACAATTCGCCGTTACGCGATTGGCACGACAAGCCGTCTCAACTCCACTCGCACAATGATTTAATGTAGTTGGCAGATCCGTCGCGGACCCAACCGTCTAGCTGGGCTGGATCCTTCATTTGCTGGCCTCGCATGGTTGGCACAGCAAAGAACTCGCATCGAACTTCCGGTAACGCAGTCATATCGCCCCACAGCTTTTCAAACTGCGAGATTGGAAAGACATCCTCTTGGCCATGCCCCCAACGTTTCTTTACGTCTTTGATGGTGATGTAAGTCGGTAACCGCAGGGCCAGTTTTCGAATTCCCGCATCGACCGCGTTAGCATCGGAGAGTGACTTCCGGTCTAGCTCAAAATATCCGAGCAGTTGGTCAATATCGATCCATGTCGTTAATGAGTTATAAAAGGTAAGCTTAAACTCATCCGATTCTCTCGGCAGCGCAAGTCCTTCAACTAAACGCAGCTTGCCATCAACTCGCGCGAGTCCACCGCCACGATCATCTACACGTCGAGCGATAACTTCATAGCTCAAGGCGCTATTAGAAGCAATGTGCTGTCCCAACATCCGTGGGTCCAGCGTCGCACCCAGGGTATCGATGTTGTGAAGCATCAAGTACTTTAACTGAGGACGCTCTTGGAGCATTTTCCATAACAAACCGTTACGCAAAAGATTGGGTATCTCGTACCAATGCCCTACTGGATGCATACACTGCATGGGAAGATTATCGGTGTAGTCGCTCGCCTCGCCGGCAGACCTAGCCCATGACATTAAGGCCGCATGCAAACCATCGCGAACCTTTTGTTGTTGTTCGTCGAGCAATTGATGTGAAGTTTCTTCCCAGAAGAACTTAAGATCACGTACCGTTGGAACCATACGAAGCCCAACGGATGCACCTCGAGACAAATAAACCGGACCGTCATAACCGTAGTTCTGGACGGCAGCGAGCTGATCGGCGATCGGTTGATGTGTCATGTAACCGGTTGTAAAGACATGCGGAACTGTGCATTGGTAGCGTTTCGCAATCGCTCGCGATTTGGCAAGATGAAGCTCGATAAAACTGCGGTGTCGTCCATCGAATTTGCAGAATGGATGGAGCCCTTTTACGACCCCTGCACCCCCGGTCCAACGACTGCCAACGCCTGCCGCAAGAGTCACCACTGCTGCCATGCCATCGGCGATTGCTTGTTCACCAACGCGAATTGTTTCTTTGTCTCCATCACTGGTTCGCATGTCGATGAAGTCATCGGCTGTGATGTCTTCAATCGTGGACTGTGATGGAAGGCGATTTTGCGATAATCCTAGACGACCCGAAAGAAGTTCATTGCGAATTTGCTCATGAGCTTGACGATCGAAGCCATTATCCTTAAGCATCGCCTTGAGACGAATCGCACCTTCGCTCTGTCGGCTTGGCTGAGGCAGCAATCGGTCCAATAGCCACGTCGATTGTGATTCACCAGTTCGGATCTTCCCGCTCAATCGCATCAGTTCGGCTTGGGATTGCTCACTCAAGTCTCGCATCTCGCGCTTGAGCCACTTCGGTGCAACGATTGCGTAGTAGCTCTCGGGCATTGTCGCTTCTTCGCCCTTGAGCAAAGTTGCCCACGACCCTCGCTCGTTGATCTCGAAGTCATAAACGACAGGGTCCATGGCAAAAGGAAGGCTGGTTTGAAGCTCTCGCTTGGTGGAAATAAGCGTTGCAAGCAACCACTCTCGAGCTTCCGATTGAATGGCCGGATCGAACAAGAATCCCATCCCGCCACCTGACATGCCGCCCAGCATCCAGAAGCCCCAGAACTGATCTCCGTAATGCGATCGACATTTTTCAATCAACGAATCGGTATATCGATTCGTACACCAAGGAATAATTGTTTGCAGTGGGCCAGTAAAGTTTTGTGTGGTTAGTTCACCAACGCGACGAATATCGCCTGCTTCAAGAGCTGACGAAATTTCATTGAGAATCGTGATCGCTTGTTGACGAGCAATCCATTCTTTCTCACCTCGTACGAGATACTTTTCGGTAACCATCTCAAGGATTGGCCCGACGTTTTGAGCCATACCGCCGTAGATCAAAATCAAACTGCTTTCGAGTTTCTTGCGCGCTTCAGCAGAAATTCGATCGACATTAAAGTGCGTGTGCTGCGGCATCAAACGACCGCGGCTGATTCCATACTCAGGATCTTCAGGTCCCGCCATGCAGCCCTTGATGAGTTTAATTCCGGGCCATACACCGCCTGAATCCTGCCAACCACCACCTGATCCTCCAAGCCACTCGCCAAGGATCGCTCGAGCAGTAATCAAACGACGATCCGCATCTTGCAGTCCACCTTCTAGTGAGCTGACCTGACCGGTTGCTCTCATCAATGCCGAGATAAGCGAACCGAGCAAGTTTGTTGAAACCGCCAACCTCGAGCCTTTCGGTATGTTGTTGACTTGACTGACTACTTCCAATCCGAGGCCACTTCGCCCCATGAGCGTTTCAAGAAGCTCACTGACTTTTCGGTGACAGCCTTCCATTGCAGGTGGCACGACTCCGGAAGCAATCAAAGCCGCCTTCAAAAGCCCAAGGTAGTCCTTGGCAAAATCAAATACATCATCGATCTCCGTCAATTCGGCTTCCGCGCCCAAGTCCACGCTCACCAAACGAAGCACAGGTCGATCGATTACGCGGACATACGCCTCCACCGGTGGTCGCGGCGCATCATCGCGACCATAGACCCCCAAGTTGATCGCCGCATTGATGACTTGCGCGCCTTCCGGATAGTCCATTCCGAGGAAAAAAATATCGCTCCAACCGGAATGCGAAAAATCCATGCGCACACTGGTCTTTTCGACGAGCACCGGCATGGTTCGAGTGGCTGCGTCGTATTCCATAAGCCGCTTTGCCAATCGAAGCGGATGATCTGCTGGGTGACCAATTCGAAACATCCATTGATTGCCGCGCACGGTTCGCACGCTCTGTCGGACCTGATCAGCGAGTGTCTGAAAACCCATTTGATAATAGGCTTTCGCGAGTGCACTTGTGATCGCCAGGGTGGGCCCTTCCGAGCGCTGAGTGACCAGCAGGCTATCGATCGCTTCGCCAAATCGGCGTTGCAAAATGTGCTC
>JAIYDQ010000497.1 GCA_027487375.1 Planctomycetaceae bacterium
AAAGTTGAAGAACAACCACATTAAATCCGTGTCGTCCGTGCTTTCCGTGTCCCAACTAAAAACCCATCAGTAACGCTGATTGGGACATCCGAAAAATCCGTAGCAGCAGTATTGCTCACTGCTGAGATAAACATGTCTTTATCCGATTCATTTGCCGGCGAATAGCGCGGATCAACGCGAATGAATCAGGGATTTCGGACTGGTTCTCAACCAATTCTTGCCCGCATTTTTTCGCGCTCATTAGCGTTATTCGCGGGCAGAGAATTGCCGACATCTTTGCAGGCGATGGGTTGCCTGCGGTTTCGTTGAAACCTCGATTGCAGATATTCAGCAGGTAGCTTCGAGCGATCCGATTGGCACGTGCCCCTGCGTCTTGCTTTAAGTTTCTTTCTACTATCCCACTTCCCCAACAAGTTGTAAGAGATACGGAAATCATTGAGATCGATGATTTTTCTCACTACATTTCCCGTTTGGGGCGCTCGAGACAAACTACGTATCAAACTACAGCAGGCTCTCCGGTTCTTGTAATGGTTTAAACCGTGAGCCGTCAATTCTTGTGGTTTGATTTGATGCGAATAGAGAAATCCAAATCATCGCTAGGCTGCCTATAAACGCGATGGCTTTGAAACGTAACGCATAATCGTTCGGTATGGTGCTAATTGCCCCTGCGATTGTCCCTAGAACAAACCCAACGAAGAATCCCAAAAAGGCGGCAAAGAATCGACGCTCAATGCAAAAACCTACAACAGCTCCTGCAAAACTAGACGCTATTCCCGTCCCTACTGCGAGTTGTGTTACTAGCCAAAATGTCTTTTGCTTCTCTGCAAATCCTAACTGAACCAAGGAAGCGATTATGGCTACGCACATAATCAAAAGAAGTATAAAAACTAAGTTTACTTGATTCGCTCCGGTATTACTTTCAACGAATGGCTCCCCGCTTGTTTTCGTAGAGTAAGGCGATTCATCTTTCAGGCGAAGGTCGCTCATGGTTACGATTCCTGTTGGCTAAAGATCGCTGAACGGCGGAATCAAGTTTCCGTCGTTTCGGCTTCCGAGGTGGCTTCGAATCGTTTTGTCAATGTTGTTTGACATGAATTCAACTGCCCCATCAGCAAGCAAAACATTAATTCCAAAGTTGTGATGGCTACTCAATTGCCCAACGGCAAGATTGGGACTTGGAGCACCATCAATTAAAGGTATTTCGTTTAAATCAATCCACGTTTCGGGAGGTCGCGAATCGAGCTTTACTTGTGTTCCTCCAGGCGCGAAGGACCCATCAGGAGCAACTCCGGGAGGAAAACCTCTAAAGCCGAACGTCTTGGAATTCTTGCTTAACGCTTTCGAGGTGGGGCCCATATTTCGTAGACTTGCGCGAGTGCCGCTACTCCAACCCAAATCACTTACCTCGACCTTTTTTTCTCCGACGGCTGTTGTGTAGGAACTTCCATCTTCAATATCATCCCGTCGGATTCTACTGTTCAGAAAAAGTATTCCTGAGTTGTCCTTGTCGATAGGTGTTTCGCTACCGTGGTGGATCCCGGCATAGTTTGAAAATGGCCCCCGGTAAGGATCTGATGGGCAACGAAGAATACCGATGGAACGCGCACGAATTTTAACGTTCGAAGCAGCGTAGATTGACGAACTCAAGTCGACGTTTTTGTACGTTAAGTGTTCGTCCATAAAAGGAAGTACGGCGATAATCCAACCATGGTGAAAGCCAATAGGAGTGTTTGTAATTGGTCCAGTATCATTGACTGAGCCTGACGGTAAATGTCGGAAGGCCAGTTGATAGCCATTGAGCGCCATCCCGACTTGCGCGAGGTTGCTCGTACACGATGCGCGTCTGGCGGATTCTCTTACCTGTTGTATTGCGGGCAAAAGCAAGCCTGCAAAAATCCCAGTGATCGCTATCACTACAAGCAATTCGACAAGCGTAAATCCGCTTCGATTCGAACCTGCCGACCGGATAACGCTGACTGTGCAAAAATGTGGAACCAATCTTGAGTTGGGTTCAGAAACTGAATGTTTTTCAGTCAAATGTTTTGCAAAACAATGCTCCATCAACAACTTCCGTAGTCTCTGATCGAAATGCCAAGCTTGTTTGGGGGGGCTGCTCATTCTTTTAACTCTCCTTGCCAAATTGCAATTGCTTTCTCTTGGTTACTCGTGCGGAGCACCTTGATATCCCAGCAATTTAAATCGATCTCGCCAGCGTCGCTACCTTGCGACTGCCTCGTGATAACTATTGTTGGGAAGGCGTCCGGTGAAAGTTCATCGACAGTAGAACTCTCCAGTGGCAGCACTTCTCCTTTATAACCTGCGTCTCTAGTCAATTGTTCGGCGATGCGAAGTTTTCCAAGAGCGATCCATTCCATGGCTTGTTGAGCGCGAAACCGAGACGCCGCATACTGTTGTTGCAAGATCATATTCTTCATGATTTGCATCGTGATCAGGCTTGCAATAATCATGACAATAAACGTCATTGGAAGGACTGCGCCGCGTCGACAAAACGATTTACTTTGCATTGTTGTCCTCTGGCATTAAATCCTGATCGGGAAACAATCGCTCAACACCTAGGCGGGCGTAGTACGTGGTCAATGCTTTCGGCGGACTCGCTGATTGCAAGTGTACCCTCATTCCAAGAACGGGTATTCGGCCACTATCGTCCCTCGTAAATTGGATATCGACCGGAGCGTCGAGTGGGAATCGATCGATGCCGACTAGTTTATCTTTTATCCAGTTTTGTCGGACTATGTTGCGGCTGTCGTCTAGCCGATAGATAAGCCTGTTCTTGCCTTGGATTTCTATGACGTTGTCCGATAAGACCACTCCGGATGAAGAGTTGTGAATGTCTTCTTGCCAACATTGACCGAGTTGCTGCAAGGATCTCTGGATCGACCATTGCCGCAAGGAGATTTCGTAGGAATGATAGACCCTTTTGAGTATGACACCGGAGCTTCCCAGTATTACAGTGACCACTGAAATCAAGATGACCGTTTCGACTAAAGAATAACCCTGTCGATTAATTGAACATCGATTCATTGAGTTGCCTCGTCATTAATGAATAGATTATTTGCTGTCTGAATGTTTTCTGATTCTCGAATTCGCGTAGGAACCCAGAATTCAAGTTTATGGATCGCTGCCAAAGGAGATTGAACGGGTGGGGCTTGGGTCACGACAGGTGTTTGTCGATTGAACTGAATCCCAATAGTCACTTTTTTACCCTGAATCGGTTCTTCGACGTCCACAACCGATGCAACCCACCGAGGTTGCTCGTTGTCAACGAGCAGTTCTTCATTCATGGGCATCGATTGAATAGATTCGACCGTAATTTCCTCTAGATTCCAAGCTCCGATTCTCTCTCGTGCCGAAACGATCGCTTGAAAGATTTTTGCCTGCGTACACTGCTCAAGGTGAACAACGAGAGTCTTCGACTGAAATCGAAGTACAATCGCGAAGGCTGATGACAATAAAATCATCGCAACCATGCATTCGAGAAGAGTCATTCCAGGACGGCTTCGTTTGAAGCAAAGCGGGTTTGCGCATCCAAGGGTTTTAGTAGTTGTTGTCCATCGCATTTTGTATAATCAATGATTGAAACTCGAAAAAACCTGCCGCAACAAATGCTACAAAAACCGCGAAAGTCGCGATCGACAAGAAGAATAGGAGGTGAACGACAAGTAGATAGCGGCGAAGGCACTTCTGCATGTTATTCTCACCGATAGTTGTTAGGGCCCATGAAAGCATGGGTTGATCTCGAGCCACCGATAATAGTGCAGCTTGTTCACGATTAACAAGTCGTGATCGTTGCATTGCATCACTGAAGCTTATCCCTTGTGAAAGTAGATCGGAGGTTTGTTGTAGCCGTCGTTGTAAGCTACGGACAGGGTGACACGCAGCAGCTTCGTCTACTGCAGCGACTAGCTGCGGCTGGACGGTGACGATATCGCCCAGCCCAAGCAACGTCCAGCTTCTAAAATAGGGTCGAAAAAACCATTCAATAGACCACCAACGAGTTACGTTCGGGAAAAAATAAATCCAAAGTAAGAACAGGTACGCGATTACGATTATTGGTCCAATAATCCAAACCGGATATTCGGACATACTCCGGACAGGAAGATAAAATGAGGATTGATCAATAGGTATTGTAAGTTCTTTTACGAGTAGATTCAGGGTTGGAATAATGAATTGCAATTGAAAGATGGATAGAAAACTTGGGACAACAATAAACCCAAGCGATCCGATCAAGAGTTGCCAGATTTGTCGATCAAGCTCCAGTGCAAGCGAGTTTTCGCCTAACGCTAACTCTCGCATGTTCAGCATCTTGGGGTGTTTCGCCAAAAGTCGAAGCGAGAATCGCTTGGTCACACCACGAACGAGTCCGCTTTGTTCAAACGCGTCGTACCAGTTCGGATGCTCTCCGAGTCGTTGTGTCAACTTTCGAACTCTATAACGGAGGAATCCGTAGTTTTCTTTTTCGAAAGCCCAAGCTATTCGTTCCATGTCGTGCGGGCTTTCAGCTGCTGCCGTAATTGAAATCGCAACAGCCGCTCGTTCGAACTCGCGTTTCTTGATCCATAAAACGAACAAACTCAAAATCGCGAGAATTGCCCAGAATACCCCGAGCCAAAGAAATCGAAATCCAATTCCAATTAACGCGAATCCGACGATCATTACGACGCCTATCCGCATCGCCAAGCAAACCCAGCTTTTTCTGAACAAAGGGTTTTCCGCTATCATCAATCGAATCATCATCCAGCCGAAAACTCCCATCGGCAATAATGCGATCCAATGTGATTGAAATGAAACAACATCGGTCAAAGGTTTAGTTGATGCTCTTGCGATGCCCGAAAGATTTTCGATGGACTCGTACAGCGTCAGTGTGGTTGAAGCATAGAACAACGTCATGGCTGCCCAAACGACACTTCCTGCAAAGAGCAGGCTCAGTACGGGTACGACGGCCAGCATTCCGCGACATCGCTGAATAACAAGTTCCTTGAGGATATAAATCGTGCGGTCCAGTTGCTCCAAGACCTTTCCATTATTGGAGTCAAGTAACTCAAACGATGGACCAACAAGGCTGTCGCAGAGGGATGACTGCTTCAATGCAAGCCCTAACGTCATCCCGCTTTCAAGTTTAGTTAACATGCTTTGGACATAGGGTTCGAGCCCTGTTGAGCGGAAGCTGCGAACCGTAGCTTGCGTGGCTTGCTCAAAGTTCATTCCGTCGGATACGAACAATCGTATTCGAACCAAGATGTCCGCAAGGTAAATCCATCGAAGTGGCCGCCCGACGTATGGCAAGCCTCCTAGAAAAGCAATCCTCGTCCAGCGAGGACCGATCCATCGAATGCTTACGATCGTGATGGTGATCCATACCGCGATGGCACCTAAGTTGACGATTAACCCACGGAAGTCTTTCAATAGTGCTTGACTGGTAGACGCATGAGAAACTTCGAATTGCCGATCCAACCTGCTGGTCGACTCACCAACCATGGTCGATAAGTAGCAAAACATCCAGGCAATTAACAAGGAAAACACAATCACGAAACCAGGATAGATGAAGCTCTGTGTCAAGTTCCGCCATTCGGTTTGGACTGATTCACGCTCCCGCAATACTTGGACCAGAAACATAGCCGGGTCTGCCGCAGAAACGGATCCGTCCAAAAGCGATTTCAATTCTTCCGGTGGCCGCTGCCGATCAAATGCTTTCCTTAAATCGCTATCTTGCTCTAGATCATTAGCGATTCCATCGATGAGCCTTCGCCATTTCGACGGAGAGTATACTGCTGCAAGACGATAGCGAGCCGACATTACCGAGGCCGGGCGAGGCATTGTTGTAACCGATGGTTCTTTGATCCAAGCATTCGAATCTGAAGCGGCGCGTGATTCGTTATCTTCGTTTTCTGATGATGGCCTAGGTGTCATGGAGATGATAGACTGGTGTCGAGCGTTTGAATGAAACGAATCGCAATCACTATAGAAATTGGCAATCGGGCGTATGATAGGGCAAACAGCTTCTCGAGAAATAGAAGCTCCATCGTTAGCTATATCGCGCGGCTTAGATCCCCGGTCAGACGATTATTCTACAAAACTAGTCGATCGCGTGCTATCGGCAGCGATCGAAGCTGGGGCAAGCGATATCCACTGGGACATACAATTCGACACCACGTTGGTTCGATGGCGAATCAATGGGTGCTTGGTCGAAGTCGGTGCCTTTGTAAAAGGTCATACGTCGAGCATTGCGGCTCGAATAAAATCTTTGACGGGATTGCTTACCTATCGAAGTGATATTCCGCAGGAAGGGCGATTGTTTATCGAAGGGCCATCGATAGAAGCTCGCGTCGGGACTTTGCCTACCTTGTATGGAGAAAGAATTGTTATTCGGCTCGCTAAAAGTGCGGCCAAAGATTGGTTGCTATCAGATTTAGGAATGGAAACGGAATCACTTGATAGACTCAAGTCGTCGCTTCGAATGCCTTCCGGCGTAATACTGATTTCGGGCCCAGCTGGATCAGGCAAAACTACAACAGCTTATGCGTGCCTTCGTGAAATTTTGAAAATGACCGCCAGTCAACCGCGTGCATTGGTTTCATTAGAAGATCCTATTGAACAGTCGATCAAAGGAGTTGCACAGTCTCAAATTCAAGCATCGATTGGTTATACTTGGTCGGCTGGACTGAAGGCATTGCTACGCCAAGATCCTGAAGTCATGCTTGTCGGTGAGATTCGGGATATTGAAACTGCGAACCTTGTTTTTCAGACTGCATTGACTGGGCAACTCGTTATTTCAACAATGCACGCGCGTTCGACATCCGATGCCATCCGGCGTCTGCTGGATATGCAAGTTTCACCTCATCATCTAAGGAGCGGTCTAAGCTTGCTCGTATGCCAACGTCTGCTTCGTAAAACATTCAATACATCTCAAGATGCCCATAATCAGCAGGCAATCGACGATCGAATCTTGCTTGTCGAGGCCCTTCCGCTTATTGAGGACCAGCTTGCACGGCTAATCATTCAACAAGCAGACACCATACAGATCCATGAAGCAGCAATCACCCAGGGAATGGCCAGCCTATTGCAGCAGTCACAGCAACTGCTTGCAACCGGTAAGGTTGATCGGGAAGAGATTCAACGGCACTTTGGTGATAAATGACATCGCGAAAATTCCGCAAGCCACGTTCAGGCAGTCATTGATTTTGAGAAGGACTAAGAATTGAAGCCCACGAAAACCATCCCGCTAGAACATCAGCTCGCTATTTGTGAGCAGCTTTCTGCATTGGTTCGATCAGGTATGCCACTAGAGCGAGGGCTGCGAATGGTGATATGCCAACTACCAACGCGAATTGCACAAACCGCTGAGCAGGTTTCGTTGGACTTAGAAAGCGGACAGTCGTTATCTCGTGCAATTGCTGCCGACCCACGTCCATCATCTCGAAGCCTCGCTGCCACGTTCACGGCAGGCGTGAAGGGCAATTGCCTTTCGCAATCGTTACAGAGTTGGATGCGGATTCATACCAATCATGGACGATTCATAAGTCGGCTTCGCATCTCCTTAATCTACCCCGTTATCTTAATCTTAGTAGCGGCTGGCTCTATCGGATTTAGCATTCATCACTCGATCCCTCTTTATCGAAGCATGCTTGAATCAGCTAACCAGCCAATGCCCGTATGGTTCGACATGCTATCGGTTATTCAGAGCACTCTGTGGCTATGGGTTCCAATGTGTGTTGTGATCGCTTTATCTCTGACATTTATCATCTACTATCGGCAGGCAAATGCGCTTTCAAACGGAGTGCCGTTCAGTCTTCCGTATCGACTGCGGCTTCAGTCTCATGCAAGTAGAACTTTAGCGTGGCTGCTAGAAGCAAATCTTCCCTTCGAAACATCAAAACAACTCGCAATCGAATCAACTGGTATAAGCATGACCGAAGATAGCTTGGAGACTGCCAAAAGGTGGCATCCAATTTCGATTAATTCGAGCTCGATACTTACGGCAATTGCACGTGGCGAAATGGAAGTTAATCAAGCGAATGAAGCACTCGTAGGCTTAGCAGATGTGATGAACCGGCAGGCAGACCTAATTTCTGAGCGGCAGTTGCGTTGGTTGCCGATCGCTTCATCAGTTGCTATCGCTGCTGTCGCACTTGTAACTTACCTCGTTGTGATCTACTTACCGTGGATCTATTTGCTTACCAAGCTAAGCCTTCCCTCAACGCGTTGAGGAACTGGGCTCTTGGAAGGATCCGTTTCGCCTTGCACGGCTTATGGTCTGCTGGGCAAGTCGTGGCTTGGCGGCGTCTCAGGGACACTCGCGAATTCCAAACGCGGAAATGTCGTGGGCTACTGATTTAATCATGTCCCCGTTCGATTCCTTTGCCCGCGAATAGCGCGGATCTACACGAATGAATCGGGGATTTCTGACTGGTTCTCAACCAATTCTTGCCCGCATTTATCAGCGTTCATTAGCGTCATTCGCGGGCAGAAAATGCGCGGCAACTATGCTAAACAATCAAACACAAACGATCTGTTTGTACATGCACTAGGGTATCACCCGGCAAAAGACCGTACCCAGCTTGGGCACCTAGAAAAAGTCGCTCTTATCGAATGGCTAGGTCGGAATTTTCCAACCTTTCGCCGTACATTAGTCAACAACAGCCCCATGAGGACTCGAACCTCAGACCTACGGATTAGAAATCCGTTGCTCTATCCAACTGAGCTATGAGGCC
>JAIYDQ010000121.1 GCA_027487375.1 Planctomycetaceae bacterium
CTGACTTATCAAGCTAGTCCTTTTCAATGCTAGCCATCATGGCCTGTCGTGCTTTCGCAGCTTCATTCGGTGTCATTGCCGAAGTGATTGCTCCGTTCACTTTATCAGTAACATCTTGAATGGAAACAAGCTGATTGAGTTCTAGGTCTGGTGCGGGAATTTCCTGCGAGTAATCCTTTGCGAGGAAGCCGTCTTCGTGATAGTTATTCTCTGGAGTAGAGAGCTTGGATAGCGTGTCTGCCGCAACGTGATGGTTGGTAAGTACCAAACCATTTTCTGAGACAAACGAAGCAGATCCGCCTGAGTTAAACCTCACCGCAGAAAGCATCAATCGTTGAGACCATTGAGAATCTGCAACGAAGTCATGCTGTTCAAGTAGTTGTCTTTTTGGCAGCTGATTGAACAACCACATTCCTTCATCGGCAAACAATCGATGTGAAGAAAATGCAGAGGTCATTGCACTCACCGTCACAATAAACAAGAGGTGTCTTTTTAAGGTCATGAGAGTAGATCTTTGAGGAAAGGCGGTCGAGGAACTGAAAGCCAGTCGTCAATGGTCTCCGAATTCGCTGCATCGCTCAAGAGCACTTTCGAATCGGAAGATCGCTATCGAAAGTTAATCAATCTGTTACGACTGAACATGAAAGGTTGTCAGAAAGCTGTCTGCTTTCTCCCGCGAAACACGTGGTCGCGTCTCTCGGAGACGCGAGATTCCTGCGTCTCCGAGAGACTCTGCTACGCGAAATCAACTTCAGAAGCAACGCCTAGTGTAAGCTCGTACTCATCCTCGTCACTTTATTCATCGCCGTATTCATTCTCGGGCGGAATGCAGTCGATTCGCGAACGATAGCTAGACTACTCCGCTTCAATCTCACGAATTTGGTCTCGAAGCTTGCCTGCGGTCTCGTAGTCTTCTTTTTCGATCGCTGCCTTCATTTCTTTTCGCAACTGAACAACTTCGTGCTGACGATTTCCTGCTTTTGTCGATTGTGTTGCACGTTTCCCGATGTGTTCGGTGGCCCCATGGATATTGATAAGCAGCGGCTCAAGGTCCTCTTGAAAATGAACATAGTCATACCCGCAACCTAAGCGTCCGCCCTGTCGGAATTCAGCAAAAGTGATTCCGCAAGCTGGACAGGTTTTCTGATCGACTTCAGAAAGTTTTTGTGCTGCTTGCTCGATTTTGAGTTGCTTTGCCAACATGCCAGCAAGAGCCGAAACGGGGCCAGCGGACGAGCCTTGAGCCAAGTAAACACGCGCGTGATCTTCGCACAGGTGCACGCTTGCAGGCTCGTTGGGGTCGATTAACTCCGTGATGTGAAACGTCGCCGGTTTATCACAGTGTTGGCACTTCATTTTACTGTCTCACAGAGAAGGTGATGATTCGAAGGCTGTTTTTGCTAACAGTCGATTTTGCAAGCAGCTGCGTTTGGGCTGTACCGATTAGGAACAGCCCCTTTCAAGTACGATATCGTTTCCTTGCAATTTGGCAATTGTGAATCGCTGTGATTCCCGAACCAATGCAGCTCGCTCACGCTCCTGTTTTTTCGTTATACTACAACGTAAAGGACCCGATTTGCATTGCAGATTCCCGTGAAAATCCTATTTATCAACGCCTAATTGAGCTAGAAAATTCGCTGAAGCCGCATGAAGACATTTCCGATCTTGGAGGAATTCCGACAACTCGCAGACAATCACGACTTCGTGCCGGTTTATCGCCGGCTTTTGTCCGACGGTTTGACTCCAGTTACAGCATTCAAGCTTTTAGATGACGGGATCTCGCCAGGTTGTCTTTTCGAAAGTGTCATTGGGGGCGAACGAGTAGGGCGGTACAGCTTCGTTGCAACGCGTCCCCAGGCTAGGTTTGCAGCGTGGGGAGAGCGAACGCTTTTGCAGGAAGGAGATGCACGAGCTGAGACCCACTCGGAGGATCCGCTCGAACTGCTGCAGGAGAGAATTCAGAATCACACCGTAGCCCCGGTGGATGGCCTTCCGCCATTCCTCGGAGGTGCGATTGGATACATGGCCTACGATGTGATTCGGTACGTTGAGAAGCTTCCAGACGCTCCGGCCGACGATCGCGGCTTGCCCGACATCGACCTCGGTTTCTATCATCATCTTGTCGTGTTTGACAACATTACGAAAACATATCTGGTTATTTCGCTCGTCGAAGTATCAAAGTTTGCATCGGTTGAGGTCGCCTATGCAAGTGCTCAGAAAGAGATCCAAAAGACGGTTGACGCACTCTCCCGCGAACTCCCTGCAAGTCGTCCTGCGGATATCGTCCTGGGTGGGCCAACAACGATCAAAGCGAAATCGAATTTTACTCGAGATCAATTCGAAGACGCAGTACGAACCTGCAACGAATACATCCGAGCCGGCGATATTTTTCAAGTCGTCATCAGTCAACGCTTCGAAGTCGAATGTGATGTCGATCCATTCGAAGTCTATCGATCACTTCGAGTAATCAATCCCAGTCCATTTATGTTCTTCGTGCGAACCCCCCAAGCAATCTTGGTCGGTAGCTCGCCTGAAGTGATGTGTCGCGTCATGGATTCGCAAGTGACTGTTCGACCACTAGCTGGGACCCGCCCACGTGGAAAAACGACTGAAGAAGATTGCCGACTTGCTGAGGAGCTTTTGAATGATCCTAAAGAGCGAGCAGAACATGTGATGCTAGTCGATCTGGGACGTAATGATGTTGGCCGCGTTGCGAAGTTTGGCTCGGTAGTTCTTTCCAACGTAATGGCTATCGAACAATACTCGCACGTGATGCATATTTCGTCCAATGTAGAAGGAACGCTTCGAGACGATCTCAACGCGATGGATGCTTTCAAAGCCGCCCTTCCAGCAGGAACCGTCAGCGGTGCACCGAAAGTGCGAGCGATGGAAATCATCGACGCTATTGAGCCAACTCGTCGCGGTCCTTATGGCGGTGCTGTCGGTTACTTCGACTATCGTGGCAACATGGATACGTGTATTGCTCTTCGCACCATGGTGATATGCGGTGGCAAAATTTATCTGCAGGCGGGAGCGGGCTTGGTTGCGGAAAGCGATCCGGCTTCTGAATATCAAGAAACAGTCAATAAAGCGGGAGCTTTGCTAAAGGCGGTTGAAGTTACTCGAGCACGCTTTGGAAAGCTTTAGAAAAACGACAAGGCGAAATGAATATGACAGCACGTAGCCCCATCACCACTCATGTACTGGACACTCGAACGGGACTTCCTGCAGTCGCGATGGCGATAGAACTGGAGTCGTTGGTACATGATCAATGGCGATCACTCGGGCACGGGGTAACCGACGCCAACGGTAGAATTACGGATATCTTGCCATCGGACTTCTCACTCAGTTCTGGCCGATACCGAATGACTTTCGCAACAGGCCCATACTTTCAATTACAAGCAGTGACTCACTTCTATCCACGAGTCGTCATCGAATTCGAAGTCCATGCCGCCTCCGAGCATTATCATATCCCTCTTCTGATAAGCCCATTCGGGTATTCAACGTATCGCGGATCTTGACATCGCATAACGGTTGGTCGTGTTGCTTCTTCAACTCTGCTGGAGTACAGCCTTTAGGCGCTGAGCACCTTGGATGCTCCAAAAGCGGCTAAAGCCTGGACTCCAGCGCAAAGTAGCGCCGCCCAACTAATTTAGATTCCGCATCGTTATCACTTTGGCGTTTAGATACCAAATATTGTCATTTGGCTCCAAGAATTCCGAACCCCGGTGCGTTAGGCTTAGATTGATGTAGCTAAGTCGTAGGATAGGCTTCCAGCCTGTCGATAGCGAACCTGACAGGCTGGAAGCCTATCCTACTGCAATCTGGCTAGCTACAGCCACCCAAGAATTGCTCTTGAATCGATCGTTAAGGGGGATGAGTCTAAGGATTATGATATGAAATATAATCGAAAACCTATCGTCGTAGGGCTTGGCGAAGTCCTTTGGGACGTTTTCCCCGATGTTGCTCATTTCGGTGGAGCGCCTGCAAATTTTGCGTGCCACGCTGCAGCCCTCGGGGCCAAAGGATTCATTGTCAGCGCGGTCGGTACCGACACTCTTGGCATACAAGTATTCGAAGAGTTTCGACTTCGTGACGTTAGTACGGAGTATCTTCAGAAGAATCCGCTCCATGCAACCGGAACAGTGGATGTCCTACTGGATTCACAAGGGCAAGCGTCATATCACTTCGCATGCGATACCGCCTGGGATAATTTGCATTGGACCGATTCGTTAGCGGTGCTAGCTCAACGTTGCGATGCGGTCTCCTTCGGATCACTCGCACAGCGAAGCGAGATAGCACGAACTACCATTTACCGATTCTTATCGACCACAAAGCATGATTGCCTTCGTGTATTCGATGTGAACCTACGACAAGATTTTTATAACGCTGACGTGCTAGATGAATCGCTTAAAATCGCAACGATTCTTAAGCTCAATGACGACGAGTTACCAATTGTCGCGAAGTTACTTGGAGCTTCCGAAAGTTCATTCCAAAAGCTTTTGCCTTGGTTAAGCGAAAGATACAACTTGCAATGTATCGCCTTAACGCGAGGGGCGTCCGGGTCAGTGATTTTCGCGAACGGTACTTTTGACGAACAAGTTGGTCGCGACGTGAAAGTTGTTGACACGGTTGGTGCAGGAGACGCTTTCACGGCGGCACTTGTCGTTGGCATTTTGAATCATAAGCCGATTTCAGAAATCCACCAAACTGCTTCTGATATAGCTGCGTTCGTGTGTACCCAACCAGGTGCAACGCCACTTGTAGCGAACTCGTCGTAGAATAGGCTTCCAGCCTGTTACTTATAATGAATCCTAAAAGACATGAATTTTCGCTGCGTTTTTATTGGTGATTTGATTCAGGTGTATGTTTTGTGAAGAGTGACAGGCTAGAAGTCTATCCTACGATCGCTTGTAGAATAGGCTTCCAGCCTGTTATGAAATCATGGTCCTAATAATTCAATTTGATCTGTTTTATTAAGAGGGCATTATGAACGAACAGAGGTTGTTTCGGCGGCGGCACTTACCGCACGTAGACGTAGAAGACAAACCGTATTTTATTACAGCATGTTTACATGGCAGTTTGCCAGCGGCAGGACTCGAGCACTTGCGACGTTATCGTGACGAACTCGATCATCGCCCCAAGCCACATAACATGAGCGTTGCCGATTGGGAGCTTACTAAACATAAACTAGTATTTAAGTTTTTCGATGACTTACTCGATGGTAAATCGCCTGTCACCCATTTGTCGAATGATCGATGTGCAAAGATCGTGGAAGATGCGTTTCTTCATTTTTCTGATTCACGATACAAGTTGATTGCGTATGTCGTAATGCCAAGCCATCATCATTGGATTTTTTCTCCAAATGCAACGTGGAGCGAGGAACTGTTTAAAAGTCAAATTAGTACATTAAAAAAGCAAACACCTAGGGAGTCCATTTCGCATAGCATTCAAAGTTACACCGCGACTCAGTGCAATCGAGTCCTTCAGCGATCGGGACCGTTCTGGCAACAGGAGACGTTCGATCACTACATTCGGGACGATGAGGAGCTCTACCGCGTCATCGCATATATAGAGAATAATCCTGTTAAAGCGGGACTTGTTTCGCGTCCCGAAGATTGGCCATGGTCGTCAGCTTCCTATCGAAAGAAATACAACATCCCAATCGGCCAACCAATCCAGCTAGTAGGATAGGCTTACAGCCTGTCTGTTGAAAACTGTGGATCTAAAATGACAGGCTAGAAGCCTATCCTACATCTTGAAAGTTTGTGATGACCTCACTCCATGTTATTGATGCGTTTACCGATCGTCCTTTTTCGGGTAATCCTGCGGCTGTTTGTTTACTCGATGGGCCTCCCGATGAGACTTGGATGAAGCACGTTGCGTTAGAAATGAATCTGTCTGAAACCGCGTTTTTGCATCCGGTCGATGGTGGTTACTCACTTCGCTGGTTGACGCCTTCGATGGAAGTCAAACTTTGCGGACATGCCACTCTTGCAAGTGCTTTTGTACTTTGGGAAACAGGCGTGTTGAAATGCGATGAACACGCACGCTTTAATACTCTGAGTGGTTGGTTAACATGCAAAAAGAATGGTTCTTGGATTGAGATGGATTTTCCCGCTGTGGTATGCGAACCGGTTGCTGCCCCATTAGGATTGTCAGCTGCGTTGGGATGTGACTTACTATCATGCGGATTAAACGGCATGGACTATCTTGTGGAAGTCGCCGATGAAGAAATGTTGCGAACGCTAAAGCCGAATTTCACGACTCTTGCAACGTTGCCAGTGCGCGGAGTCATCGTTACCTGTCGTGGCGAATCCACGGACTTTGATTTTCTTTCACGGTTCTTTGCTCCGGCAGCAGGTGTTAACGAAGACCCCGTTACTGGATCTGCGCACTGTGCATTGGGACCATACTGGCAGGCGAGGCTCGGCAAGTCAGAATTCACCGCTTATCAAGCCAGCCAGCGCGGTGGCCTAGTGAAGCTGAGCGTAAGAGGTGATCGCGTGTTACTGCGAGGCCAAGCGGTGATGATGAGCAAGGTGGAATTACTGCACTGATTTGAACGACGCATTTCAATGATCGAGAGAATACTTGGATTTTTTTCGTACTCATACTCAATGCAATGGTACTCGTACTCGTGCTCGATGAAATATCGACGATCGAGTACGAGTACCGCCGTTCGCTGAGTACGATTACGAGTACGAGAAGGCAACAGAAAGCTGATTCATAAATTATGAAAACTATTCAAACTGATGTCCTAGTATGTGGTGGTGGTTGCGCGGGTATTGCGGCTGCTTTGTCTTCGGCTCGCAATGGAGCCAAAACCTTGCTTGTCGAGCGGGCTGGCTTTTCGGGGGGAATCATTACGACGGTGGGTCTTCCCTACTTCGATGGTCTTATCGACAAGCCGTCTGGGCGATTTGTCGTGAAGGGAATCGCGTTAGAATTGCTGCAAAAACTAGGTGTTGCGAAGGAAGGGGCGAAACACATCGATGACCTGCGGCCGGATTTAATCACCAAGTATTGGGGGTCGGTTTACATTCCGAATGTGGAAGAGTTCAAGCTACTGAGCGACGAACTTATCTTGAAGCACCGCGATAACTTGAAGGTGCTCTATCACAGCATGGCGTGTGACGTGGAGGTTAAGGCAGGGCGCATCTCGGCGGTAACTATCGCGAACAAGGACGGTCTCACGCGTATCGAGGCGAAGCAGATTATTGACAGCACGGGTGACGGCGATGTCGCTCATTGGGCTGGGTGTCCAACAATAAAGTCGACGCCACTAATGCCGCTGACAATGCATTTTCGGATTGGTAATGTCGTTCCCGTCAAAGAGACGAAGGACGCGGCAAAGAAGGTGCTAATTGAAGCACACAAAGAAGGCCGCCTACCAAACTTCTACGGCCCAGGACTTATCTTCGCCTTCGCGAAGGACGAGTGCTACGTGCATGCAACGCGGGTGCCCGCCGATGCGACCGATGCAGCTGACTTTACTCGAGCTGAGATACAAGGCCGCAAGGATGCGTGGACTATCTTCAACGAATGGAAGACAAAGGTGCCTGGCTTTGAAAACAGTTACTACATCATGAGTGGCCCTTACATCGGTGTGCGCGATACGCGACGCATTGTGGGGCTGAACATGCTGTCTCTTGAAGACCTACAGAAGACGACTCGCCACGATGATGCGATCGCTACTGGTTGTTGGTTCCTCGACATCCACCCACCTGAGACTACGCTCGACAAACCTTTCACTGGCTCCGGCTTTCAACCCAAGCCCTACGACATCAGCTATCGTACGTTAATTCCACAGAATGTCAGCAACTTGCTCGTTGCAGGTCGCTGCCACAGTGCAAGTAGTGAAGCCAGTGCTTCCAGTCGCGTTACTGCGACTGCCATGGCGCTAGGTGAAGCCGCTGGAGTTGCCGCTGCCCTCGCGGTGAAATCGAATTCCGAGGTCGGTGTTTTCGATGGCGTGAAGGTTCGTGAGAAGCTTGCCAACCAGAACGCCGGTCCTTTTTCTGAAGTCTAATCCGAAACATTTTGAATATGAAAATGAAATCACAAGAGACTATAACTCAGTTGGCTGGGACGCGCCGTGATGCATTGAAAAGTGTCGTTGCTAGTACGCTCCTTATCTCCCTGCCAGGCGTCGTAACGCCAACCATTGCGGAGGAGGTGCTTGCTACCAATTCCGAACGGATTGATACGACCGATTTTGTCCCGGAGAACGACTATCCGTACTTTGGTTGGTATGCTGACGCCAAGTCGCCTGATACATAAACAGTGAAATGAATGAAAGACTCTCGCTCAACAGGAGCGAGCAACGATAACGACTGGAATGCACCATGTACCCAATCCTTTCCCGAACTATCGCAATCTCAGTGGCTCTTGCCGTTGTCACTATTGCTCATGCCGAATCTCAAGTCACGCCGCATTCTGTGCCATGGGAATTCGCATCGGATCGTTACAGCGTTACGGTAAACGGAAAACCCGCGTCGGTATTCTTCTCGACAATGAATCTGCATTTCGTGAGCTTCGATTTCACAGGGCAAGCTGATGTACAAGTTACAATCAACGAGAATGACTACAACCGGCACGACGAAAAGACCTATCTCAAAGCGGC
>JAIYDQ010000324.1 GCA_027487375.1 Planctomycetaceae bacterium
AGGCGGGCTGTAACGATTAAAGAGAATATGCTGATTTTTGCGAATCGGTGATACAAAAATTGCATGGAAGCTAGTAGAGTGTGGTTTGTCGTAGTTTTCTGGGCCAAACCGGAGACGTAGACGTTGCATCTACACCGGGCCGGGCAATTTGAGTGTTATTGGAGAATACAAGTGAAGCATCGTGTGAAGTTACTGGCCGTTGTGCCCTTTTTGAGCGTGCTAGCCAGCATTGCTAACGCTGGACATTTTCGCTGTGGAGGTTGCTCGGACCCTTGTCGAATGGCATCCCCTGTTAGTACCTGCAGCGGGGTGGCGGCGGATGTTGGTGTCTCCTCGGTATACGCATCGAGCAGTTGCGGATCTTCGATTGTTGAAGCATCACCCACGAGTTGTGGCTACGTCGCAGCCGACGGCGGCTATGCCGGGAACGTGATGGCTGACAACCGCGAAGCCCTGTGCGAGCCAGTCACTGGATACCGAGTCGTTATGGAATCGCAATTCGTGACTGAAACGGTCGCGCAATGCGTCACCGAAACAGTAAACGAAACCCGCTATCGAACAAAAACTGTCTACAAAACGGTACCTATCGTTGAAGACTCCTATACAACCAAGACCATCATGGTTCCCAAGACTGAAACCAAAACTGTTGAATACAGTGTCTTGGTCCCCGTTCAGTCGACCAAAACCGTAGAAGTTTCTGTTTCCGTACCTCAATGGAAAGAAGTTTCTGAAAACTACACCGTCAAGGTCCCCCAGATTATTGACGTTCCTGAGTCATATCAAGTCAAGGTCCCAACTCTGCGCGATGAGACCTTTACCTATACGGTTTACGTGCCGCAGACTGAAACCGTGACCAAGATGCAAACGGTTACCAATGCGGTCCCAGTCACCAAAACAAAGACAGTAACTCGTTGCGTTCCTGTGTACTCGACCAAGACAGTGACTCGAGATGCAGGTCACTACGAAACAGTTGTCGAAGAAGTAGCTTCGGCTGCGACTTATTCGGCACCGACAACCAGCGATACAGATGGTTGCAGTTCTGAACCATCCAGTCACGTGTCTGGTGCAGCAGGTTGTTGCAATACACAAACCGTCTCTTCGCGTTGCGGACTAAAGTCACGATTCCACTCGCATCATTGTGGTGGTTGTGCAACATCGAGCGTCGCAACAGGCTGCGGGTCGAACATGGGTTGCGGATCTTCGAGCGTTGGTTGTGGGGTGTCGAACGTGGAATCCGGCGACGGCAGCTACGGAAGCGCGACAGCTCCAGCAATTCAAATGGTTTCTAAGCAAGTTTGGGTCCCAAACATTGTTACGGAAGAAGTTCCCGTTGTGAGCAGCACAAGCAAGAGCGAAGAAATCACTTATACCGTTTTCGAGCAGCAGTCGGAGCAAATTCCTTACGAGTGCACCTACATCGTGAACAAGCCTGAAGTTCGAACAGGAACTCGACAAGTTGTTGACTATAAGATGGAAACTCGCGAACGAACTCGCAAGCAAGTTAAGTATGTCGACGAAACCCGAACTCGAACTCGCAAAGAACTGACCTACGCGACCGAGAAGAAAACGGAAACTTATCCTGTGGTAAGTTACTCAACAGAGAAGAAGACCAAGGAAATCAGCTTTACTTTCAACGTCCCAGAGACAACGACAACTCCAGTCCAAACCACCCGGTATGAACAAGTCGCTGAAGAAGTTGTTGAAGAGTATACCGTCGCGGTTCAAGTTCCAACGATGAAGGAGGTGCAAGTGCAGGTTTGCAAGATGGTTCCGAAGTTGGTTCCATACACCTACAGCCCTTGTGCAGCCGCTGGCGCCGCGTCCGAAAGCGGATCCGCTTCTTGCGGTTCAGTATCGACTGAAGGCGTACAAGCCAGCGGATGCGGTTGCGGAGCTTCGGCTCCCGTAGCTTCGTCGGCATGCGGATGCGGAAGCTAAACAATCGCAAGACAGGCTGAGCCAAAATCCGATTTAGCCTGAGATGAACGAGAATAGAAGAACGCGAGTCGCAAGTGATTGCGGCTCGCGTTTTTATTTGTAAGCTCCGGATTCAGGAGAGCTTTTCGCATTTCATCTTCGAAAAACGAAAGGCAACGAGTTCAATTTCTTCACCGTTACCAAAGGTTGAATTGAGACCAGATCCAATGTGTTCGGACCGTTGCCGTGCACGATTACAGACGAGACCTTAGACTCCCCGGGGTCTCTTAGATTAATTGAGTTGCACCCCAAAGCAGGCCTGCTACGACGAGCATGAAGACCGTGAACCACACGGCTTGCGAGATCGCCTGCTTGATTATCAAATCCGTTCGCTCGTGGCGTGTCGCGGCAAGAACCAACGCAACCGCCACAATCAAGGGAAGATAGTAAAGTAGATACTCTGGAGACATCGGTACGGACATCGATTACGACTCCGTTCTCAAAACCGCTGCTCCCGTATTGCGCAAGGCATCTGTGAGATCAACCGGTGGACTGTCAGCCCAAAGTCCTTCGAGATCGTAAAACGCTCGCGTTTCTTCATCGAACAGGTGAACAATTAACCCACCGTAATCGAGCACGATCCATCTGCTTTCATCGTAACCAGAGGTACTCAATCTCGTTTCACCTAAGGCTTCGAGAGCGTGATCTATTTCATCGCTGATTGCGTGAATCTGACGCCGACTCGTACCTGTTCCAATCAAAAAATAGTCGAAGATAGAGGTCTGTCGCGAAATGTCGAGCAGAATCAAATCCTGAGCTTTGTTCTCCGCCGCCGCTCGTGCTGCCGCTTTTGCCAAGATCAATGTCGACGCGAGCTGCGATTCCGAGGCGGTAGCATTGATGATCGGAATGTCTTCCAAAACGTTCGACGGACTAGGTTTCTTACTCATTGACAGCGATTTGGCTCCAAAAATATTTTCTAACTTCGCGACTGCGAGACTCGTAGTCTAACTCTTTTTCGCAAAAATGTCACCTTAAAGTCGCTCAACAACGACGTAACGCTTCCAACACACCGAAAAATCTCGGTCTCTTTACTAAAAACGATCGCTAAATCGGTTATCGGACACCGAGGTCACAACTATAAGCTTCTCGAGAAATCATTAAAAAACCGGGCTAGGTCCGGCTGCTTTTATGAATCTACAACTTGACCAGCAGCAAAAATGTAGAGTCCTATTCAGGCGTGCGAGTTCACTCCAAAATAGCGTCTGAAGAAAGAAACTCTGATCTTGGTTCCCGTTATTTTTCCAGTTCGAAAACGAAGGATATTCCGATGGCCGATTGGCTTGAACCTGGCACAAAAGCTCCCGCATTCACTCTTTTATCCGATTCCGGTGAAAAGGTGAAACTATCACAGTTTAAAGGCAAGACTGTAGTCCTCTACTTTTATCCGAAAGATGATACGCCCGGTTGCACTAAGGAAGCCTGTGCCTTTCGCGATGCTCAAAGCGAGATGACCAAATTGGGAGCTGTCGTTCTTGGAGTCAGCCCGGACACAGTGGAGTCGCACGTGAAGTTTCGTGACAAATACGCTCTGAATTTCCCACTCCTTGCAGTCCCCGATCACGCCGTCGCTGATCTTTACGGTGCTTGGCGCGAGAAAAACATGTATGGAAAAAAATCGATGGGTGTTCAGCGAAGCACTTACATCATTGATGCCCAAGGCAAGATTGCGAAGGTCTGGAAGAAAGTAAGCGTCGATGGGCATGACGCGGCAGTACTTGAGGCTCTCAAGCAATAGCAAACCGGTCCCAAGATCTCGCGGTTCAGCCTTCCATCGATTTTAACGAAGCACTCGATCGTGATTAGAAATTTGTATTTGTCTTCGTAGCAGATGTCGTAAGAAATCTGAAGGCCTCGCACTTCACACTTATTTCCAACCTTGGTGGAATTCTGATGGATTCCGCCACCACCAAATCTAGTTGGCCAGCGCCAGGCTTGCGCTGGAGTTCAGGCTTTAGCCGCTTTGGGCAATTCCAAGGTGCTCGATGCCTAAAGGCTGTACTTCATAACGGTTGCGATCGATTATCGTGCTCAACCTGGCACGGTCCAACTAGGCTTTGCGTTTGTATTCGTTCACATGTAGCGAGTCTCTCCGAGACGAGGCATTCGCGCGTTCCGGAGCGACGCTACTACATATCTAGAAACAGAGTCTGTTCTGAACAACGCTTTAGGCATTCGTTCGATATCGCATGAACCAAAGCAATGCGACAAGAGTTTTTGCGTCCTGGATTTGCCCGTCGCGAATTAGGCGATCGATTTCGCTCCAAGAGTAAACTCGGTTAGCGATTTGCTCGCCAACTTCTCGATGTGCCTCGCCCTGAGTCAGATTACTCGCCACATAGAAATGCATGCGCTCGTCCAGGATACCCGGCGACATGTTGAACGAGTGTACGTGCTGAATAGTTGCCGCCTGGTAGCCTGTCTCTTCAATCAATTCACGACCTGCGGTTTCAATGGGTGGCTCATTCGGTTCGAGCGTTCCTGCAGGCAACTCGAGTATCCATCGATCAATAGCGACGCGGTAGGTGTAAATCAAACAAACATGATCTGGATCGACCAACGGGAGAATCACCACGGCCCCAGGATGTCGCACGACTTGCCGATGATGTTCACTTCCATCGTCCAATTTTTGATAAACGTCTTCTACTGCGAAGCGTAAAGCTTGAAACACTTTTTTTCGGCGCGGCATATTGCTGGTTACTTGCTTCTAGATTGGCTAAACGGGCACAGGTTCAAGTTCACCTGTCTTTGGCTCTAGTGAACTATCATCAAACTGCTCCGAGTAATG
>JAIYDQ010000043.1 GCA_027487375.1 Planctomycetaceae bacterium
GGGCATCCGTCTCCAACCTACGTTCATTGGGTACAAGAAGTCATCAACGGTCTCAACGGGAAGCTCGCGAGCGAATCTGGATACCCACTCGCTGCTTTGGTGATGCCAGCATCGATCGACAACATTCACGACGTTTCGATTCATCAAGAACGCATGCCGGCCAAAAGCACCTACTTTTTCCCGAAGCTGGTCTCGGGATTGGTCGTTCATTCGTTGACTTAATGAATCCTGGGTGCCGCCTTCAGGAAGTTCCACGTTAAACGGCCTCGGCAGATGTGCTCATGGCAATTTGAGTTTGGAGAGAACGACTATCGGATACTAGGCTGACAAAAGCAGAACTTCTGGCTGGAAAGTCTTCCTTAACCTGCCGGGCGAGAACGTGCAACGGCTTCCAAACGATCATAAAAAAGCTCAGCATGCTAATGAGCTAGAAACAGAGTCTAGTTGGACATAGATGTGTTGCGTTGGAGTACAGCCTTTAGGCGCTGAGCACCATGGATGCTCCAAAAGCGGCTAAAGCCTGGACTCCAGCGCCATGTGGCGCTGTTCAATTAGGGTTCCACGTAACACAACACAGTACGGTGATGACTTGACGCGGCTCTCTGGTTAAACAGCACCCTAGAAACTGAAATGGGTGCGTTTTTCTGAACCCGAAGCGTACGTCTTGACCTCGCACATTTAGGGCCGATTGGGCGATAGCAATGCGTCGCGGTCGCCCTTTCGGAGCTTGAACCTCCGACTACGTGATGTTCCCGGGGGACTTTCGTCCCCGGCAGGAAGCTATCGTGCTCTCGGCAGCAGGAAGGATTCATGGTCGAAACTGCGGCTGATGTTTTCATGATCGCGAAAAATCTGTATACCGGCTGATGGAGAACGGATCGCGAACCCAGAAAAGGACTTCACCACTTGCCACGCACGCTTTGCATAGCCAACCAAAAAGGGGGCGTCGGAAAGACGACTACGGCTGTAAATCTTGCAGCAGGGTTTGCCCGCGCAGGCTTGCGAACGTTGGTGATTGATCTGGACCCACAATGTAACGCGACCGGAGCTTTAGGTGGAAAACCATCCGCTCGCCATCCGCTTCTTTCAACTGAACCACTCAGCACCCACGTTCTCGAAACGGACATCCGAGACCTGTTCTTGCTGCCAGGATGTAGATCTTTTCAGGACGTGAATCTCTTGGAGCACGGAGAGGTCGAGCAAAGCGAAATTCTTCAGCGCAACATTGAGACTGGGACCAGCAGCTTTGATTCCGTCCTGATTGACTGCCCTCCTTCGCTGGGGCAACTGACTCGAGCGGCCCTCGCTTCGAGCAGCGAAGTATTGATGCCGATTCAATGTGAATACTTTGCAATGGAAGGTGCGGCTCAGATGATCCAGGCGATCAAGCAGTGCATCGACCAGACCGAAGGGCGCCTGAAAATCGGAGGAGTGTTGTTAACGATGTACGACATCTCGCTTGAACTAACTCACGAAGTGGACAACGAGGTCCGCGAATTTTTTGGTGACTTTGTATTTGACACGGTGATCCCCCGTGATGTAGCTATTGCCGAGGCACCCAGCTTCGGACAAAGCGTGTTGGACTACGCCCCCCGCTCGCGAGGATCACGAGCTTATATCGAACTATGCATGGAGGTACTGGATCGTGACTAAAGAACGCCGTTTGGGAAAAGGACTTGCCGCACTTTTGGGGACACCAATGGAGAACGACGGTGGTTACGAAACGCCAGCAACCGCTGTCGCTCGGGATCGCCAGGGTTTCGCTAGCACTGACCAAAGCGGACTCGCAACTCAACCACGATCATCAGCGGCAGCATTCCGTGTTCAAACTGATACGCTCGAAGTGACAGCGTCCGGAGTTGGAGCCATGGAGCTGGACGTAACGACAATCGATGCCAATCCATTTCAGCCACGTCGAGTATTCAACGAAGAGGAGATTGCATCCCTCGCTGAAAGCATCAAAAGCCACCAGCAGCTGCAACCAATCCTCGTTCGCAAGGTTGGGTCCCGGTACCAACTGATCAGCGGCGAGCGACGATTGCGAGCCACCATCCATGCTGGACTTTCCAAGATCCGAGCCGAAGTTCGCGAAGCCGATGATCGCTTGGTTGCCGAGCTTGCGATTATTGAGAACTTGCAACGCAAGGACCTAAACGCGATTGAAAAAGCGATGTCCTTCAAGCGGTACATTAGCGAGCATCGCTGCACGCAAGAAGAGTTAGCAGGTCGCCTGAAAATCGATCGCACAACCGTCACCAACATGATGCGACTGCTTGAGCTACCAGATCAAGTTTTAGATATGGTCCAAGCGGACAAAATCTCTGCAAGTCATGCCCGAGCCATTCTCGCTCTCAGTACCGAATCGATGCAAATTGATTTCGCCAATCGATGCCGAACAGAAGGCTGGAGCGTTCGAGAAATTGAACGACGGGTTGGAGAACAGGTCGCTCAAGAAGATGCCGAAGAAAGCGGAATCACTGGCGCGGCTACCCAATCGAAGAAGCGAACCACTTCTGATCATGTTGCGGCACTCGAGCAAGGATTGAAGCAACAACTCGGAACAAAGGTAGAAATTCGCCAAGGTGCACGCGGATCGGGCCGTGTCGTCATTCACTTTTCAAACCCAGATGAATTTGAGCGACTAAGAGAAATTCTCGATCCGACGCAGCGCGTAATTTCTAGAAGTGCCTAGCGCTTTTGAATCCGACCGTTATTCAAATTGGTAAGTGATTTATGGACGAGCTACCTTGGAAATGGATACTGTGGGGAATCGCTTTCGTGATGGCGATTAGCTCGCTCGTCAAGCTGTCGATCGATCGCCGCGACGAGCTCCAAGGAAAGCTCGAGGCGTACTTGGAAGAGCAGAAAACAGTTCTTTCGCACAAGCGAAAGATTCTTGCCGAGCATCGTCGACGAGCGTCACTCGCGAAAAGAATCGCACTCGAAAAAGCAAAGCTCGAAGCCGAAGAGGCGAAAGCAAACGCAAGCTAGTCTTCAAGCTTGAATGATTCGCAACCATGCTGGAGTACAGCGTTCAGGCGTTAAGTACATTGAATTTGTCCAAAGCGGCTAAAGCCTGGACTCCAGCGCAAACCTAACGCTGTCCAACTAGAGATTCTTTTCTGGGATCGCCCCCAAACTGTACTACGGAACCATGTCGCTTCCGTGCACTTGTAGAGTCATCTCCCTGAACTCATGTTGTGTTTTGTCATCGCGGTTTGTTGACTTTCGGCAACAA
>JAIYDQ010000454.1 GCA_027487375.1 Planctomycetaceae bacterium
ATCCGGTTGCCAACTTCTGTTCTAAAGTTGCCCCGGGTAACAAGTCACCGGCAATTTGTTCGACTGCGAATTGATCGAAGGGCATGTCTTTGTTGAATGCATCGATAACCCAGTCGCGATACTTCCATATTTGACGAGGCGCATCCACCGAGTAGCCGTTACTGTCGGCATAGCGAGCTTGGTCCAGCCACCATCGCCGCCACTTTTCGCCGTAAGCAGGAGTTTGAAGCAGTCGATCGACAAGAGCCGTATAAGCCCTATCAGGATTGCTCTCATAGTCAACAAGGAACGCATCCAACTCAGCAAGCGTCGGCGGCAAGCCAGTTAGATCGAAGCTGAGCCTTCGAATCAAAGTGGTCGCATCGGCCGCTGGCGAAGGACTGAGGCTATTCGATGTAAGCTTTTCGCGAATGAAGAAGTCAATCGGATGAAGCTGAGCTGTTGTCGGACTGCCGACAGATGAAATGGTTGGTTTCGCCGGTCGTTCGAAGGACCAGTGTTTTTCAAAACCCGCACCGTTTTGAATCCATTGCCGAAGGACCTTTTTATGCGACTCTGACAGTTGCTTGCCGGTCTCCGGTGGCGGCATAACCGAATCGTGATCGTCTGAAAGAATTCTCTTGATGAGTTCACTCTCCTCGGGCTTTCCAGCGACAATAGCGGCAATCCCCGAATCAAGGACCGCTGTAGCTCCGTCATGGGTATCTAGTCGCAATCCGGCTTCGCGTTTCGCTTGATCGAATCCATGACATGCGAGGCAATATTCGGCGAGTATCGGCCTTACATCCCGATTGAATCGCACGTCCTCGTCGGCAAACGCACGGCAGGTACCGATAAGCGAAAGGCCAATTGCAAAGACGAAAGATACGATTTTCGGTAGTAACTTAGGCTTCGCGAACATAGGTACAGGCTGGAGAAGGAGGTGGGAGGGGCTGAGCAGGTAGGGAACTTCCGATGATTAGACGAAGTCTAGTCGCAATCATCTAGCGTTCGCTACAACCACCCATCTTACTTGGAAGGATTGACCTGCGAAACAACCTCGCCGGCTGAAAGGTCGCTAGGAACAAACCCCGAACAAACCCTAGACAAATTCCGGAAGCCTTGCTTATTCATAGTTGGTCCCCGACGACAGTTAGTGCTGGGTTCATTCGATCTCCTTTCGTACTATTTTAAAAGTAAATTACAGCACAAAACGATTTATCATTCGGAAACCCTCTCGCCCGCCTTCAGTTCGACGTCGTATATCGCTATCACTGGTGAGTACAACTCTGGTGAACGGGGACACACACCCCGCGGAGAATGGGCGAGGTAATCGAAAGCAGATTCAACAAGAATACTCTTGATTATTGGAGCTCAACCGGTAATAACTCTGAGGCGTCCCACACACTGCTTACCTAAAAGGTGTTGGCTATGGTACTCGCCACTCTCAAGTCGATAGTGTTTTCGGTTAGAGTTCACTCGTTGAGAATCATCCTCGTGGGGATAGCGTTGGTGCCCCATCTCTCAAGCATTTCAGCACAAGAAAGAAATGCTATTGGCACATCCAATAATAATGATTGGAAGCTACGGCAAACATTCACAGGACAACAGTTATTTGAGCACACATGGGAGTGGTCGAGTAATTCGCCTCAGGTGACTAGCGAGCCAGCTAAGGATCACGCTGATCTGCCTAAGGTTCGCAATCGTCCAATTACTGAAGCTCGTCTTAGGCGTGCTGGACGCTTCACGTTTGGCGACGAACTAAAAGTGGAATACGGTGACGGACTTGGACCACTATACAACGCAAAGTCATGTACTGAGTGCCATGTGTCGGGTGGTGGTTCAGACGTAAAGCATAACGTAACGTTGGTGACGCTAGATCCACGTGTTCGTCCCGATAACAATCACGATGAGTTCGCGGCTAGGCTGCGTCATGTGTATCCCGGTTTCGTAACACCCCGCGGCCTCTTAACTTATAGTACTATTGTTCATAACTTCTCTACGCGGCCGGGCTATGACGAGATTCGTAACCGTTTGGCATCACTCGTAGAAGGAGGTATTGCCCCCGACTGGTTTATTCCCGATCAACGAACAAGTGCCGCGATTGCGAGGCAACCTGTCATCGCTGGCCGTTACCTCGATATCGATTTCTACTTGAGTCAGCGCAATTCCCCACCTTTGTATGGCCTTGGTCTGATCGATCAAATCACCGATCAACAGCTTCAACAGGTAGCCACGAAGCAAGAATCTAGGTCTGGAGGGAAGATTACGGGGCGTGTTGCGGGGAAGTTCGGTTGGCAAGGCCAAGCAACATCGCTGGCAGCGTTTATTGATTCTGCTTGTGCCGGCGAGCTAGGACTGAACCAACAATTTCTGGCTCAAACTCCTGATCACGCAGAGGACTCTTACATCAATCCAGGTTTAGACATTACGCAGTCCGAAACATCTCTTATGTTTAGTTACGTCTCTGCTATTCCGAGGCCGATCGAAGCCAAACCCGATTACGAAGAGAACCGGAAAATTCGGGCTGGCGAAAAGATTTTTAATTCAGTTGGCTGTGTCGATTGTCACGTACCGGATATTCGTCCTGCTAAAGGCATTTTCAGTGATTTGCTGTTGCACGACATGGGGGAACGATTGCAGGGTCCCTCTGCGGCTCCTGCTACGATGCATAGCTCAACCTTTAGGCCTGCAACCTTGGAGACATCAAACGCTCCGAGTTCTGCGGGCATCCCTAGCATTCCTGGTTATTACACTTCACAAGGTTTTAGCGATCTTCCAGAACCACGCGCGATCAATCGCCCGGCCAAGCCACAATTCCCGCGTGTCGCCATGAATGAACCTCGCCAAGTAGAGTCCGACCTTTCGAATGATGGGAGTTGGGACGCATTGCAACGAGAATGGAAAACTCCACCGCTATGGGGTGTGCGAGACTCAGGTCCCTACTTGCATGACGGACGCGCTACTACGATCGAAGAAGCGATTGAATGGCACGGTGGCGAGTCAGAAGATTCGCGTGCCGCATTCACTCGCCTCAGTCTTGTCGACAAAGATCTCCTACTGAGTTTTTTGAATTCGCTTCAAGCCCCAAAGCAATCACCGGATGTTCCGGCCCCCTGACCGCTCACGTATATCGCGGCAAATGGCGTATACGTTCCAACACAAACAGAGACTGCCTCCAGAGGCAAACGCCGCACCTATCTCAACCTGACACCTACTACGATTGGTTCCCCCGAAGTTCATCGAAAATCAAAACCGCACAGAGTGATTTGATTGCTCCAAGCAGTGAACTGCAGGTATACGAGATGGTCGTGTTTCGATGTTAGCTTAGTGCGGAGAATCACTCTGCTTCCACCGATTAGAACAAGTTGGCTTTGCTTCCCAAATAATCTAGGTGGTGTATGCGTTAGTCAATCGCAACGGCGGGCTTGACCGTCTTTCGAATGGATTTGCCAGCGAGTACGCCGGTTGGGATGCCTTCGTAGACGGCTAGTTCTCCTTGAACTAAAACGTGTTTCAGACCGACGGGGCTTAGAAATGGTTGTTCATAGGTTGCGCGATCTCGAAAAGCATTCGGATCAAAGATTGCGATGTCAGCGATCATGTTGCTCTTGAGAAGGCCTCGATCCGTGAGCCCGATTATTTCTGCTGGCAAGGAGGTTGCACTTCGAATGGCGAGCTCTAATGGCAAGGTCTTCTCGGACAATGCATACCAGCCGATCTTTCGTGGGAAAGTGCCGTAGGATCTTGGATGAGGTAGATTTGCTGACGGCGTTTTCGCGCTGCCGTCGCTTGCAGTAGCGACCCAAGGTAGTTGCATTGCCATGCGAACATCCTCCTCGTTCATTCCGAAATTCACTACTGATGCTCCCCCGGTTCTTTCGATCTCTAAGACAACGTCAGCGACCTCCATGGATTCCGCTTTCGCGATTTCGTCGAGACTCTTACCAACCCAATCACGTCGAGCCGAATACGTTGCCAGTTGAATTCGATGAATAGAGTTCAACGACTTGACGATATCACTGCGGATCTTGGCCGACGTTTCTGGATCATCCAAGCGTTTCTTCAAAGCACTTCTACCCCCTGCACGAGCCCAATCGGGAAGCAAGCTTGCTTCCAGGGAGGTGCTTGATGCTACGTAGGGATACTGGTCGGCAGTCACCTTTCGTCCTTCGCTACGCGCTTTGTCAATCATGGCTGCCGCTAAATGCAGAGTACCCCAGGCTTTCGTTCCGCTTGCTTTGAAATGAGAGATATGGGTTGGTAGTCCGGCATCGACGCCAATCTGAATTGCTTCTTCTACACTCTCTAGCAGGCCTAAACCTTCGCCGCGGATATGGCTCACGTAGATTCCTTGATACTTTGCGATACTCTTTGAGATGGACGTCAGCTCGTCTGTTTTCGCGAAAGTTCCGGGCACGTAGATTAAGCCGCTCGACATACCGAAGGCTCCATCTTGCATGGCCTTTTCTGCGAGCTCTTGCATTCGAGCAAGTTCTTCTGGCGTTGGCGAACGGTCCTCCTTGCCCATCACCTCGGACCTTAGACTTCCATGAGGCAATAGGTGACCGACATGGGTCCCAGCTCCGGATTTGTCTACTTTGTTGAGATATTCGGCGACATCGACATGCCCAAAACCGCAGTTGCCGGTAATGATTGTCGTGCAACCCTGCATAAGGTAATTGATGTTCGATCGAGTATCACGCTCGATAATCTCGTCATCGCTGTGCGTATGTAAATCGATGAACCCAGGGCAGACGATCAGGTCGTTACAGGAGATAGTAAGGTTCGCAATTACTTTAAGCTCCTTACCCACGGCCATGATTCGGCCATTCTTGATAGCAACGTCCGCAATCTGCATGGGACTCCCGTCGCCAATATGCACACATCCGCCTTTGAGAAGTAAGTCGCATTTCTCGACGGCGAAAATTGGTCCAACAAAGCTCAAGAACATCGCGGACAAAAGAGACAGGAAGCGTCGTATCATAGGATTCAACTTGTAACCTGGATTAAATGAGTAAGCCAAACGAAGATCCCGCCATACGAGCAGTTTAGCCTAACTCCGACTTCGAGTGCTTGGCTCGCCTAGTTGTTCAAGCAATGATTTGCCCCAAAAGAAATCTCGCAATCGGAAACGAATTACCGATGCTGTGACTTTCCTTACCTACCGACTTAACTCCCGAAAAAGAGGCAACCAAGAAGGCAGAACAATTGCTCGGGACTAAAATGAGTCTCTACACAGCGCACATCTTTTGTTGATTTTTGCTGAGCGAATATTTAGGGACGACCGATCAACTGCAACCACCCGGCACCAATTCGTAGCTCTAATGGAGCCCCGTTCGCTCCAGCCCCAAACGCGCTAGGCAAATCTAAAGTCTGCTCAGGTGCCATCGTGGCCACTAGCGATCGCTCCACCGCACGGTATGCGGAAACCTGCCTCATACCCAGACGATCGTTACCCGATTCGAAATCGATGGGCAGAATCTTGATCGAATCTTTGCGTACCATCCGTAACAAGCCAGCCCCAACAAACTGCAAATCCCAATCAATCTCGATTCTACAATCTTCAAGAACCGACTTACCATCGGAAATCGACTTCAATCGAATGATCGTTTTAAAGCCCGTGTCATCGCAGACGGCTTCGATAGTAGAGGTTGGTTGGAAAACAAGCCGCACGTTAGAGCCAACCATTCCGACGGGAAACGCCACCTTTCCACCTTCGTCAGACTTCGCAGGCTCAATCAAAACCCCAAGCTGCGATTTCATGAGCTTGGATTGGAGTATTAGACTGAGCAACGATTCGTGAATGGATGCTACGGATCGACTTGCATCAGACAAAGGAGGGGCGGATTCCGCAAAGCTTGGTAGAGCATGATCGTAACAGCGAATGGAAATCGTACCGTCTTCGCTGGATGAACGATGTTGGATCGTCAGGAAATCAGCACTCGTCTGAACGAGCGTATCGCGCAATTGCATCAATGGGCTCATATCCAACTGTCGAGTAAAGCTTTCGACAGCTCGGTCCAGACGTTCTCGAAGGGATTTCTCTGTCTCCTGCTGAGCCTGTATCTCCGACGAACGCTGTGACGATTGTACCTCACTGATTGTTCGTTGTCGGGCCGCGCCTCTAGAGTTAGGGGATATCGAATCATATCGAATGGTTGTAGGAGCCGAAGAGACTGATTGTCCATAAGACCATCGCCCCCAGCCATAGAAAGCGATTCGCTTGGCAGCAGAGATTGATGAGGCCGCGGTCGATTGAACTGATACTTCGGGAATAGCTCCACGACTGGTGACACGTGAGGTACCGTTAAGCGTAACCTCCCATTCAATAGCGTTTGGATTTGGAAGCAAGCGAGTGCTCTGCGTACCACTCAAGGTACCATTCCCATCCATCCGCATCCGATTGTAGAAGCCTGAGGTGGAGAAGGAATCACTGAGGGGATCCGTTTGGTTTGCAATGAGAGATGTGATCGGTTTCTGGATGATCAAATTCGGTAGCAAACTGATGTTCCGTATTTCTCGGACCAACTCCAGAGACTGCCCATGCAGCTCCATTTCTCGCAGAATCATATTGAGGGCAATTCGCGATTGCCTTGTGGGATCAATTGAGAAACTTTGAAACAATTGATCGAGCGATGCCAGTCGTGCTTGTCGCATTTGAGCCGTCTCACCCGTCACACGACTGTGCAAAACCGCGCTCCATTCGCGAAGAAATCGATTTGCAACCGTCAATTGCGATACATCTAACGAGTCTCGCGCAACACTCCAATTCCGTAAGAGAGTCGGCGAAACCATCGCGTTCAATTCCGCACTGCCGTTTGGCTGAGCCGATTTCAGCAAAGCATCGTAGTCTAGAAAAGTACGCCACGACGGATTGGAATTAAAGAAACTGGACATCGAAAGCAAGGCTGAGTACAGCCGGTTTTGAATATCCAAATCCTTAGATTCGTTGCCGAAGGAGGCATTTTGCAAATCGTTCGTTGCCACAGACCATTGCGTGGGAAACCGAGTTGAGAGGCTTTGGCCTTTGGTCGAGAGAATCGTTCCTTGCTTCGTATCCACTACGGTTTCCTGAGCCACGATCAGTCCGCCGCACGACAGCACGATCGCACTAAAAAAAACAACCGGAGCGAGCGCTCTAAACTGCATGAATCCGTATCCCTTTAGCGAGAGGATTGAAGCGACCTTCGAATGGCCACGGGATGAAAGAGAATGGCGAACACGCAAGATACCACAGATACGATAGCCACGGATTGCCATGCGTTCCAAGTCATGCTGGGAGCCAGGAGATCGATCCCCCCAAGAAACGCCAACATGGCGATAACGCCAAGGACTCCATGGACCATCCCGCACAGGGAGCCTGGTAATAACCAGGAACGAACAGACAGTTGCACTGGTGTGAATCCGAAGTAGGGTTTCAACATCAGCCCGCCCATCCAGCCGAAGAAGCTAGTAAAAAAAGGGAGGAAAAACGACATGGGTCCCAGGTATGCGACCAATCCGCCCCAGCCCCATTGGCCGATATCTTCTCGACCACGAAACACAAGCCAAGCCAGGGGAGCGTTCGCGAGCAAAACAATCGCGCATTCTCGGGGAACTGCTGATTTCCAAATATACTTTGCCAGCCCCGATCGAGCCTGCTCCGACAGCGATAACTGAGCCTCGGGAGGCAGCCTAGACATGGATCGCAGAACCTCCATCGACCGTCAGTGTTTCACCTTGCACCAAGTCACTGAGAGGACTAGCAAGGAACAACACAGCATTGGCGACATCGTCCGCTTCGAGAACTCGAGATCCCATCATCGATTTATGAATACGACCAGCGAACATTTCCTCTGCACCGGGCAAACGATCTGTCGAATCAGTGCGTACTAAACCAGCTTTGACGATGTTCACATTCACACCCAAATGCCCCACCTCGAGCGTTAGGTGCCGGGCGATGCTTTCGAGTGCGGCTTTCGAACCACCAATCAGGCCGTAGCTTGGGAGAGCAATATCCGCTCCATGACTTGATATAGCAATAATCTTCGTCCGGTATGGCCGATTGATCATGAGCTCGCGGGCTTCGCGGGCCAGATAGACGAGCGAGAGCACGTTGGTAGCCATAGCTCGTTCAAAATGCTTGGGTTCCGAATCGAAGAGATTCCGAAAGCCACCCGTTGCAGCGTTAGAAACGATGATGTCAAGCTGTCCGATTTCCCGAGACACAAAGCCCATCAACTCGATCGCATCCTGTTCTTCGCTCACGTCAGCCTTCACAACCCACACCTGACGACCGAGTTGTCGAATCTCTTTCGCGGTTTCCAATGCTGCGGTTCTTGAGGAAACGTAATTCACGATCACGTCGCTCCCCGCACTCGCCAATTTCAGCGCAGTGGCGCGCCCGATTCCTCGTGAGCTACCAGTTACCAGCGATACTCGGTTTTTTAAATCAATCATGATAAATCATCTTAGGGTTAGTTAGGGATTGTCGATTTAACGAGCGTAGCACGATAGCTTGTCATCTCGAACAAGACCTCTCCGTCTTGGCTTTGAACCATGCCGGAGAATCGGCCTTCGTTAGCGGTTAGTTGGTCAATCGTAAAGATTCCTAGGTAGGCATGACCGGCTGAGGACTGAGAGTAAATTCTTATACCGTCAATGCCTGAAGGAATGGCAACGGTACTGGAGTCTCGAGTCCATGCTAGGATGCCGCAAGCAAACAGTGCGCTATCAATAACACCCATCGGTGTTAGCCACTCTCCAACACGGTCTCCACCCAATGCCGATGGGCGCTGTGCTTCGAACCCACCGATCATTCCATTTTCAAAGTACTGTGTTTTTTGCAAACATCTAAATGCAGGTCCATGATAAATCACACTCTCTTCACCTGGGTAACCAACAACATGCCACGGGGCAGTGGGTAGAAAAGGAACCGGTTGCGGTTTCGCGGGTGATAATAAGGAGTGCAACGAAGCGGTGGCTACAACACGTTCCGGAGCGACGATCCGACCGCGTGAATCGGCGAACGAATAATACAATGTGGCCTGGATCGATTTGCCAGTGGGCACCAATTTGATAAAGAGTGACTTGGGTGAGTCATCGACAAACTTGAGCCCGTTTTCAACAACTAGACTTTCGATAGCGACACCAAAGCGATTGTCGACCAAACCTTTGCTCACAGCCGACTGGGCCATAAGCTCGGCGATTCCTACCAACGGCATCAGCGGGCGACCTCGAAAACGGTGCTGAGCGAGAAATGGATCACGGATCGGATCCACGATAACTTCGCATACGACAGTATCATTCACGAGGGACGATCGAGGAGAAAAAGCCAACTGTAAAGACTCTGCGGCTTGCGATGCTGATTGACTGTCAGCTTTGGTAGTCCCAGCTTTGCTATTCTGCAAACAAACAGTCCCGGGTTCAGCTGGCAAAGCATGCATTGCCGTGCGTAAGGCTTCGTTCAGTTGGGAGTTGTAACCAAGGACCATGGCGGCGCGGATTCCTCGTCGTAATGCGTGCCATCGCATCCACTCCGACGTGGTGACCAGTCCTGCTTGACTAGAATTGAGCCCGACCACGATTCGAACGTTATCTGGCTGCGTTGAAATCATGACTTGCGAAATGAGTTTGGAGTGCTCCACATCGGCGAACGCGTCCGGCGTTCCCTCGACGGAATCGCAAAAGACGATCCCTACAATATTGTCCCCTCGTTTGTCACGGATGGCTTGTAATGGATTCACAACCTCTGTGAATTGCATCCCCTCCAATCGATGAACAGATGCGGGATCGGCGACCGACCGGAGTTCTTTCTGTATCTGCATCCATTTGCTAGTGCTCAGCCACATCAATCGATCAGGAGCGATACCTAAACCTTCCGCTAGTTTGAGTTGATCGGCTTCAGATTTGCAACTCACGGCAACCCACGTTCCAGGATCGGTGGATATCGATGATGCCGCAGTTGGTGGAAGCTGGACGCTCTCCATTTTAGAAACCCAGCGACCGGATCCAGATCGATGAACTTGAGCAGCCACTTCAACGGAGCAGGACTCCTCGAACAAACTTTGCGATTGAGCCGAAGGACTTCGGTGATTGGAAATCCAAACCGTCTTGCAAACCGTAAACGAAGACACCAAAGTCGGATGTTCCCGGAGAAGGGATGCCAACCAACTCGCTTCTGGTGTAAATGATTGCCCAAAGAAGTCGTCCGATTCTTGCAGCGGCTTGCAGTTGCCAGCCACGACCAGTCGTAACCTATTGGCACCCATTCGTTCAGCCCATGTACGAACGAGTTGCTTGGGTGTGCTGACGAAATGATCGAGACGATCACGTTCCTTTTTCCATCCATTTCCGAGATAGGCCCCGTGGTCCAAACTAGAGAGCCAATAGATATTCTTCACAGCAACGTTGCAGACGATTTCCGACAACTGTTCCGCATCGGCCGCACAGGTGACGCTAGGGACAGAAATGGTTTGACAACCTTGTGATAATAAACGCTCTGAAAGCACCTTTGCGGTCGCGTTGCTACCAACGACTAAACATAGTCCATCGGGCGGCAGAAGCTTTTCCGTCGCGACGGGCGAAGCGACCCATTGCTCGGATTGGTAGGAATGATCTACCGATGGGACCACCTCTTCATTGGCGGTGGGTGGAACGGACGAATCGGGAAAATAGAGTGTGTGGTAGTTCCAGTCGGTTATAACGACTTCAGCAGGACAATGGCCGTGGGAGATTGCCCCTCGCTGTTTTAAAGCGGTCTGTCCAAGTTGAACCTCGGCCAGAAAATGCTCGACACCTTCTCCCACAGGCATAAATCGCATGGTCTTTAGCATCGGCGAGTGCTTTGTCTCAGGCCGAGCAGCCATACCGACATCACCCCACGAGTGCCAATCGAGGGCGACCGCATGGCAATGCGGTTTTTCGTTAGCGTATCGAGCTACAATCTTGGTTAGCCATTCGTTGGCGGAACTATAATCCGTTTGCCCAATAGCGCCATAGCGTCCGCTGATCGAGGCGAAGGCCACGAACGATTTGACTGGATCGGAATCTGTAGCTTGCATCAGATTCAGAGCCCCCAGTGCTTTGGAATCGAACGTTCGCTTCACAAGCGGTAACTTCTTGCTTGAAAATCGGCTGGCTTTCTCAAAGCCTGCACCATGTACGACCCCAACGATTGGTTCGCCGAAGGATCTTATACTTGCGACGAGAGCTTGAACTGCCTCGAGCGACGAGACATCGCACGCGTGATATCGAAAGCTCATGCCCGCATTGCGCATAGCTTGAAAATTGCGTTCGATTTCTATCGCCTTTTCGATCGCATTCCATTGCTCCGCAGCAGGCCGTTTTTCGACCGCGGCCTTGCGAGCGATGTCCGTGCGAAGAGCACGCAAACTCGTTTCATCAAATTGCAGCCACTCCTGAGGTATCGATGGAATTGGGCTCGATCCAACCAGATGAATCGTCCCCGTGCATCGCGAAGCGATCGCCTTGGCGATCTCTGCCGTGACACCGCGCGCTCCACCGGTAACGATCCAACATCCCTCACCGATCGATTGGTCCGATCCCGCAGCGGGACGAGGCAACACTTCCTGAGTACTTCTCAAGACATAACGTCGTTGGGATCGATAACCGACTTCCGCTTCGCGAGTTTCTTGAGCCCATTCGCTTAGCAACCTGTCAGATACGTAAGTTTCGTCTGCATCGAGCTCAAAATCGATCGCATGAGTCCTCAAATCAGGCCCCACCATGACAGCCCGCTCCAGGAACATCGCTTTAGACAACCCGGTCAACACACCATCAATGTGTCGGTGACTTTGACCTGTTAATCCAAGATCTCCCCCCATTTTTGTGACGGTAATAAACGATCGCTCCGCAGATGATGGTGCATCTCCTAGAGTAGTAAACCAAACTTGCGCCAATCGATACAATGCCATGACATCGCGATCGAAGTCAAAGGTCTTGGTGTTTTCAGCACCTCCACGAACAGACTGGTTAGCAAACCACGGAGCGGCAATAACGTGATCGATCTTTCCCAATCGTTCTTGCAGACTAGTCGCGATTTGGGCTAGTTCATCGGCCGATTGCCAAGCGACGACCGATTCCACTTTCGAACCCCATTTCTCAAGCCTGGACTTGAGGGTCGGCAAATCACCAAGAATGAGAACCGTTGCATTAGACAGCTTCAAATGCCAATCTAAGCGTTCCTTGCCGTGCGCTTCGATGAGTTTTGGAACGATTCGCGTGCAGATGCGATCTTGATCACCCATTGGCAGTGTGGGGGCGAGACCATTTTCCGTCCCAGAGGATGCGAGTTTGGACTGGGTAGTTTCTACGTTGGAAGTTTCCGTGGCTTGACTCAAAAGCGGCGAAGAATCATGTTTTGGCGGTTGCGTACCTACGGACGACTCCGTAGCTAAAGAGCGGCTCGGAGCGAGACCAAAGAGTTGGTCAAAACCGATCGTCGTCTTATGAGAAACCGATTGATCCCAGGACTCCCACTGCAACATTAATTGCATCGATCTGGGATTTGCAGAAGCACGAATACGATCCTGTCTTTGTCGATCATCGACATGAGTGACGACACGCTGTCCAGGATCTACTGCCCCAGAGAAAGGAATAAATGAAACCCCACCTTCGGTGCAAACGCTTGTTATGGCTTTTCCAGACGCATCAGAAACAAGCCATGTATAGCGATTGCTCGAATCGGTTTTTGTTATAAGGGAGACAACCTCGGTTAGAGTTCGGCAATTTTTGAGAATCTCTTCGATGAGACAGGAAGGCCCTTGAGACAACGCAGAAGTCACCGAATCCAAATCAAGTGGTGTTTTTTGAGCTGCACAACTAATGGTTATGCCAGATTCGTTGATTCCAAACGAACCGTAGCGTTGCCCACGACGCGCGAGAGTAGCAAACCGTAGCCCTGCTTTCGATCCGCTTGATTGCCACTGCAAGTCTTCCCAGCAAGCAGGATTAAGCAAAGTGATTTGATCCAGAACGCCGTGCGTACCATCGGTCGCAATGTTCTGCTCGCGGGACTTAATGGTTTCCGTTTCAAGAAATCGACTGATCCGAAAAGCTGCCTGTGGAGTAGTTCTCCATTCTCTAGCAATTTCATGCCAATCGGCCAGTAAGGTCGCTGTTGGTGCAATCGCTCTTGCGCTGAACTTTGAGGCAGACTGCTTTCGAGCTCGGTAGATTGTTTGAGCAGCGACTCTTTCGAAGCAAATGTCCAATGAATTTCCAGAGCGATCGGCAGCAGGTTTAAAGGGACTGATATCATCCATGTTGTTGGTAGCCTCAACGAGTTTTTTGATCGAGCGTTGTTCGGCATCGGGCCAGCCCGTAGTAGCCTTCGTGTTTGGGGGCGCAACGCGATTAGCGCGAAGCAAAGGTGTGGGAGGCTGTTTCTTTTTGTGGTCAACAACCGTCGCGTGAGCCGTTACGTGTTGATGAGACGACGAGGCGGTGTCAGTTCGGTGGGATTGAATTTCTTGAACTGCGCGAACGAACAAGAGTTGTTCGGCGGTGGTGGTTCGTTGATCATCGGATGCCACGCAGTAGACACCCTCATCCCCTTTGAAAATACTTCGCGTCAACCCAGTCAGCACCTGCCCAGGTCCGACTTCGATGAAAAGCGATGTCCCTTCTTGACGCAGTTTTTGAACCAATCGAGTCCATCGAACTGGCTTAACGAACTGGTCGCACAGATTTTGCCGCAGTTGTTCCGACTGAGACTCAAAAGACTCGGTCACCGTACTCAGGAGCGGGAGGTCACAATTCCTCATGGGAAATTCGGCGAGCCGTTCAGCCATGACGGCTGACGCGTTTGCCATGAGCGGTGTATGAAATGCGAACGGCACGGGGAGCGTAAGAGTTCGAATGCGTTTGCCTTCAAAGACTTGTCGGACGCTATCAACCGATTTCGTGGGGACACCGATTACTGTTTGTTGGAGAGAGTTGCAATTAGCGATGTGAGCATCCAATCCGTTTTGGGAAATGGTCTGCGAGACAACTTCTTCGTCACAGAAAAGACATATCAGTTTCCCTTCCACCACGGAAGCTTGCCCTACGGCTTGGGCGCGATAATAGGCTGCCTCGAACGCTCTAGAAATATCAAGGCTTCCGGACGCGTAGATTGCGGCATATTCACCAAAGCTATGCCCCATCAAAAAGTCAGGAGTTAGCCCCATGTCCTTGAGGACTTGATAGAGCAAAACTTCGCAACTCAAGATTCCGAACTGGGTTGCCAGAAGATCGGTTCCTAGTCGGCGTTTCCTATCAACTAACAAGTCTTCCAACGAAGTGCTCATCCATCGCTTGGTCGCATGTTCGATCTCTGCTATGGTTTGCTGGTCCACCGCTGGGTGCTGCAAAAAAGTGGAGAGCATTTTCGGGTATTGCGAGCCTTGACCGGCAAATAGAAATGCCGTCTTTGCGTGACTTTGACTACCACGCTCGGCAAAGAAAACACCTTGGTTTTGCAAAGCACTGACGCTTTTACCCTGCGAGAGTGCGTTCTCCGCCATTACGATTTTTTGTTTCAACGATTTACGATTTCCGGCAACGACATTTAGCCGGTACAAAGGCGGTTGTTGTTCGGAGGAAGCCGACGCATCCATGAAGGAAAAAGTGCCACTCGATTGGTCGCGGATGGGATTGGGAGCCGTCGACGCACATTGCATTTGATGCAGCAGTTCTGAAATCGAATCCGCTCCAAAGCGAAAAATAGAGAGTTGATCAGCCGGTTCCGCCACATGTGCATTTGATTCTGCCCAAGCGGGGTGTTGCTGTCCCTTTATTTGTGAGTTCGCAGTGGTTTCCTTCTTTAACACCGAAGCAAGATTTCCGAGAACGACACCCGAAACGATACCGTCACAGCTGGAAGGCACTACCACCGCGGCTGGAGTAGACGAAGCTGAGTCCCATTTCACTTGCGACGAGGAATGGACCTCAAGATGGCGAGGGAGTCGTTTCTCATCGGCGAAGGCTGCCGCCGGTACTATCCCGCGATGCAATGCTTGGCTCGCTCGAACCACACTCAGCAGCGCCGAGGCACCAAAGGTATCGCCAATCTGTTCTTTGAGGGAGGCGATAGAAACACGATATTGGTTATCGAAAGTCAGCTCCGATTGAACCGCGAGAAACTCATCGTTCGCGTGGGCAATTCCGTTCGCATCCGACTCAACATAGGCGAGTTCGCCTGGTTCGATCCACTTCGACAAAGAACGATCAAGCGACTGAAACGACTCTTTGACTCCAGTGCATTGAACTTGTTCAAAGCCTTTGATAACGCAATAAATTCGATTGCCGTCTCGAATAGCTTCATCGAGTCGTTTGAGGACCACAACGGCCGCCCCTTCTCCAGGGACAAGTCCATCGCTAAGAGGAGAGCCAACGGATACTTTACCGGTCGCGCTCAGCGCACCGGTGTGACAAAGCAATTCGAAGTTAAATGGACCGATACTACGTTGACCGCAGGCGCAGACCATCAAATCCGCGTTTCTCGCTCGAAGTGAATTCACCGCGATTTGGAGGGCAGTTAGACCCGATGCACCTCCACCATCGATGGCGGAACCACCTCCCATCACATCGAACGTCTTGGTAATACGCGAAGCCAACGTGGAGCTCGTGAAGCTACCTGTCTCGTCATTCAAGGCGGGCATTCGAGACAACAGAAGAGCTTGGTAACGATCAATCATCGATTCAATGACTTCGTCCGCTACCCCTTCTTCACGAAGGTACTTATCCAACAATCGCGAGAACTCAGGCAATCGCAAACCCATCTGCAGTGCGTTACCGAATTCGCCACCAAAGACGCTTCCGATAACAACCCCTGTGCGACGCCTTAAATCCGGATGCAGGGTGATTCCCGAGTCTACGAGCGCTTGGTCTACTGCATCAAGCAGCATGAATTGCAGCGGATCAGCATCGGCAACCTGCTTGGGTGCAACTTTGTGTTTTCGCCAGTCGTACTGATAATCGCGAATAAAGCCACCGACTATTTTTTCTGGCCAGGATTGACTCGAATCCAACTGACTCACGTCCCAACGTTTGGCATCGGGCTCACCAATGTGGGTCGCCCCATCTTTGGTAGCAGTCCAAAATTCCTCGGATACTTTGCCACCCGGAGCGATAGCCCCGAGCCCAACAATTGCCACGTATGGGCTTTCGTCCTCGTTAGTCTGACTGACCGAATGGTTATTGTTGGACGCAACACTTACGCTTTGCGACCGAGCGGCACACTCTGGGTCTGGCAGGAAGTAGCTGTCCGAGAAATCGGGGATGAACTCTTCTAGAATTACGTGAGCGTTCAAGCCTCCGATACCAAACGCGTTGACTCCGGCTCGTCGAGGTTGAGAGTCGATGGACTTCCATTCGGTTAACTCTCGCGGCAGATAGAGCGGGCTCGCCTGCCAATCGATGTTTGGATTGGGCTTTTTTAAGTTGGCGACCGGAGGAATCTGGCGATTCCGAATCGCGAGCACTGCCTTGACCAATGCGGCAAGTCCAGCGGTCTCGAGCGTATGCCCGATGTTGGCTTTGACGCTACCGACGGGAACTTTCGGGAACCCCGACAATGTCTCAGCCAACGCGCGACTGAGGGCTTTCATTTCCGTAGCATCACCCACGGCGGTGCTCGTCGCGTGAGCTTCTAGGTACCCCAACCGCGTCGGAGTTAAGCAATCGCCATAAGCGCGTTGAATCGCAAGAATCTGGCCTTCTTCCCGTGGGGCCCAAAGGCTTTTCCCTTTCCCGTCGGAGGAATAGCCGAATCCGCGAATAACAGCCATGATCGGGTCGGCATCTTGAAGAGCCTTTTCCAATGTCTTCACCAACAGGATGACGTATCCTTCGGCAGGAATGAGACCATCGGCTGAAGCATCAAATGGTCGCGAGCCCGTTTTAGAAACGCTACCAGCTCGTGAAAACAACACCAAGCTGTCAAATTCAACGAAGGAACCACACCCAACTACCGCGACATCGATATCACCGACGCTTAAAGCTTCACCGGCAAAGCTGAGCGCGGCCAAAGACGACGCGCAAGCAGCATTGAGTGAAAGGCTAGGCCCGTTCAGCCCAAAGCCTTTGGAGATCAGCGACGAGGCTTGAAAAGCCGCCATGCGTTCGCCACGGTTCTTGTCAAAACCAACGTAACGATTTTGCACATCTTGAACGATACTGCGAATGACTCGTTCTTGTTTTAAACCATCGAGCTGAGAGAATCCATCTAACTCTCTGAGCCACCGAACGGTTTGCGGAACGAGCGTCCGATAGACGATTTCGCCACAGCGACCAGTACCACGTGTATGTCCGAGATAAACTCCTGTCTTCTTCCCACCAAACGAGTCAGTACTCCATCCAGCGGACTCGACGGCATCGTCCATCACACCGAACAACTCGAGGTGCGCAGGATCGGATTCACGCACTTCAGACGAGGTTAGTCGGTGCAGATTTCGAATGCCGCGGTAGGGAGAAACAATTCCTCCCAATCGAGTCATCGTACGAGGTCGTTCGCAGGGAGTTGGAGAGTAGTAAGTGGATTGATCTAGCCGCTCAAATGGCAATTCCTGGATCGCACTTTGCCCCGACGCGATCAAATTCCAGTACTCATTTAAATCGCCTCCGCCGGGGAGCCTGCACCCCATGCCAACGATCGCCAGTGGACGCTGATTCCAAGGCAAACGACCTGCAAGACCATCTTCTCTCATGGATTTCGAAATCATAAAGACCCAGTCTACTTCGTGAGGTGCTGGATAATCGCACCGAGGCTTTTGAAATCGTCCATGGTTCGTCCGTCATAGTCCTTAATAGTCAGTCCGAAATGATCATTCATTTCACCCATCATTTGCGCTATCTTGATGCTATCGATACCAAGATCGGCTTCCAAGTCAGCGTCTAGAGTTACGATATCTTCAGGGTAACCTGTCTGTTCAACAACAAAGGCCGTCAAGAAGCTTTGCAGTTGTTCAGAACTTAGACGTTTCGCTTGAGAGGGCAGGGAAGCGGTTGTGGAGTTCGCTTGCGACATCGAATTTGTAGGTGTGTGCGCTGCTGGTAGTGACACCGCCGGCGTCGCAATTGTTGACGCCGTTGGAACCGAACCGGAGCTCTTTGACCCCTGCGCTGTTGACGCCAGCATTTGCGAACCCACCGTCGCGGGTACATTCGGAATGCTTTGTGGGGCTTCGACCGAAAGAACCGCATCGACGATAGTTGCGATCGTTTTAAAGTCGGCTGCTGATTTGGTTCTTAAAGCTGCAACGTCCAGGCGGAAGTAATCGTTCAGCTCACCGACCATCTGAGCAATCTTGATACTATCTATACCCAAATCTGCTTCCAAATCCGAATCAATGGACACGATATCTTCAGGATAGCCCGTTTGCTCGATCACAAAGTCGACCAAGAATTTTGTCATCACCTGTCGGCGTTCCTGGGAGGCCGCAAGTCCGTCAGAGCGTGGTTCCTCTACAGCCGTAGGACTGGCGGAGATGCTTGGCGCATCGACCATCTGGTTTGCATGTACGGATGCGACCTCGCCCTGAGATGGTTGTTTGCTCTGAGTGTCCGCGCCATGAGTTTCCGTGACTTGAGTTCCCAACGATGCGAGCGTATCAATGATCGCACCCAGGTTTTTGTAGTTATCAGCCGAGGTGCGACCAAGTGCTTTGGCATCGAGTCCAAAATGTTCGATAACTTCGCCAATCATCTGCGCTATTTTGATGCTATCGATCCCCAAGTCAGCTTCCAGATCGGCATCAACAGAAACGATATCCTCCGGGTAGCCCGTTTGCTCCATCACGAAGCTAACAAGGAAGTGATGGAGCTTCTCGCGCGAGATAGCCTGATTGGTTCCGGATGAATGATCCACTGGAGCGACCGAAGGCTCCGATCCGGCCACATCCGACATTGAAGGGGAATTGGTAATCGCGTTAGCGGACTCCGAGGGCGTGATCGCAGGAATGTCGTTTGAGTTCGGTTTCGCTGGAGCGATTGAACCAAGCCCTAAAGCAGACTGAACTCGTTCCTTCCAAGCCGATACCCAATTGGCGGGACGGTTATCGAGGTTTGGAAGAATGCGATTGTGAGCAGTAGTCCGCTCCGAAGCGATGGCTGCAACTGGTTTCATTTCTCCATTGCCATTTGGAGTCGCCTTGGCACCCGAGTCATGATGGCCAGAACCGTTTTTGGTAGCTCCGTTGGCTGTTCCATTGGCTGGTCCAACTGGAGCCTCTTTCCGAGCCACTGCCGATCGACGCATCGCGTCACGGCGCACACCCGTCGCATCATAATGCACGATGCCGCTGTCCAAGATTTCGCGGTAGTTTGAAGACGAATTAGAATTCGAATGATTGTTATTTAACATTTTGTTCCATCATGGTGTCGAGCACGACGCTATAAATACATTCCCAGGGACTACCGATGCTAATTCGATCTCTCCTGAATGTGGCCTCTGAATTTGGGATTTTTCCAGAAGGCATCGACTGTTTTTGAGCGGAATCCGCCAAGCTAGCCAGAAGCTCCACTATTCCAGATCCGCCCGTCAGGTGCCCCACACGCGTGATGGCCGAGGTGCAATTTGCGGAAAAGTCATCGGACGCCTGAGTCCCTAGTTCGCACGGTTGATCGATGACGGCGACTCCCATAGGGCTCCAGCGAAATGATCCGGTTTCGGAATATAGGTTTGAAGTTGGGGCCAGCAGCGAGGCTCTGGAGGCTCGCTCCAGCGAACCTCGAGTATTTGAATAGCCTGAGCCAGACTGGCAGTGACCGATACCTCGAATCCACCCTAGCGGTTTCTTGGTTGGGGATTTTCCACCGCGTACAGCTTCTAAAACTACTACTGCCGCACCTTCCCCAGGAAAGGCCCCGCCCGAATTTTCGGTCGACGGGAGCCACCCATTTGCCGTCCAGCCCTCGAATTTCATCGGCCCCATATCTTGTTGTGCCCCGATGCATACCATGTAGTCAACGAGCCCATCATGGAGCTGATCTACGCAATAATTCAGTGCAGCCCCCGAAGCACCGTGAGCGGCATCGACAGCTACGGCTCCTCCCATCAAATCAAAACTCTTCGTAATTCGAGAGGCGAGGGAACTGCTTGTAAAGCTACCGGTTTCGTCAAAGAACGCGGGCATCCTGTCGAGAACCAGCGATTGGAATTTTGAGATCATCCGCTCGACCGATTCCGCCGTATACCCATCCTTTTGCCAATACGCGCGGAGGCGCCGGCACATGTCCGGTATGCGTAGCCCAACCTGCAATTGGTTAGAAAAATCCCCACCGAAAATCGTACCCACCACCACGCCGGTTTTTTCGCGGCGTGCCGGGTCTTCAAGGATTCCTGACGGGCGGATCGCTTGATCTACCGCTTCCAGAATCATGAACTGCAATGGGCTAGCCCCTTTGATCTGTTTCGGTTGGACTTTGTGTCGACGCCAATCGTATTCAAAGTCATCGATAAAGCCGCCTCGCACCGTACCGACCGGGTACTGAAAAGTATTCTTGTCCGATGCATCCGCAACCCAGCGTGCCTGAGGGGCATTTTTAAGTCCGTCGATGTTAGTGAAATTCGATTGGAACGCTTCCCAGGTTAGCGCGCCCGGCAAAATGCAGCCTGCCCCCAAAATGGCTACGCTCGCCTGATGACCAGCTCGCTTGCCTTGGTTCCTAACAGGGTCGGCTGTCGAGCCTGACATTGATTCTGCAACCACGGGACCGGATTGAATGACAGCATGGGCATTGAGGCCTCCAATTCCGAATCCATTGATGGCAGCCCATCGCTGACCATCTGAATCTGTTTGCCAAGGGCTGGGTTGGGAAGGAACAAAAAACGGTATGTCGTTCCAGGCAATTTTTGAGCTTAAGTTCTTGATACGCTGATGTGCGGGAATGATCCCTTTTTCCATGCACAAGAGAACTTTGAGCACTCCTGCAAGACCAGCCGATTCGAGAGTGTGTCCCACGATGGCCTTGACGCTCCCGACAGGTATTTTTTTGTCTGGTGGGACCAAATCCCTAAAAACGCTTGACAGGGCATCCATCTCGGTCGCGTCACCAAGTTGCGTACTGGTTGCATGCGCCTCAACGTACTGAATGCGTCGCATCATCTCTTCATCGCAGTAGGCGCGACGCACGGCTAACATCTGCCCCTCTTTTCGTGGTGCCCAAAGGCTTTTCCCCTTTCCGTCCGAGGCAACTGCGATACCTCGAATCACACCATGAATCGGATCACCGTCACGCACAGCGTCTGATAAACGCTTGAGCAAAAGTACCACCGCCCCCTCCCCGATGATGAGCCCATCCGCAGCGTCATCAAAAGGACGAGTGTCGGTACCACTCAATGAGTGCGCCTGTGCAAAAAGAATAAGCGAATCGCTATGACAGCAGGACAACCCGGCAGCGACTGCGATGTCGATCTTGCCAGAACGCAAAGCGAGTACGGCAGCATGAAGCGCCTGTAGGGACGACGCACAAGCCCCGTTGAATGCGGCAAACGGTCCATCCCATCCCAACATTTGCAATGTTGCCATCGCAGCGACGGGCGCACCAAGGGCAGGCCCAGCACCCGGCCCACGATCAGGCATCGCTTGTCGAACCTCGCTAACTAGCCGATCGCGCCAACGTACGGATGAGGCATGGTCCACATTGGGCACTAGCTCAGGTAATCGCTCCAACAGCGCGGCAGCCTGTGCAACATAACTCGCATAAGCAAGATCACCGGAGATCGATCCCCCGCGCGTATGCCCCATGTAAACACCACCCAATTCACTACTGAACGATTCGAGTGGTCGACCAGCGTCGAGGCAAGCGTCTCGAGTTACCGAAAGCAAATCACGAAGTCCAGTTTCGGGATGGTTCTTCCATTGTTGAGGCAGTTGCCTTTGCTTTGACTCCGGAACGGGTTCGACCAAGCAAGCTTTCGAGCAATAGGTCTTAAAATGCTTTCCAGGTATCGGGTCAAAGAATAGATCCCGATCAAACCGACTTGGAGGGAGCTCAGATAACGTGGGCGTGTCGGAAAGAATCAATTGCAGGTAAGCATCAATCGATGCCGCACCCGGAAGATGACACCCCCTGCCAATGACAGCGATTGGTTCTGCATTTTGGATCCTCGACATGGATAACGATTCTATTTGTATCTGAAATGGTTATAGCTATCCGTGCCGTGTTGTTTCTAAATTAACGCCTTAGATGATGTAAAAAACTAGTTCCTAACTAGGTGCGTCGTGTCAGTAGCCGAGTAATCGTTCGTTGCAATGCGGTCTAGTATTTCAAGAGCGATACCCACATCGCTGCACAACGATTCGATGGAATCTGCGGAATCGCCAGGTAGCTGCACCCATGCCAGTCCGCTCTTCTCAAGCTCTGTAAAAGTCACGAAATCACGCAGTTGAACAAACCCAAACAGGACCCGTGGCAAGTCAGTTGCCACCCCATACTCAAAAACTAACTTTCCAGCTGAGTCAAATCCAATCACCACGGTACCACCACCAGGCCCCAGGGCATTTAACTGAACAAGACCTTCAGCAACAGAGCCAAATGATAACGCTCGCTCTTGCAGCCACTTTGTTATCGAATCAACTTGTGTTGGAATCCGCCGCTTCGGCCAACCAAACCCAGACTGGATAGCAAAATCACATAGAGACTCCAGCGTTTCATCGTCCAGTAACGGGCAATCTAAGTCAGGTCGACCTGTTTGCTTTGTAAACGACAGCCGATTGGTCGCATCGAAAACCGGATCATCCCGCCAGTACTCTTGATAAACCGATACTTGATTCGAGAAAGCCTTACCAAAAGTCGACCAATCCGATTGCGACGATTCAGACGCATCTTGAGAACTAGATTGGAGCGAGGTGGATTCCACCTTGGACACAGCAGCCAAACTCGCTTGCTGTTTCGAAGCGAAATGCTTGAGCAACGATCGTTGCATCGCATGAGCAGCCGCTCGAGCAGAGGTTCTTTGGATCGGTGTTAGGTGATAAACCTTGTTCCACGCGGTTGGGGTTGAAGCGACTGAGACAATAACCTGTGATACCCATTCCACCGGGACAAAGTTCTTCTCTTCTGCACCAGACAAACCCAACGCTGCGAGCATCGCTTCCAGCGCTATTGCATCCACAGCATCGCCACCGCTAACTCCAGTCGCCTTTACGGAGTTGCCGTTAGCATGGCCAGGACTGGCAATCGCTCCACTCCCGAATCCTTGAGCTAGAAGCGTTGCCATGGATTTAAGTGGAGCATAGAAACCGTGGTAGGTGCTCGTGTAACCTGTCTTCGAATCTCCAACAATGATCGCCGGTCTCAGAATCGTTAAGTTCTCAAAAGCAGCTTGCTTCCATTCTAATTCACTGGCGCACTTACTCGCTTCATACTCGGTTGCAAAACTTTGACCGAGATCGAGTTCCGATTCAAGAATAGCCCCAGTCCGACGGCCGCAAACATAAGCGGTGGAGACATGGAAGATCGATTTGATCGCAGCCAATTTGCAAACCTGTATGGCATGCTGTGTTCCAATTAGATTGGAAAGCCAAGGCTCACCATCTTCTCGATTTGCATCAAAAGTCAAACTAGCTGCGTTGTGTAGAAACGAGTTGCAATGACGTTGAATCCAGCGAAGATCCTCACTCGCAATCCCAAGGTTTGGGCAAGTGATATCTGATTCAATAACCACAGGCCTTGGCAGAGCCATGCTGAGCGTTTCTTCCCATCGCCCCAACAAGTGTTCGATGCGATCGGACGGCTTACTTCCCGGCGCACTTCTGCACAAAACAGCGACGTTCCAGCCCGCCAAAACGAGATCTTTGAGTAAATACTCACCGAGTAAACCGGTGGGGCCAGACATTAAAATAAAGCTCATTACTTAACAATGTTTCCCATTGATCTGACATTCCAAAATAGAAGAATGGCTTCAGGATGTCTTACCCACTTTGAACTAGACTTGCCTCGACGTCAGACTCTTGTAAGTCTGCGGACTGCCGAATATAGTAATTCCACCGGTTTTAATGTCAAACCGTGGAACCTAAACGTTAACTTTCATTGCGCGTAAATTTGGGTTCCGCGGCCCTCTATCAATATAGTTGGGCCATTCGTTAGTCGATGTCTTATCGCGATTCTATTAATTCAGTAGCCATTCTGGGTGCGGGACATTGCGGTCGCCAAATCGCTTACATGATGGCGAGAGTGGGGGTACAAGTATGCTGCTTGGAGCCCGACTCGGGGAAAATATGCGATTCTCAGTCCCTATTTGAAGCCAAGTTCGGAGCTGGGTTTCCAATCAAATGGACTAGCCAGCCTGAATCTCTTGTTTCGATCGACCTCCTTTTGGAGTCGGTGCCGGAATCGCTGCCGATTAAGCGCGATGCGTTAAAAAACCTCATGCCGTATTGCCCTGACGACGCGATTCTGGCTTCGAACTCCTCCTATTTGGCTCCATCCATGATTTTTCGTGGGTTTCCAGCCCCCGAGCGATTCGCGAGTTTGCACTTTCACGTTCCGCCCTGGTTTGCCTCGGCTGTTGACGTCATGCCCAGCTCGAGAACCGCCCCGGATGTCTTGGAGCGTTTATCAAAATTGGTCGAGCGCATGGAACTGACTCCAATCGTGCTCAAGCGAGAGTTTCCCGGTTACGTTTTCAACAATTTACTTCATCCACTTCTCGTTCGATCATTGGAGTTGGTTGAGCGCGGCGTTTGCAAACCAGAGGACGTCGAAAGGTCCTGGCGAGCAGTGACTCATATGCCCGTAGGTCCATTTGGCATGATGCTCGAAATTGGCCTGCCGACGCTTCGCCAAATCATGGAAAACGCCGTTGCGCATCTTGGCGACCAAAGCACTATTCGGGCCCATCGTTTTTTGGAGAACTGGGACGGGAATCTGGATACCGCAGAATGCGCGAAGATAAACGCACCGAAACTGCCAGCAAGCACCACTCGCGACGACGGGACTTTCGATCCGAGAAGCGAGATGATCGAGAACCGCTTCACCAGATACCAACTGGTTTGGCAACCCTCGAACACGAGGCTGCAACCGTGTCTTGATATTGCGTCTATCGTCGATCGTGTTGAGAGATTGAGCCTATCAAACGAATCGGCGATTTTATCCCTTGAAATCGAAGGGATGGACGTTTTCGTAGTAAGTGACATCAAGTCCTCCTACGCGGCAATGAACAAGACCTTGCACCTTCGCGATTTATCCGACGAATTGC
>JAIYDQ010000153.1 GCA_027487375.1 Planctomycetaceae bacterium
CGTTGCGATTGCGAACTATGAAATTGCTACGAAACGAATTCCACCAGGCTACTGCGTAGACATGACTCTTGCAGACCCTAACCCAGAAACGCTCGATAACGGAAATGGTTGGGGGTGGGGAGCGTTTCTATTGCCGCACCTAGAGCAAGCAGCCACCTACAATAAGATCGACTTTAGCAGGCCTTGTTGGGACCCTGCTCAATCGCAAGTGGTTAAAACTCGTATCCCTGTTTTCATTAATCCCAGCGCCGAAAATATCCGCGGTCTGGTGAATGTCAAAGATGCGAGTGGTCGCGTCTTGGCCGAATTTGGAAGATCGCACTACGTTGGAAATGCGGGACAAGACGAGCCTTGGGGATATGATCCGCCATTGAGTGATTGGTCGGAAGTTGCGAGTGGCCCATTCTATCGTAACTCTGACATCGGATTCGCTGCGGTGACTGATGGCTTATCCAATTCGATCTTTGTTGGCGAGCACACAACGATTAGCGATAAGACTTGGGTGGGCGTCGTGAAAGATGCAACGTGTTGCCCTATCGATCCACAACGTTTTCCCTTTACGGAATGTGATTCCCCCGCCACTTTCATGCTCGCGCACTCTGGTCCAGCGGCAGACGAGCCAGGTGTGATTCATCCTCCGTCTTATCCAACGTGCCACGTTTGCCAACAGTATGCGCCATGGACGAATCGCGGTGGCTACGTCTTGTTAGGCGACGGCTCTGTTCATTTCATTTCGGCAAGGGTGGATTTGGATGTGTGGGCCGCCTTGTCCAGCATGAATCGCGGAGAGCCTGAACCAGGGGTAGCACTACAGTGATGATCGATTGCAATACCAAACTTGGGACGATGCTTTTCTTAAGCACTATGATGGCATGCTGTGCATGGATGTCTGTTGGTTGCGGCTCAACTCCCGCTGTAACAAGCCCAGAGTCGCAGGAGTTGATCTTACGGTTCTATACAGCATGCAACACAAAGAACGCTGATCGGCTTACATCGGCTATTGAAATTTATCGTGGTTTGATCGAAAGAAATCAGATTTCGTTGCAAGAACAAAAATGCTTTGATGAATTGATTTCTCTTGCCCAGAATGGTCGCTGGCAAGACGCGGCAGACAAAGCTTACGCGTTCTCACAGTCGCAAGTTCGATAGCCTCGGAACCATAGTGCGAAGCCCATCAGGCAGCCGCAAGAAATTCTTTCGCCACTAATCCCGACTCCCTGCGATTTCTACTTCCGCTTTAGTATGTAAACCACATCTTCAGTGCTTTCATCGACTTCGATAGGCTCATTGATGTCATACCGGAAGTCGTATGCTTCTTCGATTTCCCAATGTTCAGTCTTCGCGATCATGCTTTCGAATTGCTTGAAGGTGTAAGACCTGAGGACCAGGCAATCGTCAATTCGCAGTTGCTCGGTCGGGCGATAGACATCGAAGCGAAGGTTGAATCGTTCCACGCGATTTTTCGGGTCTTTATCGCGGGGCCACATGTGGGTGTTAATCATCAAGTGTCCGCGTCGCGCAGACCAACGTTCTTCGTCGGTTGCTTCTCCGACGAGCGGGGTAAGGTGAAAACCGAGCGCGTAGATGCCACCTGGTCGAATGGCTTCACCCAGACAACGGAAGTGAGCCAACGTTAGCTTCTCGGTACCAAGATGGCGAAACGAATTAATCGTATTAAAAGCCGCGTCGTAGGGGCGATCCACCTTGAAATCGGTCATGTCCGCAACCCAAGCCGACTCTGGAAGGCCATTTTTTGCAAGACGCTTGTTGCAGTAGTCGATCGCCTTTTCGTTCAGATCCAAACCCGCACATTCGTAGCCGGCTTTGGCCATGCGGTAAATCAGTCGACCAGTTCCGCATGCGGGTTCCAATAGTCGGAGGCCTTGCGTTGGCTTCCCTGACTTCGCCCCCTTCTTCTTCGCTGGCGTCACGTGCTTCGCAAAAGCCGCTTCAAGAAACTTGAACTCCGCAGCCCAATCGGCTCCGAAGATCAGGTCGTAGTAGGTCGGATAATCGTAGATGTTGCCTTCGATGGTTTTGATAGTCATTGGAGTCGTGGGATTGTGAATATGTGACAGATAGAACGACTAAACCCGTACCGTGGAAGGTCCAATCAGACTTTCGCGTTGCATGAGTCAGTTGTTGCTAATCGTCTATAGAAGTCCCCAGTCGTGCTAGCCCACTGCAATTTCTCACCAAATTGCGATCGGTGTAGTCATGTCGAATACGGTGCAACATCAGGCAAATAGCCCTGCAAAGTTTACCTAAAGCGATTTTTAATCGAATTATCAAAAAAATTTGCGAATAATTTTTCAGATTTTTCTCGCCTTACGCAGCATGATCGAATTCTTGTTTTCCGTTGCGAGCCCAACTGCGGGAAAGCGGGCTCCATTAAGCCAAATCCATGAGGCATTTCCCCTGAAAAGCTTGCATTTGCATGGAACGCTCGTTGCATCTTCAATGGATTAGCGGATGGATTCTTCACATTGAATGGATCGGTTTTCCGTCTCTTCCCTTTTCCAACTTGCCGGCACTTTGGCTGGCGAACCATGAACCCCACTACCTCAGTTAGGCATTTGTCTGACGAATTCCGCTCGATCGCACATTGCGCTCGAAGCGTTTGGGGCATGATTCCCGGAAAACAAAAGTGGATGCTGACCGGTGCGGCGATGTTGATGGCCGTATCCAGTTTCACCAATATCGTGTCGGCGGTGATGCTTGGAAAGATTGTCGACACGATCCAGTGGAGCAAGACCTCCGGAGTTCCGGAAGCTTCCGCGACTGGGACAACGCTGATCATTTGGATCTTGAGTTTGATCGGATCGATGTACGTTGTTCGCGAAGTGATCAGTGTTACGCGTCGCGCAATGGTCGAACGAAGTTGCAGCCGTGTCAATCAAGACATGCAGCTTCAGTTGATCAACCACGTTCTCAAGCTTGACATGCAATCGCTCAGTGGCGAGAAGATCGGAGCTCTCCATGGACGCATACTGCGGAGCGTTGATGGACTTGTTCGGTTTGTTCGACTGATGTTCTTGGACTTTGTGCCGGCGTTGTTGACAGGTGGACTGGCACTGACAGCCGTACTGACGAAACAGCCGATTCTCGGATGGCTAATGATTGGTGTCATCCCTGCATCGGTTTACCTAACGCTTCGACAGTTAAACAACCAAAAAGGGATTCGACTTCAGTTGATGCGGGACTCCGAACAGATCGACGGTACGATCGTCGAACAGCTTCACGGTGCCGAGTATCTACGCGTTGCGAATACCTATGATCAAGAGTTGCAGCGGCTTCAAAATGAAATGGAGCGACGGCGTAAGCGAGAGGTAACCCACCATTTTCAGATGTCGCTCTATGGTAGCGGCAAAGCTCTAAATGAGGGCGTTTTCCACGTGAGCGTTCTGGCTCTGGCAAGTTATCTTGCCTTCCAAGGAACCATCACAGTTGGAGAGGTGCTTGCCTTTTCAGTATTATTCCTGAATGTTATGGCACCACTGAATGAAATCCACCGCGTGATTGACGAAGGACACGAAGCGAGTTTGCGATTGGCGGACTATCTCGATCTGGTGAACAAGCCAGTAGACCGTTCGTTCAACGTTAACGATGACCTAGTATCAAACACTGAGCCGACGGCGCTAGCCGCGGGTTTCGCTCAAAAAACTATTGATGTAAAACGAACTCCCACGCTCGCAGCAATCAACAACGGCTCCAGCGATCCATTCATTCAGTTCGTCGACATTACGGCTGGGTATAAGCTTCATGAGGAGAATCGAAAGCCTGTCTTGAGCGATTTGTCGTTGTCGATCGCGCGAGGCGAAACGATCGGCGTAGCGGGAGCGTCTGGTTCTGGTAAATCGACTTGGATCAAAGTCTTGTTGCGATTGCTTCACCCAGCCAGTGGACGATTGATTGTCGATGATCGCGATATCGATGCTGTGTCCCGGGCGTGGATTGCTGAAAACGTAGGCTATGTAGGGCAGAACCCGTTTGTATTTTCAGGGACCATCTCTGCAAATATTACATACGGTTGTAACAATGTCGAACAATCACAAATCGAAGCAGCAGCTAGAGACGCCTGTTTACACGATGAAATCATGCGTATGAATGGTGGCTACGATGCGCATGTTGAAGAGATGGGACGAAATCTTTCGGGTGGACAACGACAACGTTTGGCTTTGGCACGGCTAATGCTTAAAGATCCTCCTGTACTGATATTGGACGAAGCGACAAGCGCACTCGACAACATCAGCGAACGACACATTCAAAGAGCCTTGGCAAACAAGGCGAAACAACACACGACGATTCTCATTGCTCATCGACTTACCACACTAAAACATTGCGATCGAATCTTTGTTTTCGACGAAGGCCAAATCGCAGAAACCGGCAACTACGAATCGTTGATACAGCAAAACGGAATATTTGCTGAATTGGTTCGCTCAGGCGACCATCCGGGCGCTTCTCAGATTGCTCCAGCACTCGCAGGTGTCCCCTGACAATCGATCAATTCAGATCTAGCTTTCCGATAACCATTTGAAAACCTTTTCCATATCCTCGTCAAAGCCCTAGAAACTATGTCACCCACTGAAGTCCTTGTTCCCCAAAACTACTCCGCGAGCTACTCGGTAACGCGTTCTGCTGTCGGTACCCATTCGTCCATGATGGTGGATGATGAAGTGCTTGTGGTCGACACTCGCTCTAAAATTTCTCCTGCTCAAGCCGTAGATTCGAAGCTAGTACAAACCGCTCATCGAGCCGAAGAGTATAATCGCGGGACACATTTTATCCGCAAAGCTGGTCGGACCTCCAAAGTTCAGTAATACGTTCAGCATGACGTACTGTTAATTGCATTAACGTTGGAAGACCGGCCACAAGACGCCCTCTTCTTTGAGTTCGACTTTGGTAGATCACACTGCTTTTCCAAACGCTAATCATCCCGTGGCCTCGTCCCTTTCGATTGAAGCCTTTGCAACACGGCTGGCTGCCGAATTACCCATTGATATTCACGCGAGAAGTCGCGAGTCGGAGTTCCGTCGTCAAGTCTTCCAAGGAGCTCGCGACATCCATGCAGCCTACCAGCTCGCCATTGATTCGCTACGAAAAGGGGAATCAATCAGCCCGACGGCTGAGTGGCTAGTCGATAACTACTATGTTATCGAAGAGCAGATATCAGACGTTGAAGATTTGCTTCCGATCGGATTTTTGCGAAAGCTTCCACGCACCGCAGCCGGCTATCCTCGCATCGGCGAATTGACGCGGCAGCTACTTGCTTATTGCAGCAGTGAGCTCGACGAGCCAACTATCTATCGCTTCATCGAAGCCTTTCAATCCGCTTCGCCACTTTCGATTGGAGAGTCATGGGCGTTCCCGATTCTCTTGCGAGTCTCTCTGATTGAAAATCTTCGCATGGTTGCGATTCAAATCACCAATGCACAAGAGTGTCAACGTGACGCCGAGCAGCGACTTGCGATTTGGCAGGCGCGACGCATCTTTGATCTCGGGGATAAAACCTCGCTTCATTCGTCCCCCACTTTGGTTAAGATGCTGGACCTTCTCGGCGCCCCCAAAGATTTAAACGAAGTAAATAGTAGCGACACTGGCAGTCCGTCTATTGCGGGCGATCAAGCTAATGGAGACGGTGTCTTTATCGATCCAGCTGTGGCATCATCTGCGGCAGCGACATCAACGTCATCTCCTGCCTCGGCTTCTTCTGTAACGTCACCTTCGTCTCAATCTTCCAGCCGACTGGTGGACGATCCTCAATTGGCAATTCTTGCGCTTCGACAGCATGTCCGATCCTTAGGATGGGATCTCGCCGAGCTAGCGAGACTGGAGCGACATCGACAAGCTGCCGGACAAGTATTAATCGGCAACATCATTACAAGTATGCGTTTGGTTGCCGGATTGGATTGGATGTCGTTCTTCGAGCGAATCAATCATGCCGATGCGGTCCTGATGAAAGATCCACTGGGAATCTACCCGAAGATGGATTTTCTGAGCAGAAATGAATACAGAAAGGTCATTGAGGATATCGCGCGGCAATCTCGTCAAAGCGATGTTGCTGTTGCTGAAACGGTTGTCGAAATGGCGAAAGGTTTTGTAGCATCACCTGAGCCGATTGCACTAGCCACGGGTAAAACCGTCGCGGCGACACCCGAGACGAGCTCCTACGGTTCAGTTTCTGTTGTCCGTGGGCACGTCGGCTACTGGCTGGTCGGTGATGGCTTGGCTGATCTGATGGACAAGCTTGCTCTGCATGCTTCTCCCACGCAACGATTACTAGAAAACATGCGGCGTCATCCGCACGCGGTTTACTTTGGTGGGCTAACCGCAATTACGCTGCTCGTCTGGGGTACCATCCTGTGGTTCACGACGACCTTTTCACTTTCATGGCCAATTGCCTTATTGATTGCGCTACTGACAGTGCTTCCAGCATCCGACGCTGCGATGCTCTTGCACAGCATGATCATTACGAGGCTCTTCAAACCAAAGAAGCTTCCCAAGCTTGCTTTCCGAGAAGGAGTGCCAGAGGAGTTCCCAACAATTGTCGTCGTCCCGTCGATGCTTTCGTCAATTCGCGAGGCAAGGACGCTCGTAGACAAGCTAGAAGTTCATTATCTCAACAATCCAGACCCTTCGCTGTCGTTTGCGTTGCTGACCGATTTTTCGGATGCACCTCAACCAAACATGCCTGATGATGAAGAAAAACTTCAAGAAGCCATCGCGGGTATTCGCCGATTGAACGCGAAGTACGGAAAAACTCAGGGACCGTTTTATCTCTTCCATCGTGCACGACTTTGGAATCCATCTGAAGGGGCTTGGATGGGATGGGAACGCAAGCGTGGCAAGCTGATGGAGTTTGGGAAATTGCTGCGTGGCGACTCATCCACCTCTTATGTTGTTCAAGAGGGAGACCGGCAACGGTTAGCGCAGTTCCACAACCCAACGCGTCATCCATTTGTAGTGACTCTCGATGCGGATACGCAATTACCAAGAGATTCCGCGAAGAAGATGATTGGGACTTTAGCACACCCGTTGAATCGCCCACATTTGGGGCGTGGCAACATTGTGCGCACGGGCTACTCGATTTTGCAGCCTCGCGTCACGATTCATTTAGCGGACGTAACTGCAACGCGTTACGTACGTGTCATGGCGTCTTCGGCGGGACTGGATCCGTACGTGACAGCAGCTTCGGACGTCTACCAAGATCTTTTTGGCGAAGGGAGTTTCACCGGTAAAGGGATCTACGATTTGCACGCCTTTGAACGAGCAGTCGACGAAGCGTTTCCGGAAAACACCATTTTAAGCCACGACTTGATCGAAGGATGTCACGCTCGAGTTGCCGTCGTGAGCGATATTGAAGTCTTTGATGGCTACCCACTGCGTTACGATGCAGACGCAAAGCGAATGCATCGCTGGGTTCGGGGTGACTGGCAAATTAGTCCATGGCTATTCTCAAAAGTTCCTTACGTTTCGGGGACTAAACCCAATCCGCTCTCCATGCTTTCCCGGTGGAAAATTTTTGACAATCTGCGACGTAGCTTGGTAGGACCATCGACGCTTGCAATGTTGATTGTGGCTTGGTTCACTGCCTCGTCGCAAGCTTACTCGTGGTCGATCGTGGCTATCCTGCTTGCGATGTTCCCGGCGATCTTGGCGATCGTCGGTGGAACGATCGACTGGCTTGTTGGCTATCGGCAACTGCGTAAGCCACTGGCGGTTCTCTCGCATATGGCAAAGCAGTGGTGGTTCACTATAGAGCAGTGCCTCTATTCAGCGATGTTGCTTCCGCACAAAGCAGTTCAAATGGTCGATGCGATTATTCGAAGCAACTATCGGATGCTCGTTTCCAATAAAAAATTGCTTGAATGGGAAACCGCACAAGCGGCCGAATCAAGATTGAGTAAAAAGCGATGGGCAATCTATCAACAGCTTTGGTATCTGCCTGTCCTTGGTTTCGTTCTTGCGATAATGCTTCCGGGGAACAGTCGCATTTGCGCTTTGCCTTGGATTGTCGGCTGGTTTCTGGCACCTTGGATTACCGACCAGATCAGCCGCGTCAAGTCGGTGAAGAAGACAACGCTCTCCGATAAGCAACGAACGGAACTGAGAGGAGTCCTGTCAGCGACATGGGGGTTCTTAGAGCAGTTTGTCGATCAAGCCGGTAACTGGCTTCCTCCGGATAACGTGCAGGAATATCCAATTGAAAAAGTCGCCATGCGCATTTCACCGACGAACGAAGGACTGTTTCTCGTATGCGCCCTGATCGCGCGAGACTTTGGTCTTATCGGAATGGAGAAGATGGTCGCCCTCTTAGAGAAGAACGTTGCGTCATGGAACGGTCTGTATAAGTATCGGGGGCATTGGCTTAATTGGTATGACACGGCGACGTGCTCGACGCTGCCACCTCGATATGTATCGACAGTCGATAGCGGTAATCTCGCAGTTTGCCTGATGACCCTTCGTACCGGCTTGGAGGATTATCTCAATCGACCCTTGTATGGGGAGTTTTTAAGAGTTGGAATACTCGATTCAAATGCGTGGTTGCTTGCGCATGTTGATCGCATTGATCGGCAGATAACTTCCACGTCCGATCCTCTTTCGGGCGTATCCCAATCGGTTCGTCAACTGATTGCCGAGCTTTCGAAACAACTTCCCACCAATGCAAGTGAACCACTTGGCTGGCTGAAGCAAGGCGACAAGATTCTACCGTTGATAGCGAGCCTTCGTCAGGTCGAAGAGCAAGCCACGGCGATCGATCAACGCAACTTGGCTCGTAAGATTCGCCTCTATTGTGATCGTGTTGATGGTGTCTTGACCGACATCCGAAAGATACTTGGTTGGTTGTCTCAAGATTCTGTTCCGGAATTCATTAGGACTTCCTATAACCAACCGATGAGCCTAAGTGCAATTGCAGCACTAAATCAGTCTCACCAGGAATCGTTGACTTCGATCCCTGGTTTCAGTGATTCGGTTGAATTCATCGATTCACTGAAACTGCGTATGAGAGCTCTTTCGGATTGGTCGGAAGAATCATTGATGCAGATGGATTTTCGGTTTTTATACAACCCGCACCGTAAGCTTTTCTCGATCGGCTTCAACCTGGAAACAGACGAACTGGATCGGTCGCATTATGACCTTCTGTGCTCCGAGTCCCGTTTGGCAAGTTACTTTGCGATCGCGAAAGGCGACGTGGAAAGCAATCACTGGTTCCAGCTTGGGCGTAAGGCAACTATCGCGTCAGGTAAATATAGCCTGATTTCTTGGGGCGGTACCATGTTCGAGTACTTGATGCCTCCCCTGTTTCAGAAGAGCTATGATCTTTCGCTCATCACTGAAACATGTCGCGCTGCAGTCCATCATCAGCAAGAGTACGCGAAGTTGCGAGGTATTCCTTGGGGTATTTCGGAGTCCGGCTTTTCAGCGATGGCCAAGAATTCGGACTATCACTACCAATCGTTTGGTGTACCAGGACTAGGCTTGAAACGTGGACTCGCAAAAGATCTCGTTATCTCGCCCTACTCAACATTGATGGCGGTGCCGATTGATCCTGCGGGTGCTTACGAAAACTTGCGATGGTTGCGTGCGGAGCAAGGCGAAGGAGACTGGGGTTTTTACGAAGCAATCGATTACACCCCATCGCGACTTCGGCGAAATCAGAAGGCTGCTGTCGTCCAATCATACATGGCTCACCATCAAGGTATGGCGATCCTTGGGTTGGCGAACTATTTGGACGCCGGCAGTATTCAAAAGCGATTCTCGATGCACCCGCTCGCTAAAAGCAGTGAATTGCTCCTTCAAGAAAAGCTTCCATCCGCCTCGCATGTCACACAAGTCAATCCTGACGAAGCGGAAGCTCCGCCGATCGCCGTCTCCGATGAGGGGCTCGTCAGTCGTAGGATTCTCGGAGTCGATTCAAAAGCACCTCGCGTAAACGGGCTTTCGAACAATCTCCCTGGCAATCATGCTAGCCTGCTCACCACACAAGCTGGCGGTGGCTACACGCGATGGCAAGACCTTCAAATCACACGTTGGGAACCCGATACGACGCTTGATAACGCAGGGAGTTTCGTTTACCTGAAAGACATCGATACGGGTCGGTTCTGGTCTGCAACTTTTCAACCAACACTTGCAACTCCTGACGTTTACGAAACTATCTTTTCAATCGATAAGACTGAGTATCGACGTGAGCAGGGGCCAATTGAAACGCTGTTAGAGATTACTGTTTCACCCGAATCCGCGGCAGAGATTCGGCAACTGAGAATCACCAATCACGACTCGGTCACGAAGCATCTGGATGTCACTTCATACAGCGAACTGCTGATGGCAAAGCCGCGACATGCTCGATTTGACCCGACGTTTTGCCAACGCGTTGTCGAGACGGGTTACGACGCAAGTAGCCATTCGGTCTACGCAGTCCGTCAACCATTCGATTCACATCCTAATGCCGTTTGCGTTCTCCAGACAATAACCGCTCCTCCAAAAGTTGCGGCGACTGTCTCTTTTGAAACCGACCGATTGAATTTTCTTGGAGCCAATCGCGATACAACTCGGCCCATCGCGATGCAAAGCGATCGACTTGGCAGCACGGTTGGTACGACCAAGGACCCGATTTTATCGATGCGATGTCGAGTGGAGTTGCCTCCTGGTGAAAGCGTCACGGTGACCTGGACCACGGTGATTTCTCAGTCAATTTCCGAGTCGCTTGCGATCGCAGCAACTTATCATACCCAACGAGGCGTTCAACGTGCCTTCGAGCTTTCGTGGGCACTCGTTCCAGTAGAATTGAAACATCAATCGCTCACCGCTAAGGATGTCCACCTCTATCAACGTTTTGCTTCAGCAATCCTCTACCCTGAGCGAGCCTATCGGTATGCGGGCCATTCCGCCATGGATGCCTTGCCAGCACAACAACCTCTGCAATTGGGTAGTACGTCGGATCTTCCCTCGGGAGATGTAATTACTACTTTTGACGTCAGCCAACTTGCTAGCAGTCACGCTGCTAACCAAGATACCAATCAATCAGTTCGTCCGATGGGGCAAGCCGATCTGTGGCCTTGGAGCATCTCTGGTGATTGGCCAATTTGCCTTGTTGAAATCATTTCGACAGAACAACTTCCAGCGGTCAAAGAAGTTTTACAGGCTCATCGCTTTCTCGAATCGCGTGGAATTCGTCACGATATCGTCTTACTCAATGCGACCCCCGGCAGCTACTACGATGGCTTGCATGATCAGCTGATCGGTTTGATACGCGATGTCCAATCGACCATGGGTGTATCTCACAGCTCGATATTCCTTTTGCGGGCAAGTGAGCTCAGTGAAAGGCAAATCGAATTCTTAAGGCGCACAGCGACCGTATTCATGCCAACAAACTTCGGATCGCTATCGAATTTTCTTGCGAAGTCTCAGTCCGCTATGACTTCATCGTCAGGCATTGCAACAAACTTTGAAGCCCCCGTCGAGTTGCATAACACACGGAACGAAGATCACGACAAGCACTCAGACGTTTCGGTACTCGCCAATGCGTTTCTCAGCTCTAAGATTAGCAGAGCTCGATCCGAGGCAACTTGGCTAAGTGACTTACCCAATTATCGAATTACGTCGCATGGAAAATTCGGGTCGACGGAAAGCACATCAGAGCGAGTTTACGTGAGCGAAATTCTCGAAGACAGCTCCAAAGCGATATGGTTGCTTCCGCATGAATGCAAGGAGCTCGACTGTCAGGTAAGCTTTTCGATAGATTCACAGGACACAGTAAAGTTCATCGACGTGTCCATCA
>JAIYDQ010000478.1 GCA_027487375.1 Planctomycetaceae bacterium
TCTCCAGTGCAGCGATTTGTTCTGCCGTTGGTTGCGAGTCAGGCTTAACGAAACTGTTATTTGGAAGTGCGGAGACAGACTCTTTACTAGGACTGATTGGTCCGCGCGAGCTTGTGCCGTTGGAGTTCGCAACCGTAGGACTCGTAGTCGAAGGACCCACTTCTGGTGAGTTCGTTGTTACCTCTGAGTCAGGACGCGGTGGGGCGCTTTGAATAGGCAAGTTCATTGCGATCGAGTTCGACTCCGCAGTCTTTGCATCAGGAGTCAAAACTGCAGTTGCTTCGCCTGGGTCGCGTGGTTCTACGGTTGTGTTATCTTGTGCAGGAATGTTTTGAGCGGAGTTTATTGCGGCATCCGATTGGGGGTTGTTCTGTGCAATCAGTCCTTGGGATGCCGTGCCCGAATCGTTTCCAAGTCGGCTCTGAATCAACCAGCCAGCGACAAGAATCAGCGATGCCGCTAATCCAGCCATGGCCCAGATCCATCGATTGTCGTTCTGAAGACCGGCGTGTTGAGCTGAGGCTGGCGACGGATTGGTGCGGGTGACTTCTTTTGCACGAGCCCATGTCGCGTTTGCGTAAGTTGGATCCGAGGCTGCGCGTTGCCCGGCCTCCGTCAACACGCTCTGCAGCAAGTCTTTGCTCGACCGACGCGGCCGCGCATTCGAGGCTTGAGAAAGCTGAGTTTCCGGCGATTGCAGCATCTGACGCAAACCAGATTGCAAACTCTTCAAAGAGTCGAGATGTTGGCGAACTAAAGGATCCGAATCGAGTAACGCTTGGATCTCTTGCATTTCCAAAGCAGACAAATAGCCGTCCAAATAGCCATTCAGCAATTCTTCGGTTCTTTCGTCTGGAGTGTACATACGTGATTGTGCGTCTGAAATGTGAGCTTCCGTTCCGAAGATACCAATTTTGAGACCCTTCCGTGTGCCTCGTCATTGGTTCGGATGAAGAAGGCTCCTGAAAAGTTCCAAAATTCTTGAGTACAGACCGATTTTAACGGGCAATTACAAGTGGATGCGAGTCGAATAAAGCAAGCTTTTGCCTGGAGATTTCGCATTCTGCGGAAGTCTTGGCAGTTTTTCGCGAAAAGTTGCTTCGGTAGCCGGAAATGCCAAGTGCTATGTCCAACTTAGAAATGGGCGTTTGTTCCCATAGCAGGTGTCGCTAGATACCTGAAGAATCCAACATTTGCCGTGGTTATCACCGATATTGGAGTTCTTACCAAATTCAGCGACACAGATATCTAATCTGGACAAAGCCCAGGTAGCTCCGCTCACTCGCTTTGCTGCCCGGCAAATTTGAGGCCTCGGATGATGCTTTCACGAACGGATGCGATGTCGACCGAGGTGATCACTTCAACATTTTTGCGTTGTCGGGCTGTCGGCCGATGATCGATGATCGTTGCGCCTCGCGTTAGGACTCCAACCTCTTCAACATCGATCGTTGCTTCTTCTGTGACAAACAAGTGCGGTTCAACCAGGACCATTAAAGCGACTGCAGCTTGAAGCGAGATCATTTCTTGAGCTCGTTGCTGTCGCATGGTGCGAAAAAGGTGTGGAATCATCGCATGAAGGAGCTTACCGGCACGGGTGTAACGCGGCGGAAGTTGTTCGAGGAATTCCAAACCAAATGCAACTTGTTGCGTGATTTGCAGGGGAACCAAAGTCTTCGTGGTAGCAGATTTAAAGATGGTTGCCGCCGCCGACGGGTCGAAGTGCATATTGAACTCGGCTGCCGCAGTCACATCTCCGTAGCCAACATCCGAACCTCCCACGATGATCAATCGGTCGACCATACTGACCAGGCTTGGATCCCTTGTAAAAGCCTTTGCAATGCCGGTCATGGGTCCAAGGCAGAGTATCGATATCTTCCCAGGTTCGGCCTTGAGTCGATCTGCGATGAGTTTGTCGCTGGGCATAATGTGTTGTCGACCGACGGGTGTGAGGCCAATATTACCTAAGCCGTCATCACCGTGAAGGTCGCGACCATCGCTTACGGGTGCGTCCTCCGGATCCGTTGCTTCGCCGAGTCTTGGATGTCGAGGCGGATCGAGTTGCTCAACAATTGCTTGAAGATTTCGGGTGCTTCGAACTGCGTCCACTGTTCCAGAGCAAGCCGTTGCAGCAACAACTTCCAATCTCGGGTCGAATAACGCGATCGCTAACGCAACCGCGTCGTCGATACCAGGGTCACAATCAATTATGAGTTTACGAGCCATTCAGGAAGTCTTTTCAGGAAGTCGTATGGGACATTGGGGTTGGTAGCGCTAGGCTGGCAGGGGACACGGTGGGGGAGTCTTAAAAAAGGCGAGCACAATCGATCGCCTCATTCGTGTCTCTTGCAAATTATGCGATAATCCGTTTTGCTTATCCAAAATGTTAGTCTAAACGGTTTTCGCTTGCTCGTCGCGATGGGAAATCGATATCGAGTCGTTTTCAAGAGGTATCGCTGTGTTTTTGGGTTGGATTGGTCAAGCAGAATCGGGGAAAGATCTTACTGCGGTCGAGATGGAGGGCGCCATCACAGAAATGCTCGCCGGTCGCGCTGACGCAACGCTCACCGCGAGGTTACTTTTGGCTTTGCGAGCCAAAGGCGAGTCTGTTTCCGAGCTCGTGGGTGCGGCTCTCGCGATGCGGAGGGCAATGACACCGATCAAAACAAGCCGCGCGAATCTTTTAGACACTTGTGGGACCGGTGGTGATGGGGCTAAGACATTCAACATCTCAACAGCCGCTGCAATTGTTGCTGCTGCAGCCGGCGCTGCCGTTGCCAAGCACGGAAATCGAAAAATCACGAGTGCCACCGGTTCGGCTGATGTTCTTGCCGAGCTGGGAATAAAAATCGACGCTTCACGACAGATTGTAGAGCGTTGCATCGATGAAGTTGGTATCGGATTTTGTTACGCCCCGCTGCTTCATCCTGCGATGAAGCATGTCTCGGAAGTTCGTCGAAGCTTGGGGGTTCCGACGTTGTTTAATTATCTAGGTCCGCTTTGCAACCCAGCCGGGGCATCCTTTCAAGTGTTAGGTGTCGGTCGTGCTGATTTGCAGGAGAAGATTGCTTCCGCGTTACTTCAACTACCGGTGCAGGCTGCGATTGTCGTTCGAGGTGAAGATGGCTTGGACGAAGTCACACTCTCTGCCGACACACAAGTCCTACACATTCGGAACGGTTCCATGGAACGAATCCAGTGGAGTCCTAAATCGTTTGGCAAGTCTTCTATCGCGATTGAATCACTTCGTGTTGAATCGCCTAGTGAAAGTGCTCAGGTGATTCGTGAAATTCTTGGTGGTAAGCTTGGGCCGGCTCGCGATATTGTTGTTTGCAATGCAGCAGCTGGTCTTTGGCTTGCGGAGATCGAACAGAACCTTCTCTCTGCCGTTGAACGATGCGAAAAAGCAATCGATCGAGGCGACGCTGCTAAAACATTGGCACAACTAGCCGCACTGTCTTCGTCAGGTTCGTGAGCTCGTTCTTGATCGTGAGAATCGACATCGACGAGTTTGATTTGACGCGTTCGTAACCTAATCCATTCGATTGATTGCGGCTGAAATAATCCAGATGAAAACGGGTGTGGTTATTTCGTAGCTGATGTTGTCAGACCGCTGAACACGTCAGCCTTTGCCATTGTCTCCATCTGCATCTGACTTCTTGCAAATCGACTTACGTCGTTCGTGAAGATTGACAAAGCACTATGGTCGAAAATCGATCCGTACTAACTCTTGCCCACGTTGAACCAGTAACGAGAAACTATCCGCTCGATCGATCGTTGCAAGGAGCTCCTCGAAAGCTCTACGCGAATCAACACGTTGCTCATTGAGCAGCAGAATCAAATCGTTCGGTTGGAGACCGCTTCGCTGTGCAATCGACTTTGATGTGACTTGATCTACAAACGGCGGAGTCTTCGCAAGCACGTCTGGCAACAAGTTAAAGCCAAGCGAGGTGGCTCGATGCGGTCGCTTGGAGGGAACAAGCTTATCTGTCTGTGTCGCAGAATTTGTTTTACCTTCTAAAATCCTTCGAACGGTTCCCGTCACAACATCCATCGGCAACGCATAGTTCAACCACATATTGCTTTGATCATCTCGCAACTCTTTACCCAGCATGCCTACCAAACGACCTTCCAGATCAATGATCGCTCCCCCAGTCGCACCCGGGTTATTGGTCATCACGTCCAGAACGAGCACACGACCCTGGTAAAGTGTTTTCATCCTTCCACGCTTCGCCGAAAGAGGTGCTATCGCCATCACGACGCCTCTCTGCGCACTGACCGATTCATCACCCGTTGCAATTCCAAACAGATTGCTCAAGCCAAAAACGCGATCTCCTGGTGATGGAAGCGATGTCGCATTTAATTCAAAGTAGGACTTTGTCGGCTCTTGGATCTTCAGAACAGCGATCTCGGTCTGAGGATCAATCCCCACCAACTCGGCATCCGTCTTAAGGCCATCGGAAAGAATAACGCGTACCTTTGTCGAATCGAGAACCGTGCTCCAAGAGGTCGCAATATGGCCTTCGTCGCTAATCAAAAAACCACTCTGATAACTTTCCAGCCCCCGCATTCCACCGGCGCCGTAGATCTTTACCATCTTCGGCTGTACCTGAGCAAGCAAGCTTACAAGTGGATCACCGAAACCGACTTCCTTACTGGTACGCACCAATTTGGGATCGCCCACATTTTCTGGAGTATCTGCAAAGGCCTTTGCAGATAGATCGACCAGAACAAACGTGATAACTAGCGAGAGTCTTTTGAAGTCAAACCAGGTTAACGAGTTCATTTGGTCCCCGTTTCTTGAGATACGTTAAGTCGCTTGAAGTCGATGACCATCGGTGTCGTAAGCCCGTAACTGGAGCGAATACGTTTAGGGATAGGCTTGGATAGAGCTTCACCCGAAGGAGACTTGAGTCCGTCGATAAGTGTCGTTTCATAGTCATCAAAGTAGACTTCCAGTCTGTCTTGACGACTGTCCGATTGAATCTCAATCAATACGATCTTCTTGGTTTCAGGCGATGTATAAAAGAACGATTCAACTTCGCCGGTCGTCACTTGAGTCAGATCCTGCCAAGTCTCTAGTCCAATGACTGGTGCCGTCCCGATGTAGGTGCACTCTCCCATCGCTCGCGGACCAACAGAGTTCCATCGTTGCCAAAGCTCGATTGCAAGAGCCGGTCCACTCAGACCTTGCGTGTCGATAATGTTTGCCCATCCGCGGACAGGATCAATGACGGAAGTATCGCTGCCCAAGGTGAGCGAAAGCTGATTTGCCTGCGACGTAAACTGAAACTGCGTGGATTCACCGGCAACCGATCCCGACCATTCCCATTTCAATTCCTTCGGCCATCGAGCTTCGGAAGGGGCCAATGACCCGGATTGAATCTCTCTCGCAGATGTAATGCGGTCGATTTCGCGGCGGTTGAAGTAGTAGTTTCCAAAACCTCGTCGCGCCTCGAACAAGTCTTTCATCGAATCGACCAATTCATTCGGCTTTGATTGCTCTCCGATCGATTCTTCAGCGTCCGAATCGTTCGGGGTATCCTTGTCGTCTGACTTCTTGTCATCTGGTTTTTTGTTATCTGGCTTCTTCTTTTCAGGCGGCTTTCCATCGGGAGTCGGGGGGCCGTCAAGAGGCTTACCTGTGATGATTTCGTCAAGTTCTGCTACCGTGTGCAAAGAGCCGAGTCGAACGTATGTGTCGACCGTACCTTCCGCGTTTTTGAATCGTAACTTGAGGCGAGTCCACGATGGAAAGATCCCGAGGATGTTCTTGAGCTGGTTGACTGATGTCACGTCGCGACCGTCCAGTGCGAGAACTTCATCACCGTAACGAAGTCCTCGGCGATACGCGTCACTCGATTCGAGAATATTCGAGACGATCACGCGACCTTTCTCATCGGATGCGACTGTGAATCCCAGCGTCGCATGATCTACTACGCGTCCACTTTTGAGATGTCCCAAAAATAACATCGCTTGGTTGATGGAAATGGCATAACCAACACCGACATTGACTCGGCCTCGCTTCTCAAAAGATCCACGTCCATTGATTCCAATTAAATCACCGTTCCAATTATAAAGCGGCCCACCTGAGTTGCCCGGATTGATCGCAGCATCGGTTTGAATACAGTCGGTGTACTCGAGGATTGTTCCCGAGGGATATTGGTACCGATGGACACCACTGACAATTCCCCAAGTCGTCGTCGGTTGAAGATTGGTTGCTAAGACAAAAGGATTTCCGGAAGCAAAACACCACTGCCCAACACGTACGGTATCGCTGTCGATAATCGTTGCTGCTGGGAAATCGTTGCGTCCCTCCATCTTCAGTAGTGCCAAGTCGCCCGTAGGATCTATTCCCACGATCACCGCTTCGTGCATTTCACCGTTGGATAATCCGATTCGCATTCGATTTCCAAAGGGATCGGAGACGTGATAATTTGTCAGGACATAACCGTCCGGGGAAATGACGACCCCGCTTCCGCCGCCTTGTCCATCCAGGCCAAAAACGCCAACTGTTGATCGGCTCGCTTTTGCAATTGCCTGGATTCGATCCGCTTCGGCTTTTAAGACGCTAGGTGGGGGCGAAGGTGGGGCCAGTGCCGCGAGATCATCGGCTAGACTGGAATCACCAATCAGGGCGATGTTCATGACAGTGGCTGCAAGTGAGCAGCGTATCGCAAACAGAGTCCGCCGATGCACTGTTGGAAAGTCTAAACCCGTGGCGAGCGCCATCGGCTCAGTGTTCATCTGCCTTGCATTTCGCAATGTGTCGAGCGTCAGGTTGCGCACGATACTAAAGGGCAGCATCAGGACTTGCCAAACCGATTCGTGGTATCTTCCGGGCGTGAATATGTTGGGTGTCGACATGATTAATGTAGTTACGCAGTCTGAACGAATATCGTTTGGTTCTCGTTCGATTGTAGTCGATTCCACGAAACAGGTCTCTACAGGACTTTTCCGAGCGATTGCCTGGTCAAGCTCTGTTCAGGTTTGCCTGTAAACCGGTTTTCATTGAGCTTCACTTCTTTCAGTTTCGGTTATTTCGCGTCTCGGAGAGACGCGACTACAAAATTGCATGCAAAGTTCAGATTTGTTGCTGGTTTAGTGTCGCGTGTCCGATCCACCAAAACATCGAATTGCTTCTGCGGCGTCATCTACCGTGAGGATACGTGACTTTCTTGTTTCCGGGTTGGTGCAGTATCGCTTGAGTACATCTGCATTCAAACTTGCGAGTCCACGATAGTTTTGTTTCACCACGTTCTTGATATGGCGTTGCTCTAAGGCATCCAGCAACTGCCTTGCTCCCTCTTCGGTGTACATTTGACGGGCTTCGCTCATTCCGGTTGCAAAAATTTGCAATTTGGGGGAGTGGATTTGCAACAACCGTCCACTCTCAAGCCACGGTCGAAGCCACCGAAAAAAGAACAGCAGCAGCAACGCGCCACAGTGAATCCCATCGGCATCAGGATCGGTAAGTATCAAAACGCGATCCATTTTTCTATTCGCCAACTCAATATCCTGGTCGAATCCAATTCCAAGAGCAGTAATAAGATTCTGGTAGATCGCAAAGTTAAGGACCGCTTTGCGATTTGCCTTCCATGCGTTGAGTGGCTTGCCTTGCATAGGTAGCACCGATTGAAAGCGGCCGTCACATACCCGTTGAACAGCAAGTGAAGCCGATTCTCCCTCAACAATGAAAAGCTCGGTGCCCCCGTCCTCGGGAGTCTCCTTCATCGCGTTTGTTGCAGTGTTACTCACGTTACTCAATCGGCTTCCTTATCCTACAATTACATCCATTCAATCGATAACACCATAGCACGCCAGCAAACACGCGATAAGCCATGACGGACGATTCTACAGCCGATAACACCACGACTGACCACTTGCCGTCGCCCCTTTCCGAAGAAGATATCGCCACCGCCTACCATGAAGCGGGCCATGCGATTGTTGCGGTCGCGCTGGGAAAGCCGGTCGCAAAGTTAACAATCGAACGAAACAGCATGCGACTCGGGCAATGCCAGATGAGTCATCGTCGTGGCCAACCAGTCAAAGATGAACTGGAGGTGCAAATGATGATCTTGTTAGGAGGTGTTGTCGCCGAAGCAAGATTCACCGGCGATTACAATTGGGATGGAGCCCGGCAAGATATGGTCGGTATCCGCAGGCTATCTCGAGCCCGCGCTGGAAGCGACGCCCAAGCCGAACGGCTCCAACAGAAAATGCTCGCCAAAACAGACCATCTCCTCGATCAATCTGGTCATTGGGAATCGGTTGTCGCCATTGTCGAAGAGCTGAAAAAGACCAAATCTCTCAGCGGTCGTGCCGTCCAACACATATACGATTCGATCATGTCGCGAATCGATTCATGATATGAAGGATTCAAAACGCGATGCCTATTAGACTTGAGGGAAATGATTGATGGAACGACCGATGAATCAACTAAAGGACTGCCGGCATGGACGCATGCTTTTCAATGTTCATGATGTTTACATAGGACGGTCGCTCGATCTCTACGGAGAATTTTCGGAGGGAGAATGCGAAGTCTTTCGGCAGCTTATCCGACCAGGTTGGACAGTTCTCGAACTGGGCGCGAATATCGGAACCCACACGGTCGCTCTTGCAAAACTGGTAGGGCCCCTTGGCCGAGTTCTCGCGTTTGAACCACAGAGAATTGTCTTTCAAACGCTTTGCGCAAACATCGCGTTGAACAGTATCCTGAATGTGGATTGTTATCTTCAAGCAGTCGGAGAGAAAAGCGGTGCCGCAATCGTGCCACTATTGGACTACACAAAGGAGAACAACTTTGGCGGATTGGGGCTTGGTGCGTATACGCATGGCGTTTCTGTACCTGTAGTTACTGTAGATAGTCTTGGATTGAGTGCATGCCACTTTATCAAGATGGATATCGAAGGGATGGAACGAGAAGCGATTCTAGGAGCTAGAAAAACGATCGACCAATTCAAACCGGTTCTCTATCTGGAAAATGACCGCGAAGATCGATCTGCCGCGCTAATCACGACGCTCCGCGAACTTGGTTATGCGATGTATTGGCATGCACCGCCATTATTCAATCCGAAAAACTATTTCGGCAACGAGCAGAACATATTTGGCGGGATCATTTCAAAGAACATGCTTTGTATTCACTCATCGATAGACCACAAAATCGACGCGCCAAAGGTCGAAGTTCCACAGGATGTGAGTTGATTCAGTTAGCGACCGGACTTCGACTTTTTAGCCGGTGGGCATTTCCAAAATAGCACTCACTTTTGGATTCCGTAGAATAATGAACACCGAACAAGGAATGTCGAATAATGAAGTGTCATGTCATTTCTTTCGAAATTCGACATTCCTTGTTCTTCATTCGATGTTGTTTTTAAACGACAGGTCTAATTCGACAGCGTTACCTTGAACCTGACAAACAATCGCAGCTCTGCTGGAGTACAGCCTTTAGGCGCTGAGCACGTTCGGATGCTCCAAAAGCGGCTAAAGCCTGGACTCCAGCGCCAAACGACGAAGTCCAACTAAAGTTTAGCGATATGACGAAATCATCTCTTCGATTGATTTATCATCGAAAGCTGCTTGGTCTATTTGGTTCTGCAGGGTTTGAATCGCTCCCTTTTGGGCGTTGAGCTCGGCTTCTGTCGTCGATCGAATCTGGCTTTCTGAATCGACGAGGTGCTTCAGTTCATCGATTTGTTTTTGAAGGCCGGCGATCTTCGTAACAATCGACGTATATGCTGCCTGCTTTGCATCTACCTCAGACTGAGACTTTGCCTTGGTTGCGGCTAGTTGCTGGGTCTGGGTTTGCAATGCAGCTCGCTTTTGCTTCCAACCATTCATTGCTGTTTCAAATGCAACGAGAGAAGATTTGTTCTTCTCCAGCACAGCCGTGGCAGCTGTGAGTTGGTTTGAGGCTGCGTCGGCTTTTGCCTTGGATGCAGTGAGCGCTTCCATCAATGGCTTTAGCTTCGCTTGAATGTCCGTAATAGCTTTTTCCATTGTTACTTTCTTTGCTGCGAGCTCGGCACTTTGAGCGGCTAAAGACTCGACCGACTTCTTTCGCAACGCTTGCTGTTGATCCGCGGAGGTCACGAGCGTTTGTTGATCGGTTACTTTCTTGAGTAAGCTAGCTCGTTCGCTTTCCAAGGCACTTGCATCGGATTGAGCTTCCTTCGCAGTTGCGATTAGTTTTGCTTTTTCATCAGCGATTGCTTGGTCGGCGGCGATGGCTTGTTTGAGCTGGTTAATCAAAGCCGTATCTCGTTCGGAAGCCGCTTTTTCTTGGCTTGTTTGCGTTTGGATCGACTCCATTTTTGCAGTCATCGCGGCGATATCAGCTTGGACTTTGTCGAGTTCTGCCTGCGCGTTTGCTACTTGAGCTTGTTTTGCATCGGAGTCGCTCTTGGCTTGTTCAGCAAGCTTCTTCGCTTCGGCAACACTTTGTTCAGCCGAGGCAATCATCATTTGGAGCGTTAATGGGTTCGATCGTAACTGCTTCTCGTTTTTGGGATTCGCTCGCTCCCAAACGCGGACGTTCCCGGCCCAATCGCCGGCGATAACATGTTTGCTGTCGACTGAGACGGCGACTTCCAATCCTTGTTCGGCAAGAGCGGGCATCGCACCGGCTGCGTTTCCTGATACGTCCCACACCTTCACTTGCTGATCCTTCCCAGTGGAGACGATCGTTCCATCGTTGCATGAAGCAACCGCATTCACACCACCACCATGAGCATCCCAAGATTTAGTCACTTTGCCTTCGACCATTTCCCACAGCTTGATGGTCCCATCCATCGATCCGCTAATCAAAGCCGTTGAATCTGGTCTCCACGCTAATGATCTAATTTCATTCTTATGACCGAGCAGATCCAAATAGAATCGACCGGTGTCTGTTTCCCAAACAAATAGACCGTTACTTCGGTCACCAGTTGCTAGCAGCAGCCCATCCGGACTAAAGCGAAGCGCGTAAATCCAATCCGTGTGCCTTTTCAACTCGTGAAGAAGTTGACCGGTGGTTGTGTCGTAGATACGAACGATCTTTTGTGGTCCAGCTAACGCAATCTTGGAGTTGTCATCGCTTAGATCGGAAGCAAGCACAATATCCAGTTCATCGCCTACTCGGGTGATACGATTTCCCGTTTTGATATCGTACAAAACTGCGTAGCCCGACTGCGAGTGCTTGCCGCCACCGACTAGGACCGAGCGACCGTCACGACTAAAGGTGATTGAGTGCGGCTCGCCCTCAGGAAACGGAAGAACGCCAAGCAATTCACCCGTTTCGGTATGATAAAGAACGACTTGATTCTGGCCACCAACAGCAACCAAAGGTGACCACGGCGAAGCAGCCAGTGCAGCGATCGATGCGGCCCGCTCGGTGAAAAGAGTCGTTTGCTTCAGAGCAGTCTCAGGCATCGGAGGTGGCCCCTCAGGACGACCCGCAGTAACAGTACCCATCGCAGCCAAGTTCACCTTGGGCTTTTTGATCGTTGAGCCGTTGTTTTCAGGCATACCTTGCTCAATCCAACGCTTGATCAGCGCGAGCTTTGGATCGGCGATCTTGTCTTGATTGGGAGGCATCGTCGGTTGTTCGACGTGCGCGGTCAGCGCCCATAGTCGCGACGAATCGATATCACCTTCGATAAGGCATTCACCACCCGAACCTCCCGCAATACACGCGACATAACTGTCGAGCGCCAAGCCGCTCTTCTTGTCATTGGAATTGTGACACGAGAGGCAATGCTCGCGGAAAATCGGCTTTATGTGGTCGTCGTAGGTAACCTTTTCAGGCAATGCATCTCCAAGAGTCAGCCGAGGAGATATTCCAAGCAAAACTACAAACGTCAAACAGAGGAAGTAACGCATGGTGAATTTGGCGGGCAACTCAAGGTGGGATTAATGATTGAAAATGAATTCACGACTATTGAGCGCTGCCCAAAACGCATCTTCTAGTCCTTGCTGAACATTCGCCGACTCCGCTACCAATTTCGTCAGGGCAGCTCGCTCTTGATCGGTTGGCTTTCGCGAAACAGTTCGAATGAAAATCTTGTCGAGCACTTGATTGGTATCGAGCCCTTCGCTCAACCATTGCTTAACCAGGTTACCCTGTGCAATCTTCCCGCCGGTGCTGTCACCGTTTACGAGATGCAATGCTTGAGAAAGAGACGGGTCGGTAGAAGCTTCGCAGGCACAAACCGTCACCCGTGGCGAACGTCCGAATGTTCTCAAGAAGTAGTTGTTCGTTGCGCCATCGGCGATTTGAACTGCACGAGCTCCAAGCGGGAGCCCTCGGAACTTGTCCTTGGTTTGCGTAGCTTGTGAAATACAATCCATCATCGATTCCGCAGGAATTCGTCGGACATAGGAGTGCGAATAATTTCGTAGGTCCGTTTCGTTCGACTCATTTGTTGAAGAGCTACGTTGATATGTTTCCGAATTACAGATGTCTGCAACAAGTCTCTTGAAGTCGAAGTCATAACTACGAAGTTTCTCTGCTAGCGCTTCAAGCAATTCTGGGTTCGACGCAGGATTGCTGACTCGGAAATCATCGACAGGTGATACGATCCCAACGCCAGTAAAGTGCGCCCAAACGCGATTGGCGACACTCGTTGCGAAATAAGGATTATCGGGACTGGTAATCCAGTCAGCGACCACCGCACGTCGATCTTTGTCTTTAACATCAGGTGTCGCGCCTCCAAGGAACTTTGGAGCTACGTTTGCACCGCCGATCGGATGCTTCGTTTCGCCTCCGCCACTGTTGAAGACGATTGTTTGACGATAGTCTTCGCCTTGCTTGCGACCAATTTGCGAAAAGAACGCCGCAAATCCGTAATAGTCATCCATCGTCCATCGATCGAATGGATGGTTATGGCACTGCGCACATTGTGTTCGAATGCCCATGAAAACCTGAGCAACGTTTTCTGATAGTTTCAGCTTGTCTAATTCGACTTGGTAAAAATTCGTCGCAGGATTATCAAACACGCCACCATTGGAGGCGATCATATCTCGGAAAATTTCATCGATCGGTTCATTCGCCGCGATTCGATTCGTGAGCCAGCTGTTGTATAGGAAGGTAGCCTTATAGCTGACTTGGTTGTTACTCTTGATCATCAATAGATCAGCCCATTTCATCGCCCATATTTCGCTAAACTCTTTTCGATCAAGAAGTTTTTCGACCAGCATCTTTCGCTTGTCTGGAGCCATCTCCGACATGAATTCGTTGTATTCTTCTTCGGTTGGAAGACAGCCCGCGATATCGATTGTAGCGCGGCGGATAAACTCTTCATCGCTGCATAGACCGCTTGGAACCACTCGAAGCTTCTCAAGCTTTGTGGCGACCAGTTCGTCGATGTAATTGCCGCTTGGTGGCGGGGCTTTGTAGTCGATTCCGGCCGGAAGCGCGAGCACTTGCGTTCCGACTGTATGTGTATCGAACCGAGCCATCACGAATGCTTCACCTCGAACGCCGCTGGTAACCACGGCGTCAGGGGTGACCGCTCCTGATCGCTCATTGTTGGTTGTGAATGCAGCCAAGTCTGAAATGTCGCGAGTCGTACCATCAGAATAGTTCGCTACGATAACCAACTGTTGCTTGGAACCTTCTCCTTCGAGTACCGCTTGCTTGGGGTACAGGTCAACGCGATCCACTTTGGGTGGCGTAGTCGCATCCATTTTGGCACCAGCCTGGAGCCATGCGAGAAGCGTTTTGTAGTGTTGGCTGCCCGGTTCAATTCGTTTACCGCCACTGTGCTGAACGGCACCAGTTGCTTTTAGAAGCATGAGACTTTGCTCTGGGACTGCTAAATTGATCCGCCGAATTCCAATTTCATGGGTGATTCGTGTGTAATCACCTTTAGGATCAAATCCGAAAAGGCTCATGCGAAAGCCGTCTTTACCGCGCGCAGCACCGTGGCAAGAACCGGTATTGCAACTGGCTCGGGTCAGGATGGGCATCACGTCTTGTGTAAAACTGATATCGCGATGAACGGTCGCTTGGCTTACAGCGATGCCGCTCGATGCGGTCATGCCATTCCATTTCGCTGTTAACTGTGTCTTGCCATCGGCTAGTGGACGGAGTGTGTGTTCATTCCAGGAAACGAGCTTGGTGTCGTCAATGACGAATTCGGCTTCCTTGGTTACATCCTTGGTGACTCCATCTTTGCGAGTCGCGACCGCAATCACATGCTGCAAGTCAACGTCGGTAGCAAGATGAATCTCAGGTGGATAGATTGCAAGTGACTCCCATGGAAGAGCATCTGCGTTCACTGGAGCGACCGCTGCGGGAGATGGTTCCGCTTTTGCCGGCACATCGTCCGCTGCGAAACTGTAGGTGGCGAGAGTGCATAACACACCGATGCTCACAAAAATATTTCGCGCATTAAGGCGATAGTCAAACGTCTTGGTGAGTCTCATTTACTTGTTCTCCTCGCGTAGTTTTCGCAACTGTTCGATTCGAGTCATCGGTTTTTCGACTGCTGGTGCAGCCTGAGCTGGAGCAGCGGCCGCTGCCACGGTGACAGGTTTGGCTGTAGGTGCCGGCAAAGGAACATCGATTTGTACCTCGATGGACCCGTTCGTTTGGGAGATAACTCCCTTTTCATTTGTTACTGTGCCACGACAAACGATTGTCTTGTGGTTACCGGGCTTGGCATCGGCGGCGACGTCCATTTGGTAGACCAATTGAGCCGTTTCGCCTGTGACCGTTTGCTTGGGTGCCGTGATGGCTGTTCCAGGCGGGATTCCAAGCAGCTCTACTTCAACTGTACCTTCGGTTGGTCGTTTGAGTGCAACTTCGACCGCAATTTTCGCGGGCTTACCCTGCTCGACCATGGTTTTATTGAACTTGAAGTCAAAGAGCTTATCGGCGACTTCCAACATGATGAATTCAGAGGCAATTTGAACGGTACCAAAACCCGGATCTGACGACGCAATCACGGTGATTGGCCAAGTCTTCATTGCCGCGCCACCGTTGGCAGTGAGGGGGATTTCAGCTTCGGTCTTGTCAGCGGCAATCGAGATCGAACCAGAGGCCGCAATTCCAGGCGGTTTGGTCAGCAGGCGAAGTTGAATTGGTTTGTTGAAGCCGTCCTTACGAATTGCTCGGACTTTTAACGGGAGTGTTCCGTTGCGGACGATCGGCACCTTGGGTTGTTCCACGACAATATCGAAAGGTATTGGATCGACGACAGCAACCGCTAGACGGTCCGCGACGTGCCCCCAAACATCGACATTGTTTTGTCCTCGAATAATCTGAGTGCGTTGTGATAGATGTCCAACAACTGTGGTTTCAGGATTAACAGCGACGCTCGCGGTAAGGTCTACAAGCTTGCCTGTGTTTGCAGCGTCGTCTTTCGCGGAGAGTATCACCGAAACGGAATTCAAATCAGCAGGTACAGCAGCTTCAGATTGCGTCATGCCTTCGGGCAAGTCAGGGATAGCGACGCGTGCATCTCCTGAGATGGCTTTGCGAGCAAGATTCACTTCGAAAGCCATTCGACCTCCGCGAGGTACTTCGACCGTTTGAGAAACGTAACGTTCTTGTTCGGCGACAGTGACTTCGATTGAAGGAGATTGGGGAGTCACTTCAACGCGATACGCGTAGTGAGGGCCACCGTTTTCCAAGTGGTCGCGGATGCTCAGTACGTAGTTACCATCTTCGGGAGCTTTAAAGGCGACTGTCGAGTCAGGTCCTCCGGTGTCATCTGCTCCGACGACGTTCTTGCCATCCATTTTCAAAACATTGATGACGGCATCGATTGGCGAACGAAGGATGCTACGACCGTAAACACGAATGTCGAGCAGCTGATCCTTTTTGGCCGAGAACACGAAATAATCGCGATCGCCAGGAACCTGCAACGAGCCGTTGAACGCGACTGGGAATTTATCATGGACCGGGAGTGTCTTGTAATCGAGATTCGGTTCAGTCTCAACCACATTCTCCATATCGTTGACGCGAATTAGATTCGGTGAGGGAAGCTCATGACCATCTCGAGCGGCCCAGACGCCATGACGAGTCGCATTCGCAGCCGGAAGCGTTAGCGTTTGTTGCCAGGCCTTACCCAGCGTGTCGATTACTGTTGTTTGGATCGGCTTTCCTGGCTGACCACCACTTGGGATGATTGCGAGCGGTCTCGCAAAAGAGCCAACGTGCAATCGATAGAGTGATTCGTTGGTTCCTCCAAAGCTACTTTCGCGAACTTCGATCCAGTATCGACCATCCTCGGGAGCTTCCACGGAGCAAACGCAATCTTGCTGGAGCAGAGGCGCGTCGTCGCTTCTTGCAAGTTCGAACCGATTGGAATCCAAAATCGCAACAAATGGGTCGAAGAAGTTGGTCAAGTATGCATGGCGGAGACCTTCTAGCTCAACAGTGATCAGTGTTCCTTTCGAAACATCAACAGCGAAGTAATCAACGTCTTCGGATTGAACAACGCCGTTGACTGTCGACGCCATTGGGATGACTTGAGGTACTTTAAAGTCGTTGTTGGGTTCTGCTTCTGTAACCGCTGGGAACGGTGAGACACCGAGGTAACGTAGATTGCTAATTCCGGTTGCCGTGATGACGCGAAACGCATGAAGCTCGCAACCCGCATCGGCTGCGGAAGTCACCATCACTTTGATTTTGTTGTCGTCGACCTTAGTAATGGAAGTCGCTTCCATACCCGGGGTGTAGAACAGCAACTGCTTTGCATCACCGATGCGAGTTCCGGTCAATTCAATTTCCGCACTTGTTCCTCGCTGTAAACCTGGCGGGCTCACAAGCCTGACCTGTGGCTTCGCTGCGAAAGCGAGATTCGCTGAGACACAACATATCAAGAACAACAATGTCTGAGTGAAGGTCCGCGTTTGAAGCAGACTCTTCGCGGTTCGAGTATTGCTTGGCATGGTAGGGCTTCTCTTCGGTTTCGCGGTGGGAAATTAAAGGTGGAGGGAGGAAGCGGGCATCGTTCTGAGCCGCTGACACTGGCCTAGGTGCTATTGGGTAAATTTTTTGCAAAATCGAAACCCGTGGCTAGCGCCATCGGCTCAGGTCGTCATCAGCCGAGCTTGGAGGTGGGATTGGAACTAAGCGAGGATACCATCGATGAGTTTTCCGCCATCGCAGATTTCAACGGGGCGATCCCCTGGAGCCATCAATTCTTTATCAGCAACAATGCCCAACAAGTGGTACATCGTGGTTGCCAAATCTTCAGGTGATACTGGGTCCGAATCGGGCTCGGATGCAGTTGCGTCAGAGGATCCGTAAACCAGACCACCCTTCACACCACCGCCGGCTACCATGACACTGAAAACCTTTGGCCAGTGATCACGACCTGCTTCGGGATTGATCTTGGGCGTACGGCCAAACTCGCTGCTCACAAGAACCAATGTGCTCTTGAGGAGACCTCGAGAATCTAAATCTTCCAAGAGTGTTGCAAGGGCTTGATCAAGCGAAGGCATATCGCGTCGGAA
>JAIYDQ010000512.1 GCA_027487375.1 Planctomycetaceae bacterium
CGGTTCTTTCTCTTCTGCTGCGGCAGCACCAGCTGGACGATTTAGCCTAGGCTCAATGGCGTCCGGTTCGTGCAGGCATACCATGGCTCCCGACTCTGTGGCAAGAATTATCCGATCATTAACGTCATTATGCATCCCGGTTGCAAACGCTCGTTCGACTCGGGCATAAGTCTTACCTGTCTTTCGATCGATGGCAACTAGTTGCCCCGCTTTTTGTTGAGCGTAGACGCGTTCTGGCGTGATCGCTAAAGGTTGCGCAATTGCAGTTTCCTCGGCAAGCCAAAGCCGTTCGCCATCGGTTTCTGAGAGAGCAATCATCGACCCGGAATCGGTAACGACAAGAATCATTCCGTCAGCAACTAGTGGTGTTGTTGTGCATTGTGCAGCAAGGTTGGCTCGCCAAACAATGGATTCTGTTCTTGATAGATTTATCCTATAAACCATCCCTGTTGACGAGACAGCGATGAAGCCGTCTGTTGTTGCCTGAGGTGATGCAACGAAGAGTTCCTGCCCTACCAAACGACTCCAAAGTGCGATTGATCGGCCTGATTGAGCCACATAAATGAAATTCTTATTTGGCCACGCAATAAAGAGTCGACTGTGAGACGGTGTTACTGCTGAAGGGACACCGCTAGAAAAGCGTGCGCTGGTGATTACGGAGTCTGCAATATTGGTCGCATCGATCGAGATGATTGCATTGCTCAAAGTCGAACAATAGATATTGTTGTTTACTGGTTGTGGCGAGGCGGCCAAGCTTTCGTTCAACTTTCGCTGCCCGATAAGCTTACCAGTTCTTGTGTCCATCGCATAAAGGGTGCTTCCATTAGATACGGCGACGAAGTCATCATTCACACCCGGGCCATAAGTTGGCAACGTGTAATCGCCGATGGAAGTCGACCAAAGAATCTTTCCTGACTCTGCATCGAAGCCTTCGACGGCTCCGTCTCGTGATGCAGTAACCAAGTAGGTTAATGTTTCATCATATGGCTTAACAGTAGCGGTTCTCTTGAGGTCCTTGTAGTACTTTGCAATTTGATTGGCTTGAGCCTCTGCCGCTTGGATACCAAGTTTGGGAAGCTTTGCGACACGTTTTTCAGCGAATACAAGCTTTTCGACCGCTTCTCGATCGACTTGATTGGCGTCAATTCGAGCGACTTCGCGATCCCCCACTTTTACAATAAAGCCCTCGCGTTTGTCTTTCGATGGCCAGAGAACCATTCCAGTCTTGCCTGTACCAATTGCTGTTCTTTGCGATTGTGCTTGCCACCTGATAACGAGCCCGAGCTGATTCGCCTCTGCATCGTTAGGCAAGCTGTCAATCGAAAAGGCTATCTCACCCAAGAAGGTGAACGCTATTGCAGATGCCAACGCGCAACGCCCGGCTGCGAAGAATCGAGTCGTGCTGTGACGCAAAGATTTATCGGACGCATCTGATTTAAACAAGTTCTTTACCAACTTTGCAGAGAGGAGTTTCATGGAATAACTCGACCGAAAAATAGAGCTCATAATCTTCAAACAACACGAGTACCAGAACCTAGTTTAATTGAGCGATGTCGCCATGCTTGCTTCACTTTGATAAACCGCGAGGGTTGATTCAAATAACTCACTAGAGATCGTAAACGACGGCGAGTTGGAGCGATGCTGTTTACAATGCTCGGCCAGCAATCGATACCAGAATCTGAACAAGGATCGTGGTGTTCGCAACGACTGCATCGCGGAAAGGAGTCGCTGTTCCGAAATCGCGGGCGCCACCAGGGCACTCGGTAGAACAGGGCTATCCTTCGAGGTCGAGCAGGCTCTCAATCTAGCTGCCAATAAATCGTAAAGAGCTTCTCCCGTCCAGTCAAAGTTTCTGATCAAATTTTGTTTATCCAGCCGCGCTCGCTCGTTGAATTCACGCGACTCTCTGTCCAGGAAGTATAAAAGATTGCTTGGAAGAAGTAGTTTAAACCCTAGGCCCGGGTGTTTCAGAAGTTTATTGTCCAAAAGCGGCCATACGAGAGCTTGCATCCTTTCCGGAAGACCATTTACCAAGTCCGGTTCGTCGACACGATCAACAATTACAATCAGTCCAGGAAACCCGAGCGAGCCAAGAAGCGATTGGAGTTTTTCAAGCATCGCATATCGGTCGTCGGAACGCTGGGACATCGGAAGCGGTTGTGCTGCAAGATCGCTTGAAGGTATTTCCATCAATACGCTCGTTAATGCCGGTATATCACGACGACCGACTCGGATATTCTTTTTGAGCTTTAGTGCCATCCAAGAGTGTCGAATGTAGCGACCAAAGTAAGGTAGCCAACTAAGGAAAATGAGCGCGATTGCGAGTGAGATCGCCGTGCGTCCTGTCGTGGCATTACTTGCGATTAAAGCATAACCAATAAGCGAACTGACAATCGTTCCTGCAATAGCGATGATACAAAAAGTCCATGTCGAAAGATTTCCGTATCGGAGCGTTTTCCGAAGCTTCGTCCATCTAGACTGAAAACTCCCAGCATGCGCTTGATCATAAGCCGCAGCCAAAAGAAGCACATCTCGCTTCTGACCGCGGTCCAGTTTGGCTAACTTCCCTAGGTCAATGTCCATCCCTTGATCACTCTGGCGTTTTTCGTTCGCCTTCAGAATACGGTCGACAAGACTTGTAACCGATTGGCAAAGTATCGCATCCATATGATCCCATTTTCGGATCGATTGCAGAATGCGATCCGGGTTCGATCGATATCGCTGCGGTAGGCTTTGTTGTAGCGGGCCAAGGAACGCATTGAAATCATCGTACTGAATGAAGAAAACGCGTTTATCTGGGTGTGAAAGATTGTAGGCTTGGAGTTGCTTTACGATTTGCAATCGCATTGCCGTTTTTCCAGCGCCTTTAGGGCCGAGTACGATGGCGGTCGCGGGCTCACTTGGATCGCCATAGACCTTACTCCATGCAGGGTGATAGGTCTGTTCGATACAGCACTCTTTGAAGACCGCATCTGTTTGTGCGTCTTCATCCGCAAATGGATTGCGAGTAAGTTGGTAGTGCTCTAAGAATTCTTGTTCGGTCATCGAAGCGGTTTAGGCCTTTTCTATATTTTCTATTGCTGCTGCTACGCCACTGCTGACCCTCGTACGAGTACCTGAGGGTGTATCTGAACCAGAGTAGTAGTCCCCGTATCCGTAAGTTGCACCGTAGCCATACCCACCATAACTCCCCTTGGACGAATATCCACCTCCGTCGTATCGATAACCGCCGTATCCATAGCCAGCCTTTCCCGTCACGCCGTTGATAACAACGCCAAGTAGGTTTGCGTTGACTGCCTGGAGCATTTGAGCGGCACGTGATGCAAGGGGCTTCAGATTTCTTCTGAGCCGAAGTGTGAGAATCACTGCATCCACGGTCGCCGCGGCATTGGCCGGATCACTCACCGCTAGCAACGGCGGGGTATCCATAATGATGAAGTCATATTTGTCGCGGAGTTCACGAATAATGTCGAAGAACGAGTCGCTCAAAAGTAGTTCGGCTGGATTACCGGGACGACGACCACAAGTCAAGATATCCAAATTGGGGATGCTCGTTGACTGCGTCGCTTCTTCAATCGTCATTTTCCCAGCCATGATGTTCGTCAGTCCGATGTCTTCGCGCGCTCCCAGAAGCTTTGCCAAGCGTGGACGTCGCATGTCGCCATCCAGAAGAAGTGTCTTTCTTCCGGATTGCGCAATCGTTGAAGCTAGGTTTGCTGCGACTGTCGACTTACCATCTCCAGGAACAGGGCTGGTAACTTGAATTACCTTCAAATTGCCACTGTGATTGCCAAAGTAGACAGCTGTGCGAACACCTCGAAATGCTTCGGCGGCAGTCGACTTTGGCTTGTGAAACGTGACCATGGACAAGTCAACTTTCTCGTCCTTCCGATCTTTACGGGTGAGATTTGACAATTGGATATGTCCAAGGATGGGAACGCCGAGATCGTTCGCAACTTCTTCTGGGCCGCGATAAGACCGGTCCGCAAGTTCCAAGAGGTAGGCCAGTCCAAGAAAGGCAGACATTCCAAAAAACGCACCAAGTCCAAGGAATTTGAACATGGATGGCCCAGCCGGAGCACCGATCTGAGGTATCTCGAGCCGCTTCATCGTCTTTCCGCCGTAGCCACTTCCCATGTCGAGTCGTTCGAGAGCTTTCTTGAGTTCGAACGAACTGTCATTGAGCGATTCCATTTCGTTCTTGAGCAAGTCGAGTTCCGCATATGCGTTTTGCATCTCCTTGCTTTTCGCTTGATTCTGGGCGGCAAGTGCAATTAGTTTTGCGTTGCCGATCTTGATTGCTTGGAGTTCTTCATTCAAGGATCCGACCGCTGAAGCCAAACGTTGTTCTACTGGGACTGCTTTTAAATTGTAGTCTTCCAGTTCGGCCAGCATTGCGGACCTGCGTTCGGCTTCTCTAGCTTCAATCTCAGCAATCCCCTTCTTAACCCCTTCAATTTCCTTTTGAATTCGGGTCACGGTTGGGTGCCCGTCACCGAAGTTTTCAGTCTGGACACGGAGCATGATTTCCAATGGTTGAAGCTTGTTGATCCGCATTTGCTCCGCATCGGTGCCGCGATCTAGCATCCCACTGATTGTCATTTGTTCTACAGCGGTTTTCTGCTGACTCATGACTTGGTCCTTGCTTATTCTCGCGAGAGTTTGGAGGACCGTATCCAGGGGACGACCAGCCTTTTGAGCCTCGACAACTTGCTCCAATGCCGACTCGATTTCGCTGGCCTTTAAGCTGTTTTCAGCGATCTTTGCGTTCAAGTTGATTAACGCTTCCGCGTACGGGTCGCGTGCTTCACCTGCGTTGAAGATCAACGGAGTGGCCTTTTGGACCTTGAGGTATTCGGTTCTCGCTTGACGGTATTTCGTGTCCAATTCCTCTCGGAACTTTGCAAGTTTTTCGAGAACTTCAGTGTTGAGGTTTTGCGATTCTTTGCCAATGAATCGTTCATATCCAGCGACGATCGCTTGGACAACTTCTGCACTTAGCTCGGCGTCTTCACACGTAAAGTCAATTTGAACAATGTCTGTTATCGATTCTTTCGTACCCGGTTTGACACTCAAGTGATCCTTATCGCGAATCCATTCGACTAACGATTCGACCTTAAGGTCGAGTACTCTGGAATTCTGTTCCAAGCGGCCTATTTCAATCGCGTTTTGCATCACCGCTTTGCTAGAAATGATTACGACGTCGTCGCTTCGGTTACTGACTTTGCTGTCTCCCATATCTAGGCTGACCATCGGGATCCCATTGCTCTGTGGGTTCACGACTTGAATCAGTGCTCGCGCCATGTATTGTGTTGGTAGCTGAACCCAAATCAATCCGCCAATCGAAATGCCGATAATGGCTCCGAGTACTGGCAGCCATTTCCAACGCCAAAGCATGGCAACCCAGTCAATGCCCTGAGACTGCACTCCCATGCCAATCCCTTGAGACGAGTTCTGTCCCATCGAACTACCTTGTGACCAAGATGATTCAGAGTTGTTCAAGTTTGTTAAGCTCATACCGATTCAATTTCCAAAAAGCGGTTCCTCCTCAATGATTCGAAATGCATGGTTTCGAGTGTTTCCTCTCCCCGAAAACCCCGGAGAGGAAATTTCCTGCCGCTCAGGGGCCATGCGTTCCGACGTCCCTAATTCTATATCAACCATCTGGAAATCGCTTCGGGCAATGTCCGGAACAGTCGATTCTTTTGTAAGAAGCGCAGATAATTCCGATAGTTCCGGCAGTTAGGAATTTTCGGATGCCTGCCAATTCGGGGATTTCGTCGCCGCTATCTGGAGACAAAACCTATTTGCCGGGCTAGACGGGAGCACCCATCAGCGATGTCAACCGATTGCCAATCGCCGCTGGAGAGGTAGTCGGCGAGAAACGCTCGACGGTCATCCCGTCTGGGTGAACCAGAAACTTAGTGAAATTCCAGCCAATTCGCTGTAATCCCATCCAGGAACGGGCCTGCTGCTTTAAGAACTTATAAATCGGATGCGTAGAGGGGCCGTTTACCTCTACCTTGGAAAACATCGGGAAACTTACTTGATAACGAGTAGAACAGAACTCGAGGATCTCGCGCTCGGAGGCTGGCTCTTGGCCCAGAAACTGATTGCAAGGAAAACCGAGAATCACAAAATCGCGGTCTCGAAAGTCTTGGTATAGCTTTTCCAGACCCGCATACTGCGGCGTAAATCCACACTTGCTTGCAACGTTCACTACCACGATCCATTTCCCGCGATAACGGTCCATGGATTCCTCGAAGCCATCGATCCGTCGCGCGGAAAGTGAGTAAAAGCTGTCTCGGGCTGTATTGTTTTGACTAACCATGCGGTGGTCGTTGTGAAGCGATCGATGCTAACTTTAGTTTTTGATTACCAAATAAGTGTAGCAGCGACAGGCGTTTTGATCAAAACATTCTAAACTCTACGATGTTCTTTTTGACGCCATGTGATCAAGCATCGTCGCGACAAGTGCGGTCCAACCGGTTTGGTGGCTAGCGCCGAGGCCAGATCCATTATCACCGTGGAAGTACTCGTAGAACAGAGGCAAGTCTTTCCAATTAGGATCCGATTGGTGAAGTTTACTATCACCGTGGCAAGGCAAACGTCCCGTTTCATCCGCCTTAAAGATTGAGACTAAACGTCGCTCGATCTCATCGGCCAATTGGTGGAGGTTCATCATAACTCCAGAGCCGGTGGGGCACTCGACAGTAAGCGAATCTCCGTAAAACTCGTGGTACTTGCGAAGGGCTTGGATGATAAGAAAGTTCAAAGGGAACCAAACGGGTCCGCGCCAGTTGCTGTTGCCTCCGAACATGTAGCTGTCGCTCTCGCCCGGTACGTATGCAACCGATTCGGTACCACTGGCATGTTGAAACACAAATGGTTTCTCCGCGTGAATGGCTGACAGTGAGCGAATTCCGTAGGGGGAAAGAAACTCCGCTTCGTCGACGAGGTAGCTGACCAACTTCTTAAACTGATCGATCGACGGAATTGCAAGTAGCCTCATCCCGAAGCTTTGTGTCTTCGGGCAAAGTCTTTCGAGATATGTCATTTGGTCTGACATCTCTGGCTTGTACTTGAGAAACCAATTCATCCGTCTTTGAAAGCCACGCAGCTTATTGATCGTCTCTTCGTAAAGGATGACACCAGTGCAAAGAGGTATCAGGCCGACCAGGGAACGGACTCGCATCGGAATACTTTTTCCATCCCGAAACAAATGGTCGTAATAGAAGCCATCTTCTTTTTCCCAAAGACCTGTTCCATGAAGCGTGTTCATTGCCTCGGCGATCGCTACGTAGTGCTCGAAGAACTTGCTTGCCATATCGCCATATGCTTGATTTTCCTCTGCCAGTTCCAGTGCCATTTGGAGCATGGTCCCACAAAAGAACGCCATCCACGCAGTTGCATCGGCTTGATCGAGCGTCCCGCCGCCAGGGAGAGGCTTAGATCGATCGAAAACACCAATGTTATCCAAGCCAAGAAATCCACCGCTGAAAACATGCTCTCCACGAGTATCTTTTCTGTTTACCCACCAAGTAAAGTTCAGCAGTAGCTTTTGAAATGTACGCGACAAAAATTCTCGATCACGTTGCCCCGGAGGACCGCTGTTTAGGTAAAGCTCCCAACAGGCCCACGCATGCACGGGTGGGTTCACATCTCCCAAGGCCCACTCGTATGCTGGTATCTGTCCATTAGGATGCATGTACCATTCGCGAAGAAATAGTATCAGTTGCTGCTTGCTGAACTCGGGATCGATTCGCGACATAGGGATCATGTGAAACGCGAGATCCCAAGCGGCGTACCACGGATACTCCCACTTGTCTGGCATCGAAATAACATCTCGATTGAATAGGTGATGCCAATCGCTATTGCGGCCACGCTTGCGAGAAGCTGGAATTGGCGGCGAATTGGAGTCGCCATCGATCCAGTTCGCAACGATGTAGTGGTAGAACTGCTTTGTCCACAGCAGGCCTGCATATGCTTGCCGAGATATGTTCCTTTCTTCTGCCGTCAGTGAGTCGGGAATCGTTGCATCATAAAACTCGTCAGCTTCGGTGAGCCTGTCTTTGAATACTTGGTCAAAAGTTGCACCAAATGCCTCTTCGTCAGAAACGAGACCCTCGGCACTTAGCCTGCATCGCACTTCCAATGGTTCGCCCGGTTTGACGACAGCCATGAAATACGGAGAGCATTTGGTTCCAAAATTGCGAAGGTCAACGGCCTTCAAGTCCCCGCTGACTACGTACCGATGAAATGCATCCTTGAAAAAATTTCCGGAAGTCGGCAAGCCTGGGTGGAGTTGAGGATTTGTTTCGTTTTCCGTAAAGAGCCAGATCGGCTCGATCTTCGCACCAGTGGATGGGTCCAAGATGTCATCGCAGCGGAAGGTAAACTTATTGAGTGTCTCGTGATCTAACGCGACCGTCTTGTCTTTCGTCAACTTCATTCGCGGTTTCGCGGTACATCCTTCGTGCTCACAACCCCAGACCCAAACGTTGCGATACCAAAGTGTCGGCAGCACGTGAATGGTTTGTGGTTCTGTTCCGCGATTGTGAACGCGAAGGCGAATGAGAAGGTCATCTGGAGATCCTTTGGCGTACTCGATTTCACAGTCAAAATATGCCCCATTGTTGAAGACCCCTGTGTCGATGATCTCGTATTCGCCTTCCTTTCGCGAGCGTCTCTTGTTGGTGTCAGACAGGTCTTCGTAAGGAAACCTTGCATGGGGATACTTGTACAGGCCCTTCATGTAGGTATGTGTCGGCGTCGAATCCAAGTAAAAGTAACATTCCTTGACATCTTCACCGTGGTTGCCTTCGGGGCCTGGAACCCCGTACAGCCGCTCCTTTAACATTGGGTCACGGCCATTCCAAAATGCAAACGCAAAGTTCAATCGGCCTTCGCGATCACACAAGCCCATCAATCCATCTTCGCCCCAACGATAAGCTCTCGATCGCGCATGATCGTGCGGAAAGTGAAACCAAGCTTCTTGGTTCTCCGAGTAATCTTCGCGAACCGTTCCCCACTGACGCTCGGAAAGATAAGGCCCCCACCGCTTCCAATTCGCAGTTCGAGCTTTGTCTGCTTTGAGCCGTTCATGTTCTGCGGTAGTCGTCGTGGAATTGTTCCATGATGCGGGTACCCAAGGTGCAGATGCCCAAGGCTCCGACGAGTCGAGACGAGTATCCGACATGTTGTTTGCTTCTAGCTTTGAGTTATCTGTCAAAAGTCGTTGGTTTCAAAATTGTCTATCGAATCGCTTGATATAGTGACGTCCCTTCAAGTGGGGAACGTGTTGAACATATCCAAAATGTTTCAAAACGCGGTTGCCAATTCGCGGGTTGGTCGATTGGCAGACGATCGCTCGATTGCCGATGAGTATAGCGATCTCTTCCAAAATCGTTAATCCGGCCCTCAACGTCGCGAGAGAGGTACGACGCCCGGAGCATGCATAAGCCAGAATCGTATAATTCGGGCAACTCTTGGGATGATTGTAATAGATTCGACAGCAGTCGTCAGGCAGGCGTTTCCAAACGCGATCAACGTACACGTCCACCAAACTCGGCCAACGCGGTAGCCAACGCCCTACGATGCGATCGGGTAAACCCGATTTGGACTCGATTACGGCATGTCCTTGGACAAGCTCCTTTACGATTGCCGACGAATTAGCGTTCTCAAAAGCGTCACGTAATGCGAGGGTTGCTGAATCGACCGACTCTTGATGGCCAATTTCGCGACACCATGTCGCTTCGATACCTCGCAGAAAAAGTCGCTTGATATCAAAACTCATCGACAAATCCCAAAAATCCCAATTTGGTGATCACAAACCCAAAAACTTAATCTTGACGGCACGCCAACCCCATAACATCAGGCCCATCAATAGGAGTCCGAGCACCAACAAAACCAACATCTCCATACCGATCACTGCGATCATGGTTTGCATTCGCACGTTCCACAAGGCATCCCAACCAAGCAGAGTAAGGAGTGTTCCAACGCAAAGATACGGCCCAAACGGAAGTTGATTATCCCCAGTAACAAAATACAGGATGATTACAAAACAAATAGCAACCATCGGCGCTAAAAAGAAAGCGATCCACGTCGGTTGCCATCCAAGAAATGCACCAACCATAAACATTAATGTTACGTCACCGAACCCCAAAGCCTCCATGCCAATCGCGGTCGTTGCAACAATTCTGACAGCCCAAACCAACACTCCCCCGATTGCCATTCCAACCAAACTACTCATGCACGCTCGCCAGGAATCATGCGGCAAAAAACTCCAACCGACAGCTATAAGCAACTCGCCCAAAAGCAAGATCGATAAAATCAGCTTCCACATAGGACGTCTTACAAGCCCAGCAAAGAAAAATTGAATTGCTTTCTTCCAGCCACGGCGCAGTCGGACTCGTCGATCAGAAATTGCGAAACACCACACCGCGAAACACATCATCGCAAGTAGGAGTTGTTGAAGCGATGGTATTGAATCGAACGCTTGAAATGGTGACGTCCAATCCAAAATAGTCGGCCAACTCTTTGTTGCCTCGTCCACGGCCGAGGTCCATAAATGAACCGGTGCATAGAGGCTGAATAACGTCGTCAAAAGTAGCCCGCAAAGGGTACCTGGAATAGTCACCCAATCGGGAATTGTTCGCTCGTCAAAATCAATGAATGTGGCAACTAACATGAAGCAACATAATAATGCGTGTGAAACATATTGAACGTGTAATGACTCCTGAAGCTTTGGAACCAAAGGCCATGCAAGCGGTGGCAACAAACCGCCAGTAAGCTCGTAGTAATACAACCATGCAAGAAAGATTGGAAATAGGAGCTCAATAAGCATCGGCCGTAACCAGAATCGAGCCCCAAACACCGGATCTTCATGAGTCAAGCAAAGCCATCCGAAAACCGGGATACGACTTGAGATTGGTGGCTTTAGGATCGTCGATTCTGAAACTAGAACCGGACGTTGAGTGCTGGAACGATCACTCTTCGAATTGGAAGTCTTATGTTTAGTTTTGTTCTTTTGATCAACTTCTTTCGTTGCTGACTGCAGCTGAATTTCCTGGAAGTGCTTGCGTACGACATCCCGAAAGCGTTTGCGGTTCCAGGGACTGATCGGCAGCGGAAAATAGGCTGCGTTGTAGATCGCCCAATTAAGCAATGGTGTTACCAAGACACCTAGTACGACAATCGCAGTCAGTCGTACTTCCATCGATAAACCTATCCACCAATCCATTATCGTGACTCTTTCGATTCTTGATGCGTGTACCATCGAAAGATTTCTTCAGCAATTTCAGATGTCGCACGATTGTCGGTATCGACAGAATAGTCGGAAACAGATTCATAAATTGGCGAGCGGATCGCGAGTATCTTGTTTATCTCGTCGAGTCCCGCGAGCTTAGTCAATGCAGGTCTTCGATCGGCCGTTTTGTTGTCCGCGTTTATGCGCGAGAAAAGATTTAAAGCGGAGGCTTTCAACCAGATGGCATATCCCGTCTGATGAATGATCTCATTGTTTTCTTGACGCAGAATCGCTCCTCCACCGAGTGACAAAATGTGGGGAAGTGAGAGACTGGAAAGCGATAAAATTGCTTCTGATTCCAAAGCACGAAACCCGCTCTCGCCGTCTTTCTCAAAAATCTCACGAATCGACCGCCCCGCATTCAATTCGACCCTGTCATCGCTGTCGATCACCGGCCAGCCTAACATGGAGGCAAGAGCCTTGCCAACGCTTGTCTTGCCACTGCCACGATAACCGATCAGATAGATATGTCGTATCATTTGGCGAGCAGTTGGTTTCTTTTATCGAAGCGGTCAAGATACATCGACACCCATTGCGAAGCTTTATCAAAGTCCAGCTTCGTCGTGGCCGAGACAACTTCTTGATGGGCCGTATCGCGACGGAGGATTTGCTGTTGAAGCCGATCGACGACTGCGACTAGATCAGAATCGAAGTCGGCTATTCGCTTAAGGACCTCGGCATCAATTTTTCGCGATTCAAATTTGGCCGAGTATCCTTCAAAAGCCGCGAGTGTTTTCGATTGAATATGGTTGATTTGCTCTCTTAGCTTTTCGCCTGCTAGGACCGAATCGAGATCGCCGGCAGCCAAGCGGCCTTTGACATACGATTGCAAATCAGCCTTGCATTCTTGGAGTCGCTCGGAAAGGTACTCGCGCGCTTTGCGGTCTTCCTGACGACGATTCTCGCTTTCAAGATAAGAGTTGTATCCAGGTAGCATCGGGGAATGCTCAGAATCTTTCTCGCAGGGACATAAGGATTAACAATTAGTCAAAACAAAACTCGTCAAAATGAATATCGACGTGGACCTTCAGTTCGCGCGTTTCGTTGCGTCGGCCACCGAGGGCATGCTCAAGGTTTACCATCATTTTCGGTCATATCGTAACGACAAATCATTTCCGAGTCACCCACGGCTTGCCTGGCTGCTATATCTCTGTATCGTTCATCGCCGTCGAAAATCGCGAAATCTGGGATTCTCGAAAGGAAGAAGCTTTGGCTTAACGGAAAGACTACAGAAAATGACCCATTCTCAAGTTTCATCTCTATCTTGTGTTGTGGTTGGTGCTGGTGGAGGTATAGGACGAGCGTTGTGCTCGCAAATTGCCGCCGCGGGTGGCCGCGCGTTTCTGGTTGGACGCAACGAAGAAAGGCTTCAGGCCGTTTCCAACGAGACTGGATTTGATTTTATGGTCGCCGACGCGTCGAATTGGGAGCAGTTGGATGCTGCTGTCGCAAAGGCAGAATCGGTGCTTGGGGCTATCAATGCAGCGGTGAATCTTGCTGGTTCGGTACTGTTGAAACCAGCGCATCTCACAAGCCGGGCTGATTGGGATAACACAGTGGGCACCAACCTTTCTTCAGCATTCGGTTTAGTTCGCGCAACCGCCCCAAGAATGTTTCAGGGTGGTGGATCTATCGTTTTGCTTAGTTCAGCAGCAGCGTCGATTGGCCTCTCCAATCACGAAGCGATCGCGGCTTGTAAGAGCGGCATTGAAGGATTGGTAAGGTCCGCTGCCACAACCTATGCGGCAAAATCCATTCGCGTCAATGCTGTCGCCCCGGGCCTCGTTGAAACGCCGATGACCGAGCGAATATGGAAGCAGCCACGCGCCGCAGAGGCATCGCTGACGATGCATCCACTGGGACGCTTTGGGCAAAGTGACGAGGTTGCTCGCGGAATCCTGTTTCTTGCATCACCAGAACAATCTTGGATCACTGGTCAAGTCCTCGGAATCGACGGTGGACTTGGAAAGCTGAAGGCGATGATGGTTGCAAAATAGTCGCTCCGCTATTCCAAGTTGACAAGATCCGCGAGAGAGAAATGTACGAGTGAAAAAGTAGAGGCTACATTCTTAGGTGGCGCTGTAGCTTAGTTCCAAAAGCGAGAATAGGGTCCAAATATTGCATCCGGAATAGCGAGCTTGGCTCTACAGATTCTTAAACCAATCCTTAGATCGATTCTTAGGATAATGTAGCTACCGATTGAGCATAATGACCAGTTGTAGGATAGGCTTCCAGCCAGTCGCATTTGCTATCTACAGGCTGGAAGCCTATCCTACCGAAATCTGATTAGCTACTGCTACCTTAGAATTGCTCTAGTTGTCTCCGGGGTGCGTTGGTGTTTTAAGGATGAGTTGATAGAAGGCAACGTCCAACCACCGCCCAAACTTAAACCCCGCTTCACGTAAGGTTCCTGCGTGGGTAAACCCGAGCGACTCATGAAGTGCGATGCTGCCAGTGTTAGTAGACTCTATACAGCCTACCAATAAGTGGTATTCCTGCTGTTGCGCAACTGCAATCGCTTCCGACAAGAGCCTGCGTCCCAAGCCTCGTCCTCGATGATCCTTATGAACATATACCGAGTGTTCTACTGAATACTTGTAGGCTGGCCATGCTCTGAATGTTCCGTAGCTTGCAAAACCCATCAGACGCCCAGAGTCGTCCTCGGCACCAACAATTGGGAAGTTTCCGATCTCTTTCGCTTTGAACCAAGCGGCCATTGATTCTGTTGTGCGGTGCTTGTAATCGAACAGCGCAGTCGAGGTATCAATGACTTCGTTGAAGATTTCGAGGATCTGCGTTGCATGACGATCAAAAGTACACTGAAGGATTTTCATGGCTTTAATCTATCATGGCTACCTATAAGAGAGCCGACTCTGACAAAAAATTCAGCGTTTATCCCACGTAAACTGATGCAAGATTGAGTGAGCCACGCGTAATGAATTGGACAAGGATCTCGCGGACTACACGAGGCTTTGTTTCTAAAGTTGATCGCAAGTAGCTGCGTCTCTCCGAGACGCAGGAATTTCACGTCTCGGAGAGACGCGACTACGTGTTTGGACCTAGAGCCTAATATAATGAAATCCAGATTTTCCTTCGTGTCGTCCGCGTTCTATTCCAAAAACTTAGCGAGTTCAGCTATGCAGCTGGGACGACCTTCTAGTACCAAAATAGACTCAACAGAAGACGATCATTTCTTTCGCTGATCCATTTTTACGTCAGGTTCTGGCTCCACAGGTTTGCCAACTTTGTCGACAGGAGACGTATACAGGTATCGCCAAACTGCATCTTGAATGAATTTACCATTTGCGTCCCGAGGCGAACCTTTACTCGGAGTGACATAACCGTGACCGCGGTCGGCTTGCTCCTTAGGTGTTCCTTTGAGTGTTGCATCTGTTATCAACCTGCGACTATTGCCGAACGGTGGCTTGGCTTTTTCTGTGTTTACGATCGGGCCGTACTTGTTCAAGCCCAGTAGTAACCACGATCGCTCGTAGTGATCCGCGGTCCACCCACCATCCAACACATGACTGTAACCAAAGAAGCGATTCTTCGGTGTGGCAGACGGGAGTGCTTGCCAGTCATCGAGGTTGTCACGAGGACCGCAATGCATCACCACGCGTCCAACCCTTTGGTGAAGTGCGAACCGCGCCGCAGAGGTCGCACCATGAGATGCACCGGCAACGATAACCTTTTCCCAATTCAATGTAGAGCCATCCTTGCTGAGGAAGGTGTCCCAGCGACCTTGCGGGTTGGTCTTGGCGAGCGACTTAACGAACTGATAAGCATGTTCCTGCATGCTGTCGGCTACTGGAATATCAACTGCCTTGCTTGCATCAATGCCGGTCGTGGCTTCGAGCCGGATGTTTCCGAGGTGCTGTGAGTCGTCAGCCGGTTCGGTATTGAGTTTAGAGAACCAGTCTCGTGCGTACCAAACTTGAATGTAATGCAAGCCATAACTGTTCAGCAGGTCGGCGTGAACTTGATTGTGTGCCATAAGCCAAATGACCAGTTGGCCGCGAGGTGCGACTCGTGTGTCAACACTGGCGTTTTGGAGATCCGCTGGCTTACCGGATTTGTCTGGTTTTGACACAAAGATATTGTCGATCTCCGTATACGGTCGACAACGTGGGTCTAACTCACTCGCTTTAGCAGTAAGCTGATACGATTGCGGATTAGGGTCTTTGAACTTCAAAGGTGCATCGGCAGCTAAAGCCAATGACATGCAAGACAGAAAGCAAAGGAGTGTTTTCATGGTTTAAGTGGGCCCATAAGAGGATGGAGTGTAATGATCTTGCAGCGTGGAAGTAGCTCAAGCGAACATCATTCTACGTTAAGTTAATAGCGTCGCTGGAAGTGAGTATGGATACCAGGATGTAAGCGTGCGTCAACTTGGGTAATCCTATTCAGCCAGAAATGTCTGATCTCGATTCAACAAATGCCTGAGAAAGCACGGGGTGCTCCACGCAGCGCAAAAACCTTTATACTCAGATATTAGTTGGACAGCGCTAGGATTGCGCTGGAGTTCAGGCTTTAGCCGCTTTTCGCAAATCCAAGGTGCTCGGCGCCTAAAGGCAGTACTCCAGCATGTTGCGATCGACTATCGTACTCAACCTGACGCTGTTCAATTAGTCATTTGATTGTGGTTGGTCAAAATCGTATCGAAGGTGGAGGTGAGTATGAAAAGTGAACGATGCTTTGGGAGCTGCTCAATTGCCCGTTATTTGGCGTTCGTTTTGATGACGGTATTTTTGGCACCGCTCTCAGAGGCTCAGGAGCAAGCAAGTATCTTCAAGCAAGCAGATGGTTTGCTTAAGTTCGAAGTATTGAAGGCAGCTACTGGTTTCAAGTTTACGGAAGGACCAGTATCGGATGGCAAGGGGAACGTCTACTTTACCGATATCCCGAACAATCGGATCATGAAATCTGATTCGTCGAACAATGTTTCGGTATTCATGGATAACTGTGGCAGTTGTAACGGGCTCGCTATCGATGGCAAGGGAGAGATGATCGCTTGCCGCATGGATGGTGAGTTGATTGGCATCGACTTGGACTCGAAAAGCGTTCGAGTACTAGCCAAGGACTATCAAGGCAATCGATTTAACGCTTGTAACGATCTTGTGATCGATAAAACGGGTGGTATTTATTTTACGGACCCAAGATACAAGGCACCTGAACCATGGCCGCAAACCGTGGAGGCTTTCTATTATCGATCGGCAAGCGGAGTTGTTAGCCGTCTCGGCAGCGATCTGGTAGCTCCTAACGGCATTGTTCTCTCGCCGGATGAGAAAACGCTTTACGTTGTGCCAAGCCTTCAAAAAGAGTTGATCGCCTTCGACATTGAGTCGCCGGGAGTACTGAAGAACCGCCGCGTATTTTGTGAGCTGCGTCAAAAAGATCCTGCCGGAAACAAAGGTGGCGACGGATGTGCAGTGGATAAGGAAGGCAACCTCTATGTGACTACCGACATTGGAATCCAAGTTTATTCCCCACAAATTCAAAGCGTCGGAAACGCAGTGTCCAATTATCTGGGGTTAATCGAGTTGCCTGAGATTCCGGCAAACTGCGGATTCGGAGGACCCGACGGAAAGACTCTCTACGCAACTTGTCGTACGAGTCTATACACGATCCGTGTGCCGGTCGCAGGCCATCAGTTCCCCGGAACTGTAAAGTAATCCTTAGCAATTCTCAGGAAAATAGTCGTTCTGAGAGGCC
>JAIYDQ010000346.1 GCA_027487375.1 Planctomycetaceae bacterium
GTTGCTATTGGTACTGCGGTTGGTATCACCGCAAATGCATTCGATCTCGATTCAACAACCAACACGATTACTTATAGCCTGACGAGCAACGTAGATAACTTGTTTGCAATTGATCCGAACACGGGTGTTGTTACGGTCGCAGCAAGCATTGACCGCGAATCACACGGATCAACGCGATCGATTACCGTACAAGCGACCTCCGATGATGGATCCACTGCATCTCAATCATTTACTATTGCTATCAACGACCTCGACGAGTTCGACGTATCCCCAGTAATCGATTCCGTGTCTTCCGTGAATTCCGTGTCCGAAAACGCGAGCATTGGAACCACCGTGGGTATCACGGCCCTGGCAAGTGATTCTGATGCGACAACCAATGCGATTACCTATTCTCTAACAGATGATGACGAAGGTCGCTTTGCAATTGATCCAACGACCGGTGTGGTAACTGTGGCGGGGGGAATTGACCGCGAATCACACGGATCAACGCGAATAATCACCGTGCGGGCTACCTCGGCTGACAACTCCTACTCGGAAGAGAATTTCACGATCAATATCGTCGACGTGGACGAATTCGATGTGGCTGGCTTAGTCGATTCCAATGCGACGGTGAATTTCATCGATGAGAACTTGACGATTGGGACCCTAGTGGGGATCACTGCGTTTGCTTCAGATGCGGATGCGACGACGAATTTGGTTCTTTATACACTCGACGATGATGCGGGTGGACGATTTGCGATCGATGCATTGACGGGGGTGGTGACGATTGCGGGTGCGATCGATCGTGAGGAAGCAGCCAGCTACTCGATTACGATTCGGGCTACAAGTGCCGACTTGAGCACGATGACGATGACCAGCACGATCGAATTCGGAGATATCGACGAGTTTGATGTGAGCCCGATTGTGGACATGAATTCGGCTTCTAATAGCGTGGCGGAGAATTCGGCTAATGGTACGGTGGTTGGAATCACGGCTAGTGCGTTCGATGCGGATGCTACCAATAACGTTATCACCTACTCGTTGGTCGATAGTGCCGGTGGGCGGTTTGAGATCGATAGTGCGTCTGGTTTGGTGAGTGTTGCTAATGGAAGCTTGCTGAACTTCGAAGCCTCCAGTAGCCACGTCATTCGCGTCCAAGCAACTTCTACCGACGGTTCGACATCGACTCGGGACTTTACGATTGCCATCAGCGATGTCAACGAACGGCCCTTCGGTAGCAACGACAGCTACTCGACCAGCTACATTGATACGCTGACCACTACCGGATTGACTGGGGTGATCGCTAATGATGGGGATCCGGATGGGAATGCGTTGACGAGCGTCTTGATCAGCGGTCCTTCGCTGGGGAGTTTCGTCCTTCGAGCGGACGGCGGATTTACTTATGTTCCTCCGATTCCATTTACTGGTTCGGTAACGTTTGTGTATTTCGTAACTGATGGGGAACTGGTTTCCGATGCGATCACGGTGACGATTGTTGTGATTACACCTCTGAACGTTCCGGGCGATTCTGGTGGTGGCTCCGGCGGCTCTGGAAGCAGCAGCAGTTCGAGCAGTTCATCCAGCGGAAATAGCTCTTCATCTCAAAGTGAAGCGGCTACCTCCTCGGAGAAGCTCTCGCTGGCGGGAGCTGGTAATCAAGACACGGCAGCCAATACCAATACGGCACCAACGAACACCGAAGCACCGACCCAATCGGCAGCCACGGCGGCTAACGCAGAAGTTGCAACCGTCGCTGCGGCTCCTAGCGAGGGCGCGAGTGGCGAATCGAAGGGGATGGAAGTCGATGTGCTCATGCTCTCCAGTGCACGCTTGGGGGGCATCGCACAATCATCGGGCTCCGATGGCTCGCTGGAGAATCAACAAGTGTCATCCGACAAGCGTACTCGAGCTCAGCAAGAATCGCAGGCTCGAGCCGACGCGCTGGCTCCCGTGCAGCGTCAGGAACAAGAGACCAGTCAAGGTAACTTCTTCACATCGACTAACATGGTCAACACAGCCCTTGGAACTGGTATCGTGCTGTGGGTGATCCAAGGAGCTCAAATCCTCGCAGCGATCCTATCAACCGCTCCAGCCTTGATTCAGCTGGACCCTCTATCGGTCCTCCCCAACCTAACCGACGACGAGGAAGAAGAACCCGAAGCAGACTCGGCAGGGAAACTGTTTGATAAGAAGTAAGAAGTAAGAAGTAAGTTGCTAGTTACTAGTGGGGAGGGGCCGGTGGTTGTCGACGAGTAGTTTCTTCGTTTCCAAGAATTTACGTTTGTTCTCGGTGATAGCGTTTTCGACTGTACTTAATCCCGCAGCAATGTTGATTGACTACAAATGAGTCGACTTTATGACTCACTTCTCAATAGCGAGCGAATTGGCGATCCGTATGGCAACCTCACGAAGTTCAACCATTGATTTGCAGATGATGAGATTGGACTGAGAGTCGTTACCTTTAGTTATTGAAGCAAGTTCATCGGTGTGTCGCCCTCCGACAACAAAAAAGGTCCTGTTCTGTTCGGCTACTTTGGCCAGCTTGATTAGTTCTGCTCGCTGACTGTTGCTACGCAATGGTTCTGAGATACTGAGCCACAATAGTTTTGGCTGTTCATCTACGACAGCATCTGCCAATACATCTAAAGGCGTATTAGGGCCCAAATTGGTTTCATTGAATCTGGCATCATGAAGCACGAGGGAAGCCATTAGCGTTGGGAGGAAATACATATCTCCGGTCATGGCTCCCCCGATAGCTTTAGGAGCTTCATCATCAGGAGATCCAATCGAAAGACGCAACTGATTCAAAGCTCTTCCGCAAAGGATCGTCGCGCGGTGCTCGATAAAGATCGCCCGCTTGTCATGTGGCCACCGTTCACCAATATGTCGCAACGCAAGAGCAATCGGACCATCGCACAATTCCGCGATGCTCATCCCGGAAGCAATTAACCACTGCATCAAACCGATTACTGCGGTGGCGTGCCCTTCTTCCAGTATTCGAACCATGTCTTCAACTGGCTTCCCGGATTTTACTTGATCCAAGACACGGCCCATTCCCAGTAAATCTGGTTCGACCAGATTGGCGTTTGTAGCTCGCACATAGCGAATCGCTTCCGAGACGGGGATGCGTCGATGGCCGCCTCGCGTTCGATGTACCCCCAAGTCGCCAGCGTCGGTCAACCGACGGACAGATGACTCACTGAGCCCCAGTGCTCTCGCGAATTCTGAAGTTGAGAGAGTGCGAGATGTAGTCATAGAGGTGATAGATTTGGCGGATTCAACCAGGATCCCAAATTTTAGCCAAAAGAGAAAACCTGTCAAAGTTCTCAGCCTAACATCCCCAGGCAAACCTTTTAAAAACCTTCAAAACTGTCTTGAAAAAATTGAATACCAATTAATTTCCCACAAAAAACACCCAACGGGATCGTAAATCACCTTGACACCAACGCACAATGCTACGCCGGTACTTTTGGTAGATTTTGATTGCCATACCGGACACCCATTTTGGGGAAGCGGTTTCCCCTATGGGAAAGTTTCGATTCTCTCACTCAAAGGGTTTTCCAATGCTCGAATCGATTTCGGTGCTGGCCGCAGGCATGCCTGACTTGTCGGTCTTTCAGTACTCCATCGTGGATAACATTTTTTCCATGACGGTCGCCACCATGGGTGCGGCGGCTATTTTCTTGTTCCTCTCAAGGCAATCGGTAGATGAGGCGTACCGACCTGCACTCCTGGTCAGCGGATTGGTGGTTTCAATCGCATGTTATCACTACTTCATGATACGTCACTCGTGGCAAGGTGCGTTCGTCTTAGCCGAAGGAGGCTACAAAGGCTCGGGGGCGGCATTCAACGATTTCTATCGTTACGCAGACTGGATCCTAACCGTGCCGTTGCTCATGGTTGAACTGGTTGCTGTCTTGCGATTGCAAGCAGGAAAAGCAACATCGCTTCTAACCCGATTGGTAGTCGCGGCCGCTCTGATGATTGCACTGGGATATCCTGGTGAGGTCATATCCAGCCCCGAAGGTTGGGCCGCACGTGTCATGTGGGGAGCACTTTCGTCGATCCCATTCTTCTACATCCTATTTGTGCTTTGGGTCGAGCTAACGAAGTCGCTTGATACGCAACCAGTCGCTGCACGCAAGTTGATCGAGATCGCACGCTTGGTACTACTCATCACTTGGGCCGTTTATCCGATAGCTTACGCACTTGGTGGAACGATGACTGCTCTGGAAGCGAAAGCAGGCGGCAACGTTGATCCATCCGGCATCGTTGCGTTGCAAGTCGGGTACGCGATAGCTGACATGACTGCAAAAGCCGGATTTGGCTTGCTGATCTACTTTATTGCTCGAGCGAAGAGCAAAGGTAGTCAAGGCTATGTGATCGGCGAAACAGCAGGAACACCAGCTGTCGCGTAGTGGCTGATGTATTGGGTCTCGCGGCCGCTTTTGATAACGAGCGGTTGCGATAGCAGATGTTTAGTTTGTTACTTCCGGTGCTCGAATGATACTCGCTTCCATCTACATTGCGATTTGCATTGCCTCGATTGGCGGCGTGGTCATTCTTGGGGCACCGGACTGGCAAGCACTTGCTGTGATCGCCGCCTTATCAGTCGCGATTATCGGCGTTCCACATGGCGGATTGGACCATTGGTGTGGCAGGCGTTTGCTGTCGCGTCGTTTTTCTAACCGATGGTGGATGGTGTTTTTCGGCTTATATTTCGCTGTCGCCATTGGCTTCGCGGCAGCTTGGATCGCTTTTCCAATTCTGACGGTACTCGTGTTCTTTGTCGCTTCAGCTTGGCATTTCGGCCGCGAAGATGAGAAAGAAGAGCATGAAGCAAAGAGTTACAACCTACCGATTAACTGTCTTCAAGAAGCTATCTCGCATCTTCGAAGTCTTGCCGTGGGAGGTCTCGTTATCTGGATCCCATCGGTACTTCGCTCGGACGAAATGTGTCATCTTATCAGCTTGGTTATCCCAACATCAGAGACCGCTGATGCTCAACAAATTGTTCAGTGGGCACAATGGTTCAGCCTGTTTCTTGTTCCAATTGCCGCGGTCTTTGTGGCCAAAACTCTTCTGAAAGCCCCAAGTGACGTAGTGCATTGGGTGCCGATTGCAACGTCGGCGATTAGTGCTTTTACGCCGATTTTATTGTCTTTTACGATCTATTTTTGCGCGTGGCACTCCCTTCAAGGACTACGCAAACTCCAACGACAAGAGCGACTTAGCAACCTACAGTTTGCTAAAGCAACGCTCCCTCTGTCGATAAGTGCGATTGCTGGAACCGCAATGATTGGTTGGTTCCTTCACGATCCAACGATGGCGATTGCAAGCGGCGAGCGATCGCCTGTGCTGCAAACATTGTTTATCGGGTTGTCTGCCATTGCAGTGCCTCATTTGTTGTTACACGAATTTGGAGACAGCGTTAGCCGCTCACAAAGCACTCACAACCTGCAACCATCGAAGCAACTTACAGATGCGCAAAGGCTTCAGAAAGGAATCGTGACATGAGGTTAGCTGATTCGACGACTACAGCTTCACTGCCCGCCGATTATGTTCTCGTAGGAGGAGGCTTGCAAAGTGGCTTGATGGCGCTTGCAATTCGACATCATCGCCCGGAGGCCAAGATCGTTATTCTGGAACGCGTCTCCAAGTTGGCTGGAAACCATACTTGGTCTTTTCATGCAAGCGACATTCCAACCAGTTGCCATGCGTGGGCCAGTCCATTGATCGAGTCGCGATGGCCCGGTTATCAAATCATCGTCGGTGGTAGAACTCGGCAAGTGAATATGCCGTACGTAACGTGTTCATCCGAGCACTTTGCCATGGTGATCACTGAACGACTCCGAGAAGCATCATGCCAAATTTTAACCAATACTTTTGCGACGGAGATGACTTCGAATTCGGTTCGTTTAGCCGATGGCACGCAACTGAATGCAACGGCTGTTATCGACAATCGCGGGCCCTCACGACTTGATATCGCTTCCTTTTCAGGTGGCTTTCAAAAGTTTTGGGGCTTTGAAATCGAGCTGTCGGAGGATTGGCCTTTCGAGAATCCGATCGTGATGGACGATCGTGTCGATCAAAGGGACGGCTTCCGATTTGTTTACACGTTGCCTATGGGGCCACGTCGAGTGTTGGTGGAAGACACTCGTTTCTCGAATACACCTAACATCGATCGCGATGAATGCTTTCGGCAAGTTACTGATTATTTGAAGGCGATCACCTGCAGCGACTATCGCATCGTGCGCGAGGAGAACGGGGTTCTTCCCATGCCGACCAGTGGGTTCATGCCTGGGAATTCATTGCCGCATCTGGCTGGTGGATATCGCGGTGGATGGTTTCATGCAGCGACTGGATATTCCTTTCCACTTGCGATCCAGTTAGCAGAAATGGTTGCGACCACCCCCGTCGACAAACTGTCAGAGGCTATGCATCGACTCAAGCGGCAGAATGCCGGGCGAGCACGGTTTGCAAGATTTTTGAACCGATTGTTGTTCGAGTTGGTGAAGCCTCAAACACGGTATCAAATCTTTCGCCGCTTTTACCGAGTGCTCGACGAACCCGCCATCGCGAGGTTCTATGGTCATCGATTCACGTGGGTCGATGCGTTTCGCATTGTAGTGGGAGTCCCTCCTGGAGGATTGAGGCCGTGGAACTTTGCTTGTTCCTTCCTCAAATCGAAATCAAAGCAAATCAACTATCCATCGACGATAAGCGAAAGGGTGACGGCATGAGTTCCTATGTTCAACGATTACTTGAACCGTCTTTGTTTGGCCCCGTCCAGGATTTTACCTGCTGCCAAGGCAAACGTATTCGTGGCTCGTTACTGCAACTCAGCTACGAGCTTGCAGGTGGAACGGGATCGTTGTCGCCCGCCATCAGCGAAGCGATCGAGAGCTTGCATGCAGGATCGCTGGTCATCGATGATATCCAAGATGATTCTCAATCGAGACGTGGTCAGCAAACGATGCATCATAAGATCGGAGTGCCTCTCGCAATCAACGCGGGAAACTGGATGTATTTTTATGCACTGGAGTGCTTAGCCAACGCACCACTACCACTGGAACAGCGGGATCGGTTACTAGCCTCGATGATCCGCGCGGCTCGTCAATGCCACGAAGGACAGGCGATCGATTTGCATTCTCGCGTGGACTGCGTTCCATCCATTCATTGGCACGAAGCAACGTTAGCGATCAGCACGCTCAAGACCGGAGAGTTAGTCGCCTTGGCCGTGGACATGGGGTGCATTGCAGCGAATCCTCAGTCGCCATTGCTTGGTGTATTACGCAAATTTGGGCGGCAAATCGGCGTCGCTTTGCAGATGAGAAACGATCTTGACGAGCTTGCCAACATTGCTCAAACGGAGAACGCTCCGCAATCGAACCAATCGATCCGTGACGACGATCTTCGCAATGCCAGATTGACTTGGCCGTGGGTATGGGCGTTCGATCTGCAAAACCGGAACAGCAGAACCGATCGATGTGCTTCTATGGTGCAACGTGTTGTTCGCTCGCAACGCGATCGACACGAGGTGGCCGTTGAACTATTCGCTATCGTCGGAATGCATGGCGACCAAGTGATTCGTTCGCTCGTTCGCGATCAATTGCGATTGCTCGGGGAACATGTCTTGGATAGAGGTTTGCTCCATGCCCTGGGCGAAATTCTTCAGCCAATCGAAAGGCCGATCGCTGCCGCCAGAATACCAGACGAGATATTTGTGAACTCTTTTCCTGGAAATGTAAACCATGAATAGCAACTCATCGTTGAAGGATGCACCGTTGTCGCGGATCGACAATCTACGAACTCCACTCCGCGCCAAGAATCGTTCGAATGGCTTATCTCGCTGCGGTCGCGCGGCAGTGATTGGGAGCGGATTCGGAGGCTTGGCCGCAGCGATTCGATTGCAGGCGATGGGTTTCGAAACTGTGTGTTATGAGGGTCGGGACAAGGCCGGCGGAAGGGCTTACGTCTATCGCGATGCTGGTTTTACCTTCGACGCCGGGCCAACCGTAATTACCGCACCTCATTGTTTAGAGGAACTTTTCGAAGTCGGTGGAGAATCGATGTCAGATCACGTGGAACTGATCCCGGTCGATCCGATGTATCGATTGCAATGGCCCGATGGCACGCACTTTGACTACAGCAGCAATGAATCCCTATTGCTGGACGAGATTCGTCGATGTTCGCCAGGAGATGTTGAGGGCTATCATCGTTTTGCGGCGTACACGAAGAAAGTATTTGAGAAGGGTTACATGGAACTCGGGGCTACACCCTTCTTGAATTTCCGAGACATGATTCGTTGCGCCCCCGATTTGATGAAGCTTCGCGCGGATCGAAGCGTTTATTCGGCTGTTTCGCGATTCGTCAAAGATGAACATCTGCGGCAAGCGTTCAGCTTCCATCCCTTGCTGGTGGGTGGCAACCCTATGCAGACCAGTTCCATTTACACATTGATTCACTGGATTGAAAGAAAGTGGGGAGTCTTCTTCCCACGCGGTGGCACTGGAGCACTGGTCGAAGCGTTGGTTGGTCTCTTCCAGCGACTGGGTGGCGAGATTCGGTTAGAGACACCAGTCGAGAAGATCTTAGTCAAAAACGATCAACGCGGTCGAACAAAGCATGAAGTATACGATCAGCATGGCGAGCATGAATCGTTTGATTTGGTCGTATCCAATGCTGATATCCATCACACTTACTCTCGTTTGTATGGAGATCACTTGGGTGGTCGTGCAATGACTCGCAAGCTGGAGAAGATGGATTGGTCGATGTCGCTCTTCGTGATGTATTTTGGAACAAACCGGCGTTATAATAACTTGGCTCACCACACCATCTTGTTTGGACAGCGATACCAAGGATTGCTGCGAGACATCTTTCACGGCAGTACCTTACCGAATGACTTCAGTTTGTATCTGCACGCGCCAACGGTGTCTGATCCGGAGATGGCCCCGCCCGGTGGCGAAGCGTTCTATGTGCTCAGTCCAGTCCCGCATTTAGGGCGAGCAAACATCGATTGGGATCAGGTAGCCCAAACTTATGGTGATGCGATTTTGGAGTCCTTGGAAACACATCTACCTGGGCTTCGCCAATCGATCGTCACGCGAAGGCATTTTACGCCAGTCGATTTCCGTGACCAACTCAACGCATACCACGGATCGGCCTTTTCTGTCGCTCCCAAACTGACTCAGAGCGCCTACTTCCGGCCACATAACAAATCGGAAAAAGTAACTGGGCTATACATCGTTGGCAGTGGAACGCATCCCGGCGCTGGCGTTCCGGGAGTCGTCAATACGGCCAAGGCAACGGTCGGCATCATCGCCCAGGATTTTGCGGAGGTGCTTCGATGAGCAAAGAGCTTAGTTATCAAATTGACAATGGCATTACAAAACCTGAGCCGATGGCGCTAGCCACGGGTAACGACTTATCGACAGTTTTCCAGTCGGCATTCGAGGCAATAGACTACGGCGCCGGAACTGCTGACGACGTCATTGAGCGATCCAGCCGTTCATTTTCGTTAGCAGTTCGCTTTTTGCCTGCTCGTTATCGCGAACAGGTGACTGCTCTTTACGCCTGGTGTCGAAGCGTCGACGACACGGTGGATCAAGCTTCCGACCAGCAGCATGCGGAAGCGGTGCTTCAGGTCCTAGACGACGATCTTCACAGGATCGCTGCTGGAGAGCCCATACAACATCCAGCCTCATCATGGATTGAACCTTTGATCGCCAGACGTGTGATTGCCCCCCAACACGCCAGTGAATTGATCGAAGGAATGCGGATGGACTTGCACGGCTATCGCGTCGAAACCGAAGCCGACTTGGAACGCTATTGCTACCATGCGGCGGGAACCGTGGGGTTGATGATGACCCGATTGATGGGGGTGCACGAACGCAGAGCCGATCGACATGCCATTGCCATGGGGGTGGCCATGCAGATGACCAACATTGCCCGCGATGTTCGCGAAGACGCAGACCGAGGACGCTCCTACTTGCCCGGCATATTCGATCCCCTAAAGACCTCACCGGATGAAGTCAAAGCGGCGGTATCCAAAATTCTATCAACCGCCGAACATCATTATCAAACAGCTACCGAAGGGATGCGTTACCTTCCGTGGAAATGCCGCGTAAGCATTCGTGTTGCCATGTATGTCTATCGCGAGATCGGTCGCCAGATCCAACGCAATCAATTCGAAGTACTAAATCAACGAACAGTTATTAGCAAACCGCGAATGTTTGCGTCTGCTTTCTTAGCAATACTCACTTCGGTGCAATACGATGTTTACATCGCGATAAAACAGTTACAGAATTCCATAATACTCTTATTGAAGGAACTGATCATGAACGATCACGACAACGCAGCAACTTCGCAACAAATCAGCACACCTACGCAAGCCAAGCAGATAGTCTACTTGGGACTATCTCTCACATTGATCATGGCCACTGCGATGTTCGCAATGGTTTTTATCAATCCAAAGAGCAGCGACTACTCGAACCTGCCACTCATTTACGCGGGTTTCAGCTTGTTCGGGGGAGTTCTATTCAATCGACTTGCCGTGCGTTGCAATACGTCATCCCAATGACTTATCGGGATATCAAATGTCGATCGATTACGATACTTCGCGAAATGAGGCAAACCTGAGGGCTTGAGTTACCCAGCAAACAGCGACAGTTTGAAAAAACCAATGTTCCGAACTTGTTTAATTACTGTTCTCAAATTCTTGTATGGTCGTAATATAGGGTGTGGCTTCCCCAACTCCCTTCGTGAGCCCGGCCACGACCCTCTCGTGAACTTTGTTTCAAAGCAGGAACAGACCCATGCAATTTTGCCTTCATGCACACGGAATTGACCTTACGGAAGAAGTAAAGCGAAAAGCCTTGCAACAGATCGATTTGGCATTGGATCGTCTCGAGAAAGACATTGAAAAAGTAAGCATGTACTTGGTCGACATCAACGGGCCGCTCCACGGCGGTATCGACAAAGCATGCAGGATCATTGTCCAAATTCGAAAGCAGGACTCGTTGGTTCTTGAAGACATCGATGCAAATGTGGACGTCGTAATCAATCGAATCACCGATCGTCTCGGAGTGATCGCTTGCACGAGGGCAGATTCTTTACAACGCAATCGAAACCTATATCGCCGTTGGCTGGTAGATTCGACCGATTTTTAGGTACTTTTCCAACTTTGATTTTGGCTTCAACATATGTGCATTTCTTTGTTATGAAGAGTCAGGATTGCAGAATGGGTAGTTCATAACGGCAGCTATTGTTAACGTAAATTGAGTTTCAGCGAGTTAGATTTTTACCATTAGGTTCAACCACTGCATGGAGATTTAGTTGGACAGCACCAGGCCTGCGCTGGAGTCCAGGCTTTAGCCGCTGAGCACCTCAGATGCTCCGAGAGCGGCTAAAGCTTGGACTCCAGCAGCGTTGCGATTGATTGCCAAGTTCAAAAGAACTCTGTCCGACTAAGCTCATGCAATTTATCAAATCGAGGATCAGGAGTTAGAATTGCTAGTTGCGAACTGTTTGTCACCTTTTGTTTTGGCAGCGGGTGCTGTATCGGTAGATCCCTCGAGTGGTTGGGTAGGGTTGGCTATCGCGTTGGTAGCGTTGTCGGCTATGGAGATTGTTCTTGGAATAGACAACATCGTCTTCATCTCGA
>JAIYDQ010000294.1 GCA_027487375.1 Planctomycetaceae bacterium
ACAAGGCTTTTTTTTTTTTTTTTTCTCTGTAGAAGGGTGATTAGGCGTTCATTCTCCAGAGCGTGAAATTGAGAACGGCTGCGAAGCTAACCCAGGCGAGGTAGGGGACGAGCAATATCGCAGCAACACGATTGACTGGCCAAAAGGCGAGAACGGTTAGGATTATCATCACCCAAAGCAAACACATCTCCGCAAAGGCGATCCCGGGCAAGTGGAAACCAAAGAAAAGCGGTGTCCACAATGCGTTGAGAGCGAGTTGAACCAGAAACAAACCGAGCGGGATTCGCTGTTCACGCCAACCGCCTTTGCACCAGACGAGCCATGCTGCGACTGCCATCATGCAGTAAAGAACGGACCACACTGGACCAAAAAGCCATGACGGTGGGTTCCATGACGGCTTGTTGAGTGTCGCATACCAATCGCCGACTGATACAAAACCCCCGGTAGCGGCTGCAGCAAAGCAGATGAAAAACCAACAAATCAAACCAACAACGCGAAGTGCAAGTGAAGGATTCGCTTTCGACTGAGCACCGTGTTGACCAGCAGTGGACTGATCAGCACCCGACTCATTAACAGCGAATGGATTAACAGGGGATCGGGTAACGGATTCTGACATTGTGGATGATCTCGATCGGGTGAACGGAATGAAGTGCCCAAGACCCTGACGGAACAGAGTCGTTGATTGTACCCGTCATTTGGACAGCTGAGTGCACTTTTTCAGTGGGCTTGTGGTTTATCGATGCTTCATTTTGTTTTAGCTGAATTCGCAGGAATCTTATTGCAGAAGAAAAACATCTGCGAACACCTACTTCAGATGCCTTATGACATCTACTACGAGTACATGCACGTTTTTCAACCGAGCCGAAGGGTCAGGCGTTTAGTCGGAATGCATTGTGAACGCCATAAACCAATCTTTGCCATAGTCGTTCCCGCGCGATAAGAAGTTGATGGGCGTCGGCTAATGAAATGGCTTGCAGTTGAATGGCTGCGCCGGGGCGTTGCTGAGCAAGTCGCGGCAGGTCAACTTGAATGACATGGCCAAGGCGAGGATAGCCACCAGTCGTTGCTGCATCCGACATGAGAATGATTGGTTCGCCGCCGGAAGGGAGCTGAATTGTTCCAATCGTGTTTGGCTCCGAGAGCATCTCAAAGGGACTTGCAAGTTGCAAGCGCGTGGAATCACTTCGAATCGATGCTTGCGAATCGCTACGTTTTTCAAGTCGATATCCCATACGATCCGATTTCTTACTGATGAGCCATTGGCTAGCGGTAAGGGCATCTTGACTGCTTGAGTCGAGCATCCCCCAATGCGATCCGAGAACAAACCGAATGGTGGACGAAAGCGGTTGGTTTTGCGACTTAATATTCATGCAACCATCAATCGAGTTCTCGTCGCGAGAAGTGCCGTATACACCTTCAGTCCATGGGACATACCGACGCGCAAGATTCGTAGCAGACTTCAACGCGCTGCAGTTCGACTTGAAACCTATCTTGTCTCCAGCATTCAGAGCACGACCTTGAAAGCCACCCATCGTTGATCGTGTATGGGTACTTCGGCTTCCAAGAACTTTGGGGACATCGATAACGCCATTGATCGCTAGGTAGCCCCAGGCTCCTGCTGTCGCTTCCCGAACTTCTAATCGTTGACCGCAACGAGCGATGTAAGGCGTTCCACATCGAATAGCTTGACCCTCTAGAAACGCGTTCCAGCAGCCTCCATAGATTGCGAAGATTGCATCAGAATGAAAATCAATGGTCGGTCCCACCAAGAAAAATTCGATTGCCGATGGCTCATCAATCGGTAATCGCGGTAGCGACTCGGACTGGGAGTCCGAGTTTCCAACGAGCAAGTTTGCGATACGCATAGCCCACTCGTCCATCGCACCAGCAGTGACAACTCCGTCGCGTCGATGTTGGAACCGCCCGCGATCCTGGATCGTCGTCCACATCCCAGCCCGAATGATTTCAAGCATCCTTAAAATCCGATCGTTCTCGTTGTATGTGATAAAACTCCTCTCGAGAGATTGCGTAAAATCTCACCGAGTCACCGGCTTGGAGTCGACTTGGTGGATTGCTTAGTGGATCGAAAAACTTCCAAGGAGATCGACCAATGATTTGCCATCCTCCCGGCGAGTCGATTGGATAGACTCCCGTCTGGTTCCCGGCAATTCCAACAGATCCGGCCGCTACGCGAGTTCGTGGAGATTCCTTCCTTGGAGTTGCAATCCGGTCGGGCAATCCACCAAGATAGGCAAAGCCCGGCAGAAATCCGATCATATGCACGAAGTAAGTAGTCGAGGTGTGAATCGCGATGACTTCTTCCGTCGTTAATTGATGGACACTGGCGACATAAGCGAGGTCCAAACCGAACTTTTCTTCATAACAAACGGGCACACAGAAGTCACGACTTGGAACGTTCAGCGAGGCTTGAGATGCACCCATTTCGAGGTCGCGCAGCAGTCGCTCTAAATCCGCAGGTTGAATGACTAAAGGTTCAAAGTAGACGGCCAAGGTTGTGTAGGCGGGGGCTGACTCAATCACCCCAGGAATCGCGTGACGATGGAGCGATTGTTCGAACGTACGAATTCGATCGAAGCATTCTCGTGTAGGTTCGTTGCCGAATCGAAGCAGAAGAGCTTTCTCGCCTAGTGGTTCAATCGTGAAGAGATCATCACTCATTCCTCACGACGACTCCTTAGGCAATCGACTGAAAAACCATACCGTAGGATGGGACCGCAGTCCCGTCCTAAACCTTCTATCGGAAACCTTTGCTCGGGACTATGGTCCCAAGCTACGACACGTACTCGACCGCGTCTAAGACAGCTGCGGTCGCTTGGAACTTGTTGAGAACATAGAAGTGCATGCCGGGAACACCTTGATCTAAGAGTTCTCGAACTTGATTCTGAGCGAACTCGACGCCGACACCGAATTGCCACTGAGCGTCTTCGCTCTCAGCCAATTTATCTAAGAAGCTCACTGGCAGTGCGGCTTTGCACATCGACGTGATGCGTTTGATCTGAGCTAAATTGGTAACAGGCATAATGCCAGGGACGATTGGAATATCGATCCCGATCTTCTCGCAAGCGTCACAGAAGCGGAAGAAGTCTTCGTTTTGATAGAAGAGTTGCGTCACAATGATGTCCGCACCAGCGTCGACTTTGCGTTTGAGATTCTCAAGATCGACTTCGAAGCTCGGTGCTTCTTGGTGCGTCTCGGGGTAGCCGGCAACTGCGATCCCAAATTGAGGAAACTCTTTCTTGATGAGCTCGACCAATTCGTTTGCGTATCGAAGTCCGCCTTCGATTGCGGTGAATGATGTTTCGCCCTTAGGTGGATCGCCCCGAAGAGCAACGATGTGTTCGACTCCGTTGTCCCACGCGTTTTGCAAGTAGGAACGAAGCTGGTCGACAGTGGAACCTACGCAGGTGAGATGGCTTGCAACGGGAACTTGAAATCGCTGCTTGACGCTCGTTGCTACTTGCATCGTGCGGCTCTGAGTTGACCCGCCGGCTCCGTAGGTACAAGTGTAAAAATCAGGTGTATAGCGGGACAGCTCGCCAACCGTATCGAGTAGAGCAGGAATCCCCTCTTCGGTTTTCGGCGGAAAAAGTTCAAAGGAAAGCCCGCGACTCGATCCGTCAAAGTACTTTGATAAACTCATGAGATTGCTCTACCTCTTTTGCAAAACTTGAACAGATATCGCGGTTCAAACGACCGTTTGCAGCCACTACGAAACCGTCAGCCCTAGAATAACAAAGCGGCTAGTCTCTACCAAGCATAAACCCCGATTTGACGCTAAAATTCACCGTCGCAGGTTCGACTTTGCGGGCCATGACGCGCGTCCTGATTACCCTTCCCGCGGGAATGTCGAGCCATAACGCCTTAAGGGACAATAGAGGGAATTGATCTTCCGGGTTGCCTTGTGCATCGCTGTTTTCGATTGCAGCTACTGGTTGAGCGCTTCACTAAGGTGGTTAAAAGGCGGGGACCTGTAGCAGATGTCGCAAGTCATTCGAAGCCATTCGCTCTCTCAATCATTTTCATGGGTGTTTGATTTCTTACTAGTTGGGCTACAACGATTCGAAGTCGGGCTTCGTCTTTGCTGAAAACTTATTGTCTCGGAGAGACGAGACTACGTGGTTAGCGATGCTACTCTTTGATGATCTTAAATCGATAGCGCCACATTGAACCTGAAAAACAATCGCAACTCTGTTGGAGTACAGCCTTTCGGAGAGGAGCACCTTGGATGCTCTAAAAGCGGTTAAAGCCTGGACTCCATCGCGAAGTGGCACTGTCCAACTACTCTTTGATATTGAAGAGTCGCTTCAAAGCCATGAGTAACGTGGCTTGTTGTTCGCCGGTACTTTCTTCGCGGAGTGACTGAAGTGGCGGATGGAGAATCTTATTGACCAGTCGCTCAAAGGATTGAGAGATCTCTTCGAGCGATTCATCGTGGACTCCTTGGGCCAGCAGTCTATTTTTCAAGCGATCCAACTCTTGCTGTTTGATTTGGTTTGCTTGAGCGCGAAGTGCTGCGATGGTAGGACCTGCGTGACGATGATGAAGATCACCCAAGAACCGTGATGTTTCTTCCGAGATGATTTTTCGAGCAAGCGGCCACTGCTGGCGTCGGAAGTCCACGTTGCGATCGCACGCGGCTTGAAGATCATCGACCGAATACAAATAGACATTGGACAAGTTGCCAATCGGCTCTTCAAAATCGCGAGGTACAGCAAGGTCCAAGATTAGCTGTGTACCTTGCTTCTTCCTTTGAGCGTGAAGCGACTTGTAGGTAGCCAACGTCATAATCGGCTCCGTCGCGGAGGTGGTACTGATCACCAAGTCGGCCGTCATCAATCGAATTGGCAGGTTATCCCAAAGTTCGACCGAGACTTGTAAAGCGCCTTGATACTCTTTCTCAAATTTTGCTGCGAGCGCACGTGCATTTTCGGTTGTGCGATTGATTAATCGCACGCGGACGGCTCCGGCATCTTGAAGATATCGAAGAGCCTCTTCGCCCATTTCACCTGTACCGATAATCAAGATGTCCTTGTCATCGAATCGTTCAAAGAACTCGGCTGCGACTTCGCTGATCGCAACGCTTGGGACGCTGATTCGTCGGGAATGAATTTCCGTTTCATTGGTTACACGTTTTGCAACCAAGCTTGCATGTTGAAAAGCAGCATGAACGATTGGACCGGCGAACTCATGCGAACGAGACATCTCGTAGGCTTGTTTGACTTGTGCGAGGATTTGCGACTCGCCCACGACCAAGCTATCCAGGCTGGAAGCGACTGTGAAAAGATGCTCGACAGCGGCTGTGTCCGAGCAGTTCTTCATATGGTTTGCGTAGTCGATCGGGTTTAAGTGATGGAAGTCGAGCAAGAAATTCTGCAGAAACCCAACGTCCGGAACTCCCGAGGGATCACTGCTCGCCGCGTAAAGCTCTACGCGATTGCAAGTGCTTAAGAGCACGGTTTCCACGTTAGGGAATCGTCTCTTGAGCGATCCCAGTGCAGAGTTAGCTTGTTCGGGCGAGAAGGCTAGGCGCTGTCGAAGGTGCAGCGGTGTCTGGTGGTGGCTGCAACCGATCATGTGCATGATCATGGCAGGACCTCCGTCGTTTGCTGAACACTACTTGTAACCATGCGGCCTCGACCGTGAGGAGTCGAAAAGACCAGCGTCAGTGCAATGAGAACAATCGCAAAGGAGGCAATGTTCAAATAGGCAGACCAGCTCGTGCCGCGACGCGACGCCTCCCATTCAAGGATTGATGCGACGACGAGCCAAACCAAAAGCCCTGCGCAGAAAACGATTCCGCTTTCGAGCCAATTCACGGTGCCGTTGCGTTGAATGTTGAGAACGACTCCAGAAACTAAACCCATTGCAATCGAGACAGTTGAAACAACGAGGCAGCTTCTACCCATCGCATGAAGGTACTCAAGCGAAGGTAACCGCCAGTCTTTGGTGACAAGACGCTTCGTTTTTAACCGTCGCTCCTGTGCAATGTTCATCATGGCAGCCGCGAAACCCAAGAACACAGCAACCGTGCCGACGATCAGAGCGCCGGCATGAACAGGTCGCCAGAGAGAACCTGTGACTTCCGATCGATCAAAGGGCTGCCCCGAGCCTACCGCAGCCGCCCCAAGTATCATCGCAATCACGAGCGGCAACAGAAATGCGCCAACAGCGTTAGTAGACCTCTTGATCGACAGGACGATGTACACCAAACCGAAAATCAATGCAGCAAGATGACTCCAGCTGTACATTGTCGACGGGACAAGCTTGGCCGGGGACTGCGCATCGCCCAAGAGATTCCAGAGATAAACCGCATGAAGAAACCAGCAGATGCTAGCCAGAGTCACCACAATCGGCATCCGCCACGGCAGCCGCATGTAGAGACGCGACAACTCTACGGCCAGCACGATCACGTAGCCTAACAGAATGAGACTGACAGTAACGCCGGATAGCACGGGTGCAAAAAGTCTTTGTGTAAAAAGGAAAACGCGAACTTAAGGGGTTTATAGGGTCCAAGCTCGGTTAACGAGTCTTCGTCGCTTACAGACACGCGGAAATGCCCTGTGCCGCCACTGGGCAATTAGAGCTCCTCTCGGGCTTGTCTACGCTAGGACTGGCAACATTGCTGACAGACCATCTAGATATGATAGCCTGCCACTCAGGTTTCGTTGAGATCAAGCTTTTCGGAATCATGCAGCTTTCGGGTTAGGTGGCTCTCATTTTTCGTCTGGAGGACCTGGAAGCTCTGCGATCACCCCGAGGGACTATGCGACTTAATGTCGCTGCCTACAGGAGTGACTTGATAATTCATTGCAAAACGGGCGATAATCCTCCCTCTCCTAGTCTGCTTGGTAGTTGTCGGGAAATCCATATTGCAGTTATCCAAGCGGATTGCGGTCAGAGTGTTCTAGCCGCCGCGGAAAAACTGCGATAAGCTATCCGCGGTTCTGGAATGGATAAGTGACGGTAGCGACTCGCAATCAGAATTGATTGTCGGTTTGATGTTTTCTCGTCATTGCATTTTGTTGAGATGCAACATGCAAGTTTAAATTGATAACGGTAGAAATATGCAACGCTTTGTATTCCCGCGATGGACAAATAAGTTCTTGGCATTGCTGGGCGTTTTAATCGTCGGTGGCGGGGCTCTTTACGGTGGCCCCATGTTCTTGGCTGTCACCAGCCCGGTAACCTTGAATGTCGGTTACGAACCCGTGCAACCCGTCCCTTTCAGCCATGCGATTCACGCAGGAACGCTGAAGATGGACTGCAAGTACTGCCACAACTCCGTTGACAAATCAGCCCATTCCACCGTCCCCGCAACACAAACCTGTATCAACTGCCACAGCCCGATGACTCCTGCCGGTGCTCCGACCTATTCGGCAGTGCACTCAACGAGCCCCAAGCTAACGGCTGTTCGCGAAAGCTGGAGAACGGGCGAGTCAATCGACTGGGTTCGAATTCACCGACTACCTGACTACGTCTATTTCAACCACTCTGCCCACGTAAACCGAGGCGTGTCTTGCGTGTCGTGCCACGGCCGAGTCGACAAAATGGATGTAGTTTATCAAGCAAAAGATCAATCGATGGCTTGGTGTATTGATTGCCATCGCAATCCCGAGCCTCACTTACGTCCTGTCGAGTTCGTAACGAAGTTGGACTGGGACGCTGAGAAGGACATGGGCGTCAGCCAGATTGAATTGGGAACGCGTCTCAAAGAAGAAAACAATATTCAGCCTCAAGTAAGTTGTGCGGTCTGCCACCGATGAATTATCCCCTACCGAACCAATCGAAAAAGTATTTCCGAAGCATAGCTCAACTCGAAGGTACGCCTGAGTTCGAGCAATTCTTGCATCGTGAATTTCCTCAAGCCGCATCCGAATTTCCGGAGGGCGTTTCAAGACGTCGCTGGATTCAGATGATGGGTGCCTCGCTGGCACTCGGCGGAGCCGCTGGCTGCCGTTACAACCGCGAGGAATTTGCAGAATTCGTCGTGCGTCCAGAAGGCCGTGTTGCGGGTATCCCCCAATTCTTCGCTTCGAATATTGAATGGGCAGGACGCGTGGGCCACGTCTTGGTGACGACGCTTGAAGGTCGCCCAACCAAGCTCGACGCGAATGCTGAGCACCCGATGTACGTGTCGAGTGCAAGCAACGAATTCAATGACGGCAAGGATGCGAAGTTCAACACGGGTGGAACAGATCCTTTCATCCAAGCGGCCGTTTTGTCGCTTTACGATCCTGATCGGCTTGGAGCTGTGATCCATCGCGTTGACGGGACGACATCGTTTTACGAGGAAAACGAGCTTGCTTCGTGGACCGAGTTCGACGCGTTTGCTTCCTCGCAAGCGAAGGAACTAGAAGGTACCAAGGGCAAGGGCCTTGCAATCTTATTTGAACCAACCAAGAGCCCAACACTCCAGCGGACCTTGGCAGCCGTAAAGGACAAGTACCCTGAGGCAGTCTTTGTAGAATACGAGTCGGTGTATCGACGCGATCAAGCCAAGGCGGTTGCAGCGGCAGGCGGTGGCAAAGCCTCGTTGCTCTACGACCTCAGCAAGGCAAAGGTAATTGTATCCTTCGACGATGATTTGCTGGGAGCAAACCCCAATTCGACAAGGTATTTCCGTCAGTTCGCAATGGGCCGCGCTCCCGTCGATGGCAAGATGAACCGCCTCTATGCAATCGAGTCACAATATTCCGTGACCGGCGCCGCCGCTGATTTCCGATTCGCGATGAAGTCGTCCCAGATGGAGATGGTGCTCGATGCGATCGAAGCTGCTATCGATGCGGGTAAAGAGTTTCCGGCCGCCGCCGACGAGAAAGTCTACAACCAGCTATCCGCTCAAGAGAAACTTGAGCGAATGATCCAGGTTGTTGCTACGGATCTGTTGGCCAACAAGGGATCCTCGCTTCTGGCTGTCGGAGCCCACCAACCGATCTCGGCTCAGCAAACAGCCCTTCGCATCAACCAGAAGCTTGGGAACGTTGGCAAGTCGGCTCTATTGCTGGATGTGCCTAGCGAGATTGCTGGTTTGGACACTCTGCGGTTGGACGAGTTTGTCGATCAAGCAAACAGCGGCGTCATCAAGTCCGCTTGGGTCATTGCGCCAAACCCGGTCTTCTCTGTCCCTGGAGACGTGGCCCTTGGGGCGGCGTTTGAAAAGATCGGAAACGTGGTTTACGCAGCCGATACGGAAGACGAAACTTCCCAGTATTGCGAGTGGACCGTTCCTGCGGCTCACCCACTAGAAGTCTGGGGTGACGTCCGTGCTGCGGACGGGCTCTATGGAGTCGGACAAAAGCAAATCAACCCGCTATTGGGTGCTAAGAGCCTCGCGGAAATCCTAGCAACTCTCGCTGGATTGGAAGTCACCGACGGTGAGGCGATGGTTCGAGCTACTGCGGCAAAGATAGTCGGCGGGGAACTCACGGATCGTAAGTGGAAAGAAATTCTCCATGCAGGCTACCTTGCAGATTCTGCAGCAAAACCAGCTTCGGTAGAAATCTCCACGGAGAAGCCAAAGACCAAGCAAATCCCCGGTGCTCCAACTGGTTTGGAATCAATTCAGTTGGATGTTTCGAGCGTTGATCCAAAGAAAATAGAAGTCGTCGTCCATCCAAGCGACTCGGTCTACGACGGGCGGCTCGCAAACAACGGTTGGCTCCAAGAGCTTCCACAGCCGATCTCCAAGTTGACTTGGGATAATGCGGCTTTCATGAGCATCAAGACTTCGCGTGCTCTCGGCGTCAAGCAAGGCGAATTGATTCAGTTGACTCAAGGAGATGCGACGGCTCAGCTTCCTGTGTTCCTAATTCCAGGGCACGCAGAGGGAGCGATCACTGTTAATCTCGGTTACGGTCGAACCCGAGCGGGCTCGGTTGGTGGTGCGACACGAAGCACTAAAGATCAATTTACCGTCGGTAAGAATTTGGCTCCGCTTCGACGTTGGAACCAACACAGCATCCTTACTGGTATCGAAGCCAAGGGAACCAGCATTCCTTACAAGCTTGCTACAACCCAAGATCACTTTGCGATCGAAGATCAGGGTGGTATGGCGGAAATTGCTCTCCGATCACCACAACTGATTCGCGAGGGAACACTCCAAGAGTTCACGAAGTCAGCAAGCTTTGCTCAAGTCCATCTGCACCATAAAGCGGAGTCGCTCTGGAAAGAACCAGACGTTGCACAGAACCATGCCTGGGCAATGACCATCGACCTGAATAAGTGCATTGGCTGCAACTCCTGCGTGATTGCTTGCCAGGCAGAAAACAACGTTCCGATCGTTGGTAAAGAACAAGTCTCTCGCGGCCGCGAAATGCACTGGCTGCGAATTGACCGGTACTTCCAAAGTGACCTCTCGGCGACTACCGAATCAGGTGATTACACAGACCCGGTTGACCCCAAGATTGTTTCGCAACCAATGGCTTGCGTCCACTGCGATACGGCTCCGTGCGAACAAGTTTGCCCAGTTGCCGCGACCGTTCACACGGAAGAAGGCATCAATGCGATGGCTTACAACCGCTGCATCGGTACTCGCTATTGTGCAAATAACTGCCCTGTGAAGGCTCGCCGGTTCAACTACTTCAACTTCAATCAGAAGTATGGCTATTTCTACGGCTGGCAAGATAAACGCGAAGAAGTAAACACGAAGCTTCAAGGATTGGTTCTCAATCCGGAAGTCACGGTTCGTGGTCGCGGTGTTATGGAAAAATGCACTTACTGCATCCAGCGAGTACAAAACGGGAAGATCAAGGCTCGTCAAACTGGCGATGGTCTGGTTCATGACGGTGACATTCGAACCGCTTGCCAAGAAGCTTGCCCAAGTCAAGCAATCGTCTTCGGTAACTTGAACGACAAGGACAGCCGAGTCTATCGACTGCAGAACGATCCAAGAGCCTATGCGTTATTGGAAGAGCTAAACATCAAGCCTCGAACGCTGTACTTGGCACGTATTCGAAATG
>JAIYDQ010000305.1 GCA_027487375.1 Planctomycetaceae bacterium
ATCGCTGCGATCGACACCTCGAGATCTCCGCTATCGCCAGTCTCAACCGATCCCTCGTCTCCGACAAACCGTACGGGACAAGTTCCCATCGTTTGGATCCAACCAGGCCGGTTTGCAAAAGGTGTTTCCAAGAAATCCATCACGATCTTCACTCCATTGGCATATGTGCATTGGATCCCCTTGGGCATCGGTTCATATTCGATAGGAAGTGTATCGTCCGCCTGATTCGCCCATTGGCAAAGATCGACCGTGTGCGCTCCCCAATCAAGCAGTTTGGCTCCCGAGTCGAAGTCCCATTGGCCTCGCCACTTTCCTGCGACGTATTGGCTATTGAAAGGTCGCCATGGCGCTGGCCCGAGCCACAAGTTCCAATCAACTACATCGCGATCGGGGGTCGCTTCGGAGGGTAACCATGTGTTGTCGATCAATGGAGTGTAGACCGATGCGTAAAGCGTATGCAGCTTGCCAAGTTTTCCCTTCTGAGCAAGCTCAACAGCCTTCACGAAATTCGGAACACTTCGTCGTTGCGTCCCGGCTTGAAAAACGCGGCCCGTCCGTTTGATCGTTTCAGCCAATTGTTGACAAAAGTCGATCGTCAAACCACAAGGCTTCTCACAATATATATCCTTCCCAGCTTCAGCAGCCATCATCGCGGCCGATGCGTGCCAGCGATCACCAGTCGCAATCAACGTTGCATCAATGTCCTTGCGATCTAAGAGCTCACGAAAATCGCGAGTAATCTTGCAATCTTGATTTCCGTAAAACGAATCAACGAGCTCTTTACCTTTGCTGCGCCGTGATTCTTGCACGTCAGCGATCGCAACGCATTGAACATCGCTGAGGTTGAGCATCGCCTTCAAATCATAGGTACAACGCGGTCCGATGCCGATAACACCTAACAGGATGCGTTCACTAGGCGCCGTAGCACCATCGCGCCCCAGAGCTCGCGCTGGAAGGATTGTCGGAACGGCAAAGGCCGCACTTGCAGCGATCGATGTCTTCAGAAAGGAACGGCGTGAACCAAAAATGGAGAGATTTTTTGTTGTCATGATGGAAAGTTGCATGAGAGGACTCTTATTGAACGACTCAAGTTGAATTAGAGCAGATCACGCACCAAGAATCATCCAGTTCTTCTTTTGCCGTAATTTTTGAAAAGCGGCTTTTGCAGGAGGTTCAACAATCATTGATAGATTCCCAGCCTGATGTTCAGGCGATCGTTCTGAAGAGGCGTTATTCAAATCAGAGGCCGGATCAAGAAATCGTGCACGTGCGCGGACAGATTCGATCACGCTGAAGCAAACTCTAGATCGATTCTTAGGTTGGTTTAGCCAAGGATTTAGCACAGTAACCAGTCGTAGGATAGGCTTCCAGCCTGTCGGCTTCGCGATCAACAGGCTGGAAGCCTATTCTACTGCAATAGCCTTTTTGGTTGCTTCAATCAGCGAGATGGCTTCGCTTTGTGTCGGAGCTTCGGCGATCAACCGGACCAGTGGTTCTGTGTTGCTTGCACGCAAGATGATCCATCGATCGGGCCAGTCAAGTCGTAGTCCGTCTTGGCGATCGGTTGCTGGTGGTTTAAGGGCGAGTTCAATCTTGTTGAATGATGTCGCGATGTTTTCGGGAGCGATCGTAAGTTTATCCTTAATCATAACCAACGAAGGGAGTTGGCTAACAATGGCAGAAAGCTTTGAGCCACGACATGCCATGAGGTCCAGTATTTGAGCCATTCCTACAAAGCTATCGCGAACAAATCCAACACGCGGGTCGATAGGTCCACCGCTTCCTTCCCCTCCGTAGACCGCTTCAGTTCTTTTCATCGCGTCAACAACATTTGCTTCGCCTACCGGAGAACGTGTAAATTGGACTCCGTGCTTCTTTGCAAGCTGCTCGGTCATCGAACTGCTTGCGCAGTTAGTAACAACTGGTCCCGGGTTCGTTTCAAGACGGTGCATCAAGCACAAGACAGCCGTAAACTCTTCACCGATGTAATGACCAGACTCATCGATCACTGCTAAACGATCGGCATCTGGGTCTTGGCAAAATCCAATATCAAAACCGCCATCTGTCACCATGGATTTTACCCCGTGCAAGTTCTCGGCAGTTGGTTCCGGAGGATGTGCGAAGATTCCGCTCGGTGATTCTCCAAGAATAGTAACTTGGCAACCAAGTTCCTCAAGAAGCCGACGCCCCAACAAAGCACCCGCACCGTGATTGGCATCGAGCAGGACTTTAAAGCCGCGAGCCCTAATCCGAGCGATGTCGACCGTCTTTGTAACAAGAGCCAAATGAGGGACATGAGGATCCGCTGCAAGCGAGTACGATCCGATGCTTTCAATCTCTTTCCAATCTGATTGAGATTGCTGATAGGCAAGTAAAACTTTTTTCCCAGCCTCTGCGGGAATCACTCTACCTTCGTCATTGAAAAGCTTGAGCCCGTTGTAGGCGGGTGGGTTATGGCTTGCAGAAATTTGCAAGCCGCCGACAGCTCCGATTTCTCGAACGAGCACTCCCAAGGAAGGAGTCGATATGACATCGGCATCAATCACTTCCATTCCGTGCCCCATCAGTGTCGAGGCGGCGACTTTCGAGTACATCGAACCGCTGGTACGTCCATCACGCCCCACAACAAACTTCCCTTGTGGTAGTGTTGTGCAAAAAGCAGATACGTATCTCATCACTACCGAAGGCGTAAGCTGCTGGCCAACGATTCCGCGAAGACCACTAACACTGATGATCGGTTCAGACATACAAAAGCCCAAAAGCCTATCGCACGAAACCGAGTCTAATGTAACTCGTTTATAAAGGTGCGAACTGGTCAAATTGAAGAGGTATCAAATCAAAAATCCGCCTCGGAGAGACGGATGTGGGTAGCTGGCCGTCTGGAGAGACGAGAGCTGTTGGGGGCCGTTTCGAGGAGACGGAGGTAACTGGGTGTCCGTCTCGGAGAGACGGACCTATGTGCGCATCATGCTTCGGGGACTTTAACATCGACGCTAGACGATTGAGATGTCTCCTTCTTACCGGCGAGTCCAATTAATTGGTCGAACTCGTTATCGGATTCATGAGATTGAGCGTATTCCATGAATTCGTTTTCGGCTTTCTTCGTATCCAATCCTGCAAGTTCGCGAGATACTTTCGCGCCCGCGGCCGCCTTTTGACGCATTTCGCGGAGGTTGCGTAGCTCTTCCGATGTCCGGTCGTTTGAGATTCCGGTCATCATGTCAGCGATTTGTTTCTCTTCGGTAGCCGACAAGATATCAGCGACAGCATCATGCTTTTCTTCCTTGAGTTTTTCAAGCTCTCGCATGAGGGACATGATTTGGGTTTTGTGTCCTGATGCGTTGTTGACCAGCACCTTCAGATCTTCTTCCAATTCACTAACACGTTTCGCTTTTTCGGCGAGCGTGCTTGAGAAATCCTTGAAAGCAGACTGACACTTTAGGTATTCCGGATCGTTTTTGACGGCTGTGGGATCGCCTGCATATTTATCAACGAGGGACTTGGCTTTCGCAGCCGCGCCGGCCTTCAGCTTTTCCAGCTTACCCATCTCTTCGGTCAGGGCACGCACCTTCTCCTTCTTAGATTCCTCTTGTGCGATCATCGCTGCGACGGCGTCTTTATATTGAGTCAGTCGTTGTCGCTTATCGGAGATGATCCGGTCGTAGTTAGCTGATATCACTGCCGGATTCGTGTTGAGTGTATCTGTCGCCTTTGTAATTTGGCCTGTGAGCAAATAACCAAGGGCGCGAAAGTAACGACCAATTGCATTGAACATTTCGAGTGAAACTCCGGGGGCAGGCGAAAATGATGTTTGTGAAAGTATACGACGGTAAATTGAATGGATGTTTTAAGCAGCTACTCTGCTAATGGGCTGTTGGTTCGGCTGTCGAAGTTGCTGCGACCTTCCAGTTCTTTCATGCGAGCTTCCGTCCGTGCTGCGACTTTGATCGACACGTCCAAGTCATCACGAAGTGCGGCAATGTCGACATCGTTGTCTTGATTGTAGAGCCGGCGAAACTGAACGACTGCTGATTTTAATTGCTCGGCGGAAGCATTCACTTGTTTGAGTAGCTCTTCTCGTTGAGCAATCAATTCCGATCGCTGATCTCCGACGAGTCGGTCAGACAATTCAAAGAGTTTATAGGATTGCTCCAGCTCTGAAATAGCGGACCAAAATAATTGCCGGACTTGCCCAACAATTGGCAGCGATCGCGCTTGGATACTAGGTTGGTCGGCGAGCTTTTCAAACTCTGCCCGAGCCTCGCGAAGAATGGTGACGTAGTCTTTGGTTCGGAAGTCGCGATCCATCCGAAGGTTCCGAAGCAAATTCTCGATTCGCTCTTCCTCTTGTTGGCGAATCTGATCTTGAAGGGCTTTACCTGCTCGAGCCGTGATTTTATCTAGTTGCAAAAAGGTCCGGCCGACCATCCACACCAACCCGCCAGCGACCGCTACTGTTCCGGCAACGGCGAGAGCCCCAACTCCCCCAGCAGCCCACGAAAGCCCCCAACAGATCAGTCCAGCGACCACCGGAAGGGTAACAGATGGTGCGAGGAAAATATCGCTGAGAACTTTTTTCTGAACTGCCTCCAAAATTCCTCTCCCGATAGTCTGACACCCACAACACTACACATCCAAAAGTATAGCGGAAATCCCACGCGTAGCGGGCGCTCACCGAGACACGGACTTAACGATTCTGACTCCATGACAACCCGCCCCTTCTCGAGTTGATTTTTTCAAACACAGAGGAACAGAGAGCACAGAGAAATACGAACGGAGCAATACCAAGAGAGCTCGGCCTTTTGATCGATGTGAATTTATCGAATAGGACAAATCCAACTCATTAGCGGATTCGGCTAGGAAAGGTTGCTTTTTCCGAACCCTGGTTTATTTCGGCGTTGCCTGGTTTCCGTGAATCCTGTATCGAAACGGGATGAATATCGAAATCAAAAGAACAAGTTCAACACTGCCGTTTATTTTGCTGGCGATTGTCTGTTACGCATCGCTTTGGTTCGGCTTGGGTGCGACGCGTTTGTGGGATCGCGATGAACCGAGGAATGCTCGCTGTGCCGTAGAAATGCTCGAGCGAAACGATTGGGTCGTACCTTACTTTAATGATCAACTTCGAACACATAAGCCAATCTTGCTCTATTGGATAGAGATGATCGCTTACCAGTGCTTCGGCGAAAACGCATTTGCTGCACGGATGCCAAGTGCTTTAATGGGTACAATTTCTGCGGTCGGAATTGCCATCTTGGCGAGTAGTTTTCTCGGGCGGGCTGCTGGGCTTTGGTCAGCAGGAGTTCTAGCAACCTGCGCGATGATGGTGGTTGCAAGTCGGGCAGCTACACCGGATGCGTCACTTATCTGCGCGAGCTGCTGGGGCGTAGTAGGTTTGGTAATGCACTGGAGAACTGGGGCGGAATCGATCACCCGATGGTGGTGGGTCGGATTTGTCTCGCTTGGGATAGCCATCCTAGCCAAAGGGCCGGTGGGGATTGTCCTTCCATCGATCGTCGTTGGGCTTTGGTGTGTGCTTCAGGTGCTGCAGCAATCTACGCATTCTTTCGATTGGCCAACAAATCGTCAGCCAAAGCTAGTCGCGATGAGATTGATGCTTCAATCAACGATTCGTGCTATTGGAAGCGTGCTCGGCAGGCTCCACGTGTTTGCCGGTTTAGCGGTCGCGTTGGCAATTTCAGCACCTTGGTACATCTGGGTTGGATTGCGTACCGATGGTGAGTGGCTGCATGGCTTTTTCTGGGAGCACAACGTCTCGCGAGCAGTGAGTGCCATGGAGGGACATCGAGGTGGAATTTGGTATTATCCGGCCGCTGCTTTGATCGGGCTTTTCCCTTGGTCGCTTCTCTTGATACCTGTTGTGATTTGGACTTGGAGAAATCTTTTTCCAATTGCGAAAGCTTCTGAAGATAAAGCGTTCGATCCATGGGAAAGCGACCGCGAGAAATCACTTCGCCAGCTGAGCTCCCTCGGAGTGATCTGGATGATGGTCTACATCGGTTGTTTCTCGATCGCGCGGACCAAGCTACCTAGCTACATTACGCCTTGCTATCCGGGAGCTGCGCTTCTGATTGGTGGTTTCCTGAGCCATTGGGCGGCGG
>JAIYDQ010000455.1 GCA_027487375.1 Planctomycetaceae bacterium
AAGTTGCTTTCGATTGGGGGATTTGTCTTTAGCAAATTCCTGAATCTCATCGAAGCTAGGGATCCGTCCAAGGATATTCAAAAAGACACGTCGGCACCATTTGAGGTCATCTTCCATCGGCGAAGGCTTCAGTGAGTAGTCCTTCCAAACGGCTGCAATCGAGGCATTGATTTTCTCAACTTGAGGAGGAACAGCCGTTGCGCCGCCCTTCTGAGGAGTACCAGATGTCGCTGCAGTAGCAATCGAATTCGTCAGAATTGCGGACGCTAGCAGGGCACTACAGGCAACCATAGCCATAACAAACCGGGGCAAACAAATTTGACGCATTGGCTTTATTGGTGATGATGACATTGATTTTCCCTATTACTTCCTTGACACGTTCTGAGCTTGGAAGTCCCCTTCCGAGGATGTCTTGAGAGCGAAGTCGACCGAGTCGATGTACTCTTATTTCAAAAAATTCATTCCTACAGAATCTAAATTCTAGCTGAATGGCGACCAGAAATGAGCCAATTTCGCCTCCGAAACCGATCGATAGTCGCGATTTAACTCGGAAAATATCGATCGAAAGGCCTACAGAACGCTACTGGTCATCGACTGTAGGTAATACTGCTCCCATGACTTCCGGAGGTGTTTAGCGATACCTGGGTCAAATTTGGGCCTAGCCGAGTGCAAAATCTTTGATGGAATCGAGAGAAATTTGCCCGCGCGGTATACCAAAACTCCGTTGCGAAACACCATCTCGGGTCGAGAAAATAGGGTCGTCGGGTTCGAATCTTGGCGGTAGACAACAACATCACCACTCGCCCCTGGTTGAAGATGCCCCATTCTTTCCAGCCCCAGTGCTCTAGCTGGCCCAGATCGAGTCATTACCACAATCTCTTCTAGTGTGTACTCGCGTTTCAGCTTGGGAAGCGTACTCGTCGCTCGAATGTCGGGATGCAATTGGTCAAAGACAGACATCCGGAAGTCGTAATCCATTAGCAATCGAATCAAATGCGGATAGGAACAAAATGGAGCTCCATTGGGATGGTCTGTGGTGAGGTAAACTTGCCATGGATTTTTGACGAGAAGAAACAATTCGAGACCAATCGCCCACTGTAGCCCGTGAACATACTGGGATTGTTTGTACCGAAAAGGAAGAACGCCGCATCCCGCTTGGCACTCCAAGTCCTGGAAAATCGCTTTCCTAGGGTTCGCAAAACTTCGGTTCTCAAACTGGTGCATCGTGTCGCCTGATATGGTTACCGTTTGCCCAAAGAGAACCTGTCCAACATCGATGGTCAGATTTGCCGTCCGGTTGACACGTTCTGCAAGCGTAGCCGCTTCAGATGAAAACCCATGCGGTCCCGATTTTCCATAGCAGTGAAACTGCGCGTGAGTGATGTGAATACGACGCCCCTCAACGGCATCAATCGTCGCCAACGTGGAGTCAATGTTTCCAGGGACACCGAGATTGCTGCAGTGAACGTGCAGTGGATGGGCTAAGCCTAGGTCTTCGACTGCTTGTGAAAGCGTACTAAGGATCGCTCTAGGCGAAATCTGATAGTGAGTGTGTTTCGAATCAACGTCTAACTTGCGTTGATTGAATTTGAATGCACTGATTCCACCCGCGTTGACAACTTTAATTGCAATGCACCGATGGGCCTTCAGCATCCAGCCAACGTAGTCAGTTATTTGAGCTTGTGGGACGCCATCATAGATCCATTGCAACAGAAGCTCGTCGTTTCCGAGCATCAAATACCCACCCGTGTCCAAGTAGGGAGTATCTTCCATCTCCAAGTGGGACTGCCTAGCGTTGGCTGGGAGAATCGCTGGCTCGAAGCAAGCGGTATAACCCATTTCCAAGTATCTACGGCCTGTTTCCCATGTTCCCGGGACTGGCGAGCTTAAAGGCCTGCCCGCATCTCGCAAAATACTGCTGCGACTTTTTTCAACCGTACGATCAATATCCAACGCGGACATTCCTGGGCGTTGATACAGTTCTGGAAGCAGCAAGCGTGCCAAGTTGACTTTGCCACCACCAATATGTGTATGAAGATCTATACCTCCGGCCATAACAACGTGATTGTCAAGCTTGTACTCGAAGTCGACACGAACATTCTTGTCAGGCGTCGCGACGACGCCTTGTTCAGCAATGTATATGTCGCCGATCGCACTGGCCCCCGAACTCTTTGTGGGATCGCATACTAACCCACCTGATAGCTTCGTGATCGTCATAATGGGGCCCCAGGTGAGATCGCTTGAAGTAGATCGGCGACCGTAGGAATGCCAGTAGGCTTCGTTGGCTCGATCTTTACAGAGTAAACGGAATCGGCTCGGAAGAGCTGCGAAACGATTTCGTAACCGGGCAAGGCACAGGGAAGAAATATTTTAGGTGCAACAGTTTGTTCTTTCGAATCGGCATTACCATCGACTGGCGACCACGCTGGTCCGATCAGTACATCTGCTTCGATCGAATTACAAATCGACGAGTGCAAAACCGTATCGTTGACTTGGATGACGATCGGCCTTGGTGAAAGCGATGCGATTGCTTCTGCACGAAAGCGGTTCGGTTGATAGTCGACGGCTAGCTCGCCATCAGGAGTACATTCCAATCGCATTCTGCCTGGAAATCCAGTAGTCCAAGTTGCGACTTGCTGAAACGTTTGGTAGGCACCTGCCAAGGAAAGGCCGACGACTCGTCGATTCGTATTCTGTTCGGCAATCCAACCTTGTACTCGTTCTATCCAAAGGTCAACTTCAACAAACGGAAGATTGCTAGGAGCCCAAACGATGGTCAAGTATTCTGAAGCCGCCATCCACTTGGAAACTAAGCTTGCCGACTGGTTTCGCTCTTCGACGGATAGCTTGGACCAGTCGCGCACAGCTTTTGGAAAATCGGATGGATCCATCTGAACTGCTTGAACTTCAAAATCAAGCGATCGAAACATATTGATAGACTCGGATGTCCATCGCCCCATGAGTACGATGCGATTGGTCGTCTCGCGCAAAGGTTGACACTGCGGACTAGCGAGCAGATTTGGAAGCCTTGGCATGGATCGAATCAAATCATCGTTCCCAACAAGAACGATGCAATCGCTTCGGAATCGAACTTCGGATAACGAAGCAGACATCATGCCGCCGCGCTGAGTCGCATGGATCTGGGCAAATGCAGGATCGCTGCCGAATGGGTCCAGGATCGCATTGTTTTTAAGTGCGAACGCAAGTACGGCGCGTGATGTTTCGACGGTTCGAATGTCGCCTGTGACTAGCAGTGCCGCTTCCTGCTTTGCAGTAAGAAGCTTCTTGGCAGCCGCTATCGCTTGGTCCATCGAGACTGGGCTACCATCAATTCTTGGTTGACGCGCATCCTTTTGAGAAAGTTGCAAGGCAATCTGCGCAAGCGATTCATTGCGAAGATGGCATTCAATCGATGTTTTCGCTGGTGTCAGATACTCATTTTCTGAGTGCGAAACCTCGTCGGGGAGTTCGCAGAGCAAGTTGCAGAAACAGCATTGGCTCATGGAGCTACCCTCATGATTGATTCATGGTTTGAAACTTGCTAAATCGCGGCCAACACGTAGTCGGTGATTGAGATTGTTCCAACCGATGGCTGTCCCTTACGAACTAAGTCTGCAGTTCGATGGCCAGCTGCGAGAACTTTTCGCACTGCTGCTTCGATAACTTCAGCTTCTTTTTCAAGTCCGAGCGAATGGCGAAGTAGCATGGCTGCTGCAAGAATCGTTGCCAGCGGGTTCGCGATGCCTTTTCCGGCGATGTCAGGTGCTGAACCGTGAATTGGTTCGTAAAGCCCTGGGCCGCTGCTGCCCAACGACGCACTTGGAAGCATCCCCAGAGAACCTGGTAACATCGATGCTTCATCGGTAAGTATGTCACCAAACATGTTGCTGGTAACGACGACGTCGAAAGTTGTTGGGCGAGAGAGCAAATGCATTGCCATCGAATCAACTAAGACAACTTCATAAGTCAGGTCTGAAAACTCTTTCTCAATGAGTGCCGCGGAGACCCTTCGCCACAAACGACTTACTTCAAGCACGTTGGCTTTGTCCACCATCGTGAGCTTCTTTCGACGACTACGCGCGGCCACTGCAGCCATGCGAACGATCCGTTCGATTTCATCGGTGGAGTAAACGGCGGTACTGTAGGATCGTTCGATGCCGGGAGATACCTGCTCGGTTCCGGAGGGGCCAAAGTACAAGCCTCCGGTTAGTTCGCGAAAAAAGAGGATATCAGTCCCCTCGACGATTTCGCGTCGGAGCGGTGAGGCGTCAACCAGTTCTGGAAAGGTGATGATAGGACGCAGGTTGGCAAAAAGCCCTAGCTCTTTCCGAATCTTCAGCAGTCCCGCTTCCGGGCGAGTCTTTGCCTTCGGATCATCCCACTTCGGACCACCGACAGCACCAAGCAAGATTGCGTCGCTCGCTCGACAAGCGTCGATCGTCGATTGCGGCAGCGGATCGCCTCCATTATCGATCGCAATACCACCGATTGGATGACTGCTAAAACGGAAAGTGTGACCAAATTTCTCGGCCACAAGCTTCAAAACTCGTTCTGCTTGGCCTGTGACTTCGGGACCGATCCCGTCTCCGGGCAATAAAACAATGGATGCTTGCAAGGTTATCAAGTCAACTTTATTGGGTGTTTTGGGTTGTCTATTCGTCTTCTCAAGAAAACGCCGTTACGATCGGAACCCGATTTTAGTGTCGAGCGAGCTCATCGAACAGGACCGACTTGCCAAGCATAATTTGAACGCGATGATAGTGGGAACTCGAAAAATGGATGTGAAACGCGCGGTTTCGGCTACGATATAACGGGGACGGTGGTTTTTCCCGATTTGTTGGTGATTTCGCTCCTTGCGGTGATATTTTGACTCTTGTTGTAAATCCGAAAGGCCAAACACTCTCTACCAGCGGTCCGACGCCTACAGGTTCTACTGCGCCGACATTTCTCTGTCGTCTCACAGGTTCGATGCTTGCTGGAATCGCTCGCATCATTAGTGGTTACACAGTGCGTTGGATCGACTGCCAACCGGATCTTTGCCAGCGGATTTACTTTGCAAACCATACCAGCCACCTCGATGCGGTGGTTCTTTGGTCCGCGTTGCCTCGGGAGATTCGAGCATTGACAAGGCCTGTGGCGGCTTTGGATTATTGGGGTGGCTCGCCATTTAAAAGATTTTTGGCCAAGTCCTTTAACGCCTTGCTAATTGATCGCAAGGAGATCAAAGTCCACCAGAGCCCAGTCGAATTAATGCTTCGCGAGATTGGTGACCTTCACTCATTGATTGTGTTTCCTGAAGGTGGTCGATCTTTGGATGGCGAAATGTCCGAGTTCAAAAGCGGGCTATACTACTTGACGAAGAAACGGCCGGATCTCGAATTGGTTCCGGTGTACATGGAAAACCTGAACCGAATCTTGCCACGCGGTGAGGTATTTCCGGTTCCATTGCTCAGTTCGATCTCTGTCGGTGCACCAATTTCATTAAGGGCTGGCGAGTCGAAAATGGATTTTCTTGCAAGAGCACGCGAAGCTGTTAAGTCGCTGAAGGACAGATAAACTAAAGGGAAAGTCAAGGAAGCGTTCATGTTGAAGAATGATTGGACTCCGTCTGGTGTTACGGCAATTGTCCTTGCTGCCGGCAAGGGAACTCGGATGAAAAGCGATTTACCTAAAGTCCTTTTCCCTGTTCTCGGCCGTCCGATGATCCACTGGGTTCTGGATGCACTCGAAGCGGCAGGAATTCGAAATCAAGTCATTGTCGTCGGCTATCGGAGTGATCTGGTCGAAGCCGAACTGAAAGGTCGCTCTGGTGTTCGGTTCGCTCTCCAAGCTCAGCAGTTGGGCACGGGACATGCGGTACAGATGTGCCGTTCTGAGATTGAAAAATCGGTTGGTCCAGTGATGGTGGTCGCGGGAGATTCTCCTTTGATTCAAAGCGATTCAATCCTTGAATTGCTGGAGATTTTCCGCTCGATGGGCCCTAGTTGCTTGTTGGGAACCCTTCTCAAGGACAATCCCCAAGGCTTAGGCAGAATTGTCCGCGACAGTTCGGGTGAGTTTCAAAAAATTGTTGAACAAAAGGATGCCACCCCGCAGGAACAACAAATCCGAGAGGTCAACATGAGCACCTATCTGTTTGCCCCCCATGAATTGTCATGGTCGCTGGATCGATTAACAAACGAAAACGCTCAGTCCGAGTACTACTTGACCGACTGCCCACAAAAAATCTTAGAAGCTGGTAAGCTAGTACTTGCCAAGCCAGTACTGAAGCCGTGTGAAGCTCTCAGTATCAACACGGTCGACGAGTTGGGCGCGGTGGAATCGAAGATGTTGGAACTGGGATACTAATGCGAGAGCTGAAAATTTTCTCTGGACGAGCCAACCCCAAATTGGCTCAGGATATTTGTGACTTTCTACATCTAGAGCTTGGCTCGCTTTCGCTCGGGAAGTTCCCTGATGGCGAAAACTATTGCAAGATCGAAGACGATGTACGAGGTCGCGATGTTTATCTGATCCAACCCACGTGCCCACCGGTCAATGACAACATCATGGAGTTGTTGATCATGATCGATTCATGCAAACGCGCAAGTGCGGCTCGAGTCACAGCCGTGCTGCCGTATTACGGTTATGCGCGACAAGATCGAAAGGACGAGGGGCGCGTACCGATCACGGCTAAGCTAGTCGCAAACTTGATCACGCGAGCTGGCGCAGATCGCGTTTTGGCGATGGATCTTCATGCCCCACAGATTCAGGGATTCTTTGACGTCCCTGTAGACCATTTATACGCGGCCCCAGTTCTTACAAATCACTTCAAGACCAAGAATTTCGCACATGATGACATTGTTGTTGTGAGCCCAGACGAAGGGAGCATCAAACGTGCGATTGGTCATTCAAAGCGGCTTGGTGGTAAACTTGCGATTGTCGATAAACGTCGTGCTAACGCTGTTGAAACTGAGCAAAAGAACATTATCGGTGGCCCAGTCGAAGGGAAAATCTGCTTGATGTTCGACGACATGATCAGTACCGCCGGATCGATTGTTGGAGCGGCAAAGCTTGTCCACGAAGCGGGTGCTAAGCAAATTCACTTGGCTTGTACTCATGGAGTTTTGTGCGGCCAAGCGATCCAAAAACTTAAGGACGCTCCGGTCGATAGCATTGTCATTACCAACACGATTCCGCTACCACCCGAAAAGCAATTCGATCGTATCGAAATCATATCGATTGCACCTTTGCTTGCTGAAGCGATTCGACGGATTCACAGCAACAAATCCATCAGCCAGATGTTTGGCGATCAAATGGCCCGCGAGAGTTAATCGAGAATCGCCATCAAACCACGTAGGCAAGTCTCTCCGTAGACTTGCAAAACTCCTGTTAGATGTAGCTTGAGAAAATCTTTGTCAGCCTGCGGAGAGGCTGACCTACGTGGTGTGTATGCATCCACGTAGGCAAGTCTCTCCGTA
>JAIYDQ010000367.1 GCA_027487375.1 Planctomycetaceae bacterium
AAAGTGTCGTCTTGGAAAGCTTGCTGGGAATGAAGCGAGCAGGTGCGACTGGCATTATCACCTACTATGCAGCGGAAGTTGCAGAGTGGTTGAAATGATCTTTGTATAGGTCGTTCATCTTATGGGGCAGTTCACCGCCGCGGTGATGACTAATTCGACATGGTAGTCAGGAGATGCCAATTGAGTATGCAGACATGCACGGCTGGGAGCGTGCCCTTCGGGAACCCAAGCATCCCACAGTTCGTTAAAGCTTCCGAGATCACGTGGGTTGGGCAAGTAAATCGTGACTTGGAGTAGCCGCGCTCGATCACTCCCAACCGATGCTAATCTGCGATCAACTTGATCCAAAACCATTTGGAACTGCGCTTTTGGGTCGACCGAAGGATCATCCGGGACTTCCACAAAGTAGACAGTCCCTTGATAGACTACGGCATCTGACCAGCGACGGGTGACTCCGTGGCGAACAATGGTGTTGGAGTTATCTTTAGAGCTGCTCAAAGTGTCTGCCAGTGCGATGAAGGGATTTGGGGCTTGAAATCAGAAACAGGAAACTGAAATCGTACACCAGAATCGTTAAAGCGACTTCCTAATGACATCGCTCACAAAAATCGGGATCCGACAAACTCACCACGCGAGCAAATCACTGAAACTCGCGAAAAATCGCGATTCTCTCCGGGTAACATCTTGAGAAAACAAATGGCAAAACCGGTATAGAAACTCTACGAATGGACTGCTACACTCCGCCCGCCGACGACGAATAGTCGTCAATCGTCGATTCGTGTCGGCCTTGACCAGGCTGACTTTGTCGGTTAGATAATCTGTTACGAAAAGGCTCCGTCGCCAAGTGGCTAAGGCAGCGGATTGCAAATCCGCCACCGTCGGTTCAAATCCGACCGGAGCCTCTCAATAGAAAACCCCATGTGAAGCGATGCTCCACATGGGGTTTTTTGCGTTTTGGGATGTAGCTTTTAGGTTTGTCCAATTGCGCGCCGTCGTCATGAAGCTTGCATGGAGTTTGCCTTCGGTGAACCGATTACATCTATTAATTCACCGACCGTGAGTTTCAGGATTCGTCCGCTGCGTTAGTGGCCACCTTTATGTTTGTCTTTGGGAGCTTCTCCGCCGTGGCCGGAGGCTGCTGCGGGTACGTTTGCACCTTTCATGGCTTCTGCGAGTTCTTCTTCTGTGGGAGGTTTTGCTGATTGGGACGAGACCATTCGCTTCATCATCTCTGCCGGTGGTTCATAGGTTTCGTCCAAGAGATAGATTTCGACTCGCGCATTGGCGTTGGGGTCTACCGATTGGCCGACAAACCGAGGCTCAGACCCGCCAGCTTGACTGAGCCGCATTCGCTCCGGTTCAACACCTTGTTTCGATAAAAAGTCGAAAACGACGAGCGACCTTCGGTAAGAGATCATCAAGGAATCCAACAGCGCATTTTCACCTCGGGAAGTGTCATTCACTGCATGACCGCGCACTTCGATTCGATGCGGTTTCCCAATCAACTCGGGAAGGATTTCCTTTAATCGAGATTCCCCTTCTGCGGAAAGATTGATGGAGTTAGGATCGAACTGAATCATCGTTCCAATGTTAGACCGTTTGCCCTCATCGGTCATTTTGGTCGCGCCGTAAATCGGATTTTTTCCGCGCGTACGAGTCCGCTTACCTCCTGATGAGTCGTTCCTACTCGGTAGGATGGATTGGTTTGGATTTCCCGTTATCTGCTTGCCGGACGGGTTGCGAAAGTACTCGGAAACGGCTTCCTTAAGTTCGGGTTTCTGTGACGTGAGCCACATAACCATGAAGAATGCCATCATCGCCGTAACGAAGTCCGCGTAAGCAACTTTCCATGCACCACCTCCACCCGCCATGATCGTATATCCTTAAAAGTTACTCGCTACGTTATCTTCCGCGTTCGTCAAAGAGCTCATCCAGCTCTACGGTCGTCCTCATGCAATCGCACCGTTAGCCACCAGTATCAATCGCCTTCATCAGCTTCTCCATCGTCTCTGCATCGGGACGAACATCTCGGCAGAGCCCTCTACGGCCAGTCTCAATCGCCATTTTGGGTTGCATGCCACCAAAGAAACCTTGCATCACCGTTGACAGCGTCCTGAAGTAAGCACTCTCGGAGTGCCCCAAGACTTCCATCTTCCCTGCAAGGGGTGCGAAGAATCCGTAGGAAAGCAAAATCCCTAACATCGTTCCAACCAGAGCGGCACCAACGTGGTGACCGATTTCTTCTACGGGACCATCGATGTGTGCCATCGTCACCACAATCCCAAGAACTGCCGCAACGATCCCGAAGCCAGGCAAACCGTCAGCTGTTTTCGTTAGCGCAACAACTGGCGCATGGTGCTGATCCTCCATCGCCTTCAGCTCTATCTCCAACAGCGGCCCGATCTCTTCTCCCTTGACCGAACCGTCGATGATCGGACCAAACGCACCTTTGATAAAATCAGTTGCATGATGATCAGCAGCAAGCTTTGGATATTTCGAAAATATCGCACTACTATGAGGGTCAGCAATGTGCGACTCCAACGCGAGCATACCATCCTTCCGAGCGACCCGGAAAAGTTCATACAGCGCAGAAAATGTCTCTTCATACGCTGGGCGTTCGTAAGGGGATCCCTTCATCGTCTGCATGATCCCTTTCATCAAGTCAATGAGCACCGAAGTCGGAGCCATGACGATCAACGCACCGAACGACGCACCACCAATCACGAGCACTTCGTATGGTTGCCATAACGCCATGATCTGACCGCCGGATAATACGAATCCAGCCAGCACACATCCCGTTACGACGACAAATCCGATAATCACAAACATGAGGCAGTCATCCTAGGAAACCCAACGCGGTTCTCTTAACCATCTATGACGTTCTTGCATGGCCTTGCCACACAACTTCGCCCATGGCATATACCACTCGGATCAGACTCCTCAAAATCGGACGAACCGATTTTGCCAGAAAAGCCGTGGGTCCGTAGGACCTGAGCGGGATAGTCGGATTAGACAGGAATTAATGCTTCGCAAACGCAGAAAAGAGGAGCGTCGCTGAGACAGCTCAAAGTCATTCTCAAGTCACTTGGCCTTTGACAAGAGACGAAGCACCAAAAAACCGAAGCCAGTTTTGCATCGTTGTCGGTTCAATAAATACCGCATTGGCAACGATCATCATCCACCCGAAGGTAATCATTCCAAGAAAAATACCAATTCCGGCATGAACCGCAACGGCCGTAAGGAGCACCCAAGGACGGGTCATCTTGGGCCAAACCAAACACACGTAAAAAGTCTCCCAGAAAAGGGTAACGTGAGCTGCAAGTGCCATCAGCACCGGAAAGTTTCCTATCCAAGTCAAATCGAGCGATTGATATTCGTAAGAAACGGCAGACAGCCAAATTGCGGACCCATCCCACCAAGTCTCGCCCCGCATCTTTCCAAGCCCACCAAAAAGATAGATGACACACAAATGGATCTGCATTAGCCGAGCCGCGATTGTGTTGTAGGCCGACCCATCCGAGATCGGGACACATACTTTAGCCTCACGCAGACCTCGCAACCTTTGTAAATGAAGATAACGATCGAAGCTAAGCTCATCGCCAGATCTCGCAATCATCAAGTACATGGTGACCATCATGACGATCTGGTCCAAGCCGAACAGCAATCCCGTCATCCGATGACACACCATCAGAGTCATAAACCAGACTATCGGAATCACAAATCGCGTGAACAAACCGATGGACATAAGAATCGATAATGCTATCGCCACTAATTGATGCGCCCATAACAATGGAATCGAATCAGTAAACCACAGGTAGCTCCATGCGTAGTCACCGCGATGAAGACTCTGAGCAAACGCCCCGGTCGTAAAGGCATTGGGCCCAAAAAAGTCATCAAGACGCAAACACCAAACAATATGGATGTAAGCGAGCATGGCTCCGGTTGCGATACGGATCATGGCCAATGTCGTAGGAGCACTCGGTTCAAACCAAAACTGATTCCAGCACTTCACAAAGTCCTTGCCGATCATCGATTTCCTCGATTCTCGCTAGGATCGATACTTGGGCGCATTCTAGGAACCATGCCAGGAACGACACTTGGCCGATTCATCTGTTGGTTATTTGGATCAAGTACTTTGGCATCACCTTGCAATTGCTTTTGCGGAACGATTTGTTCTAGGTCTTTTTCGAGGTCGGCGGGCCTGGCGAGTGCCGCCGGAGGTTTTGTTCGTAAATCTAATTGATTGGGTAATGCGCCGCCGGTAGCTTCCTTCACCGGCCCTTCGAGCAATTCGTTATAGAGCCGTGGATCAGTAAGCTTCCATCGATCGACAAAAACGGTCCTCGGATTGGGGAGTTCATGCTGTATACGTTTGAGAACAACTTCATGGTCCGGATGCTTACTAATCAAGTTCTTCTTTAAGCAGTCTTGAAGTGATTCGTAGATTCGCCGATCATCGCGCCACTGATCAACAATTCTCTGATCGATATCGGCAGCATTCTCTAATTCAGTCGGTGCAAAGAGCGTGTTATAGAACTCGGAGAGCATAAAGTGACGGTGATATAGAAGCCGCGGCCATTGATCCTTTCGGTCGGGATAGATCTTCCATCTGCTTTTGTCTAAATCCGAGTTGATGCTGCTTGCGACTTTACTATTGGGTGTGACTTGGCACTCAATCAAATGAGCTGGCCCTGGATTAGGTGCAAAGAAAAAATAGCCGTGGCTTAAATACATCGCGTCTACGTAGGGCCCAAGTGTGCGCCGCAGTAAGGCCGTGTCGGCTGCAGCAAAATTCTCTGGCGAACGCGAGAAAAACCTTAGTGGTTCAGCAACTACGGCCAACAGATGCAAGATGATCAACACACTCGCGATCAAACGCGCGCGACCAGACCAAACAACACTTTCATGCGATTGGTCCGGGTTGCCATTGGAGCCGGTATCTCCTTTGGGGGACTGACGTCCGGCATGGTTCTTCGTTCGTTTGATATTCAATACGGTTCGTTAACTCAAAAGGTCACTAGAAAACGAGAATATTGTTTCGCTGCCGCCAGACTTAGCAGAATGGTGTAGTCGCGTTTCCGCACACAGGCGTCAGTTAGTTGTTTGAATCATTGCAGATCTTAGAGCATTTGGTAGATCGGGTTGCTGCCAAGCACTCATTCCGCCATCGATAAAGATCGTTTGTCCATGAACGTGCTCGGCAAGATCGCTTAGCAAAAACAGAGCCGCTCCGGCACACGAGTCGGCACTTGGGACTTGATTGTTGGGCGTATGAAGCTTCATCCAAGCAATCGCAGCTGGATCGACATCCAATATCTGATTTGTCAAAGGAGTTCTCACCAAACCGGGAGCTATGGAATTGACTCGAATCCCGTAAGGAGCAAGTGCGACACACAACGATCGCACCATACTCGCGACTGCTCCTTTGGAAGCATCATAAGCCGTGTGGTTGGGTTCTGCTAAGAAACCGTTAATGCTCCCAGTAAACAAAACGCGACCGCGCGTTTGGGAATCGATCCATCGTCTCGCAAAGAACTGAGTAATAAAGTACCCCGATGCGACGTTGAGTCGAAATGTCTTCTCGAATGTTTCGATCGACATATCCAAGTAGGGTGAGTCAATGAATGCACCAGCGTTATTCACCAGCAGATCCACGGAGTCAACTAAACTCGTAACTCGGTCGCAAAATGGTGCGATGGTTTCGTTGAGATCACCCATGAGATCGGCAAGAACCAGATGGCACTGGCTCGAATTATCGGAGCAGTGCTTCTCACAAGCAGCAAGCGTCGCTTCGGCCGCAGCGTCGCGTTTCAATCCGTGAATCACGACTGAAGCACCCGCCTTCGCAAGTGCGATGGCTATCGATGCTCCGATGCCTTGGGTTCCACCCGTGATCAATGCAGTTTGATTATCAAATCGCATTGCGTGGCCTCAGTGGGATTAACTCGTCTGGTGTTTGCTGGATTACAGCCTTCAGGCGTTGCGCACCTTGGATGATCCAGAAGCGGCTGAAGCCTGGACTCCAGCGGAAAGTGGCGATGTCCAACTAGTAAGGGCTGGAGGCTCCGGTGTCAGGATCGCCGCACATGTGGAAGTGGTTATGGTCGATGTAAAGGACTTCGACAACTTCCTTGTCATCCAATGTGTAAGGAACTGGCCAGCCGTTGATCAGCCGCTCTTCCATGTACACGGTACACTTGTAGTGAGCGTGGTGAAGCTGAGCAAATCCAATCAACGGGATGAATCTTGGTGGATCGATATAGTCGGCAATCTTCTCTTTAACGATGCGAACACGATTGCGTTGCTTCTCGCTCAGCAGTGGAACTCCGCCTCGAACAGGACGAGCCTTTTCAAGAGCTTGCATCACTTCGTCGTCGCTCGGTGGATCGAGTGCAACAACAGGTCCGCCGGAGACAAGAGGTCCCATAATGGGCACTCGGGCATATCGTTCCTGAATGTGAAACTCGAGCTCTTCTTGATCTTGGTAGAATGGGCTCACAGGCACTGGGATGGCAAAAGGCCCCAGATTAATGCCTGAGGTTAGTCCGATACAACCGGTTTGCGTTAGCGTTCCAGTCAAAAGGATAAAGCAGGCCAGGGTTTTTTTAAGAAAGCAAGTCATAGCGTTTCAATCCTTCACATCCAGTAGTGGCATGTCGAGCTTGGCGGATGCACTAGTAGCGGTCGCTCTAGTAGCAATTGCGTTCTGCGGGACTAAAAGTACTATCGATGATAAGGTAGGTAGAACTTGCGGATTTTTCCGATCATTCCCAGAATTCATCCTGTTTTCAATTGCTAGCAAAATCTGAAGTAGAAAAATTAATGATATCTGTTTATCGAATCCTTGATGCCAATTTGAATCGAGCCACGGAAGGGCTGCGAACGATCGAGGAGTTTGCGAGGTTTGTTTTGGAGGATGGCGAGCTTTCCGGGAGGCTAAAAGCCTTTCGCCATTCGCTAGCAGAAGCGAGTAATCGAATCGACAGAGGAATGCTGCTCCAATCGCGAGACACTCAAGGCGACGTTGGTACCGCCCAAACGACTGCATCCGAATTTCATCGCCCGACGATGGCATCGGTCGTGGTGGCTGCTTCGCAGAGAGTCCAACAATCGCTGCGCTGTCTAGAGGAATATGGCAAAGTCGTTGATCCCGAGTTCGCCAGCGCGATCGAATCACTTCGCTATCAATCGTATGACTTGCTCGCCACGGTCGATTTAAAAGTGCTCGCCCATGATGAGCCGCTTTCGAAATTGAAACGCCCTGCCTGTTCTCATGCTCAGCTTTATCTTTTGGTCGACTGCCAAATGCCGCTCGAATCGTTCATCGAGAACCTGAAGGCCGTTTCGTCGGCAGGTGCTGATTGGATTCAGATTCGTGACAAACATTGCGATACGCGTCAAGTCATCGAGTATGGACAAGCCGCACTGGCTGCGATTGATTCTCGCAAGACACAGATCCTGATCAATGATCGCCTTGACATCGCGATGGCGATTGGAGCCGCCGGAGTTCACTTGGGACAGGAGGATATGCCGATCACGCAGGCACGTCGGATCGCTCCACCATCGATGTGGATCGGCGTGTCGACTCACTCGCTGGAACAAGCTATCCAAGCAGAAGCCGAAGGGGCTGATTATATTGGCTGCGGCCCTACGTTTCCTTCCACCACCAAGAGCTTTGACCAGTACAAAGGAACTGAGTGGCTTTCGTCAGTGTCGCAGAAGATCAAAATCCCCTCATTTGCGATCGGAGGTATCAATACCGAAAACGTCGATGTCGTCGCGCAAGCCGGGATTCGACGCGTCGCGGTCAGTGGTGCCATTTGGAAAGCAGCCGATCCTGCGACCTCGACTCGTCAGATCCGTGAGAAACTGTAAGCTACCGCCATGACCGAAAACATTTCATCGCCACATAATCCACGGATCAAGCAAACTCTTCGACTTCGCGATCGAGACCAACGTGACCAACGAGGACTTCTGCTAATCGAACATTTGCGAGAGCTCAATCAAGCGCTCGCAGGTGGCGTTGAGATTGTTGAGCTCTACTTGGACGAACGCTACGAATCGATTGCCGAGCTTTTTGCAGATCAAAACCTGCCTGCTCTCAACGAAAGTCTACGCAGTCAGATCGACTCTGTGACAACGCTTGCGAGCCGAGCGGCGATGGAAAAGCTCTCCTACGGAGACCGCGTAAGCCCGGTCATTGCGGTCGCCAAACATCTGAATTGCGACTTAAGTAGAATCGTACCTGGCGACTGTTCGCTCGTCTTGGTGATTGATTCCGTTGAAAAACCGGGAAATCTCGGGGCCATGGTTCGTACGGCGGATGCTGTAGGAGTGGCCGGTGTGATCTTGTCGGACCCCATTTGCGATGTATGGAACAGCAATGCAATCCGAGCAAGTCAAGGCGCTGTGTTTCGACTTCCGATCGCCGTTTCGACCGCTTTGGAAACCCAGACATGGCTCCAACAAAATGAATTTCAAATCGTGACCGCTCGTGTCGAAGCATCCGTTGCTTACTCCAAATTTACTTGGGCTTCACGCACAGCGATTGTCCTAGGTAGCGAAGCCGACGGGCTTGGCGAACGCTGGCAAGCCTCGTCGATTCAGGGAATCCATGTACCGATGCGTGGTTCGGTGGATAGCTTGAACGTCTCGGTCACAGCGGCCGTCTTGATGTATGATGCGATTGATCGAATGAAGCAGTAGTCAGCTTTCAGTTTGCCAGGACATTAGACAAATGAAGCTTCCACCATATCGCGGGTCCCAAGGAACATCGATCAACATGACTCCGATGATCGATGTTACCTTTTTGCTGATCATCTTTTTTTTGGTGAGCAGCCACATCGCCAAACAAGACCACCGATTGCCGTTGGACCTTCCAGTATCTGATACTGCTTTAGGAAGCCAAGTCATCGCCGATCGTCCAACTACAACGGTTCACGTTCTACCCGATGGGTCGTATCACCTCGGGAGCAATCCGTTACCGCTGGCAATGATCATCGATGCCATTCGCCAACGCAACGCGAATACACCGGGAGGATTACGGATTCGCATTCGCACTGATAAAGCAGTCGCCTACGAACAGGTAAGCCCGTTGCTCAAGGCGTGTGCGGATCTAGATATCCGCGATGTTGTGTTCTCCGTGTACGAGGACTTGCGAAGCAGTAGTTCACGAAATCGGAGCAACTCAAGCGTCGCAAGTCGAACCGTGGAGCCGAATCATGCGCACTGATTACTCCTCCGCGCGACAACGCCAATCGACCGAGATCATGATGACTCCTATGATTGATGTGGTCTTTTTGTTGTTAGTTTTTTTCTTAGCCACATCCAGCTTCGATAAACCCGAACAACTGTTACCGGGAGGAGTTTCTCAAACGGCGAAGCCAATCGTTGGCACAGGTAATGAAAACATCCTTCCACCCGAAATCGTTCGCGAGCTTGATGACTGCATTGTGCGAATCATCGCCCGCGGTCCCTCTGTTGTGGCTGCGAAGAGTGATTATGAATTCAGCCTCAATGGCGCACCTGTTCCAGACTTGGAATCTTTGTATGAGAGGATGAAATCGATACTCTCGATACGCCAAGACGTCCCGGTTATCGTCGATCCCGATCCTTCCGTATCCATGGACATTGCTATCCGAGTCTACGATGCAGCAAGAGGACTCGGTGGCCAACAAGTCTTCTTCGCCGTCAAGTAGCAACCGCTAGGTTGCCTCCCTTTTGGAAATAAAACATCTGGGCATTCGTGTTCATGTTCATGCTCATGCTCGAGTCGCCCGCAATCCGATCGAGTACGAGTACCGGCTTACGCCTGAGTACGAGTACGAGTACGAAAATGCAGAAATAATCGAACTCTAATTCGATAGTGCACTTCGCGCTTGAGTACAGGCTTCAGCCGCTTTTAAAAGATCCAAGGTGCTCGGCGCCTAAAGGCTGTACTCCAGCGCGAAGTGGCGATATCGAACGAATCAGGTCACGCTCTCTGACACCAAACGACTGATTTTTACTTTGGTGCCTGATTGCTGGGTAACGGATTCATCGCAGGCTTTACCGCCGGTGTACTCTGCAGAGTGCTTCTCGGAGCATTCGGGTTCTTCGGTGCAGCGATTGGTTCTGCTAATTCCACTCGCATCATCCAGCACAACAAGAAGGTCGCGACGAAATAAGCTAGATAGTGAGCTGCAGCTTGAGGCGTTTCGAGTTCGAAGGTTGCCAGAGACGTAACGGTGCCGATGGCGATCATCACGATCATGAAAACAGCCATCTGCCCTGTTGGGATATCGGCCATGACTTTGTTTTCGAAGTAAGCCGAGATTTGCCAATAGAACAGCCACGTTGCTGCGAAAAGAATCGAGCAAATCGCGGTACGAATCCAGTATTCCTGGCCGCTGTATCCGTCAAATTCGTCATCTCGGAGAAAGGTGTAGCCAAACATGACAATCGGTGGAGCTAGCAGAATGGATCCGATTACCAGCATCAACGTCGACGGGACGGTATTCGATAGTCGCATCGAGATAGCAAAGCCCAAAGTGACTATGACTCCGACCGCGACAGCTATCCACATCATTTTGCCGACAGCAAACTCTGTTCGCTTGATCGGCTTGAGAACAGCAACGCCCTTGGAATCAGTCGGCCCACTGTCCGCCGGAGCATGAATGACTACTTCCTGCTGCTTGTCGGGGACAATGATTTCTTTCTTACATTTCGGACAAGGCCCTTTTTTACCGGCGTACTTGTCGCTAACCTCGAAACGAGCAAGACAACCCGGACAAGTGACTAGAATTTTGCTCACGGAATTTGCAGTTATGTTTCGAGAGGACAGGTCGTGATGGAAGGCTCGAAAAACGAGCCGTTTTGCTACCGCAGAATCCATTGGGACTCATGACAACAGCAGCAACTGCCCGATTATACACTCCCAGAAGGGTCCCCTGAAGCAGCGATGAACATTGTACTTTACCAACCGGAAATCCCACAAAACACCGGGAATATTGGTCGGACTTGCGTTGCCTTGAACATGAAGCTTTGGTTGGTTAGGCCGATGGGCTTCCGATTGGACTCGACCCAAGTCAAACGAGCCGGATTGGACTACTGGGAACATTTGGACTACGAAATTTGCGAATCCTGGGATGATCTGTGCCTGAAATTGCAACCAGATGCTATGTGGTTTTTTACCAAGTTCGCAACGAGGATCTATACCGACGTCCAATTCCGATCGAACGACACCTTAGTCTTTGGAAGCGAGACATCGGGGCTACCGGACAGTATTCACGAAAAGTACGCCAACCAAAGACTTTCGATTCCCATGCCGGGAAAAGTGAGAAGCTTGAACCTGGCAACCTCCGTAGGAATCGCCGCCTATGAAGCCTTTAGGCAATGGAGCTAAATCGCTACTTAGCCATGGGCTGGAACTCATAATCCAAGTCACTTTAAGTCACTTCTTCGAGCGACAGCACGCTTGAGAGCATAGCCAGGTAAGGCTGGCCGATTAGGAACTCGTTTTTCCTTCATTCTGTCGCGAAAAAGCGATTTCCCAAAAATATTTTTGGCACTTTTGGCGTTCTTCTCCGGATAATTAATGGTCGTTAGTTGGACAGCGCTAGGTTTGCGCCGAACTTCAGGCTTTAGCCACTTTTGGCAAATCCTAGGTTCTCGGAGCCTAAAGGCAGTACTCCAAAACGGTTGCGATCGATTATCGTGCTCGACCTAACGCTGTTCAATTAGAGTTTGCTGTCAGAGAAATCCAAGCGAAAAAAATGCAAGACGAACGCTCGAAAATGCTAGTTAGGTTGCTTACGCAACATCATCAGGCACTTCTGCGCTATGTCTACGCTTTGGTTGGAAACGCAGAAGATGCAAACGATGTTCTTCAAGAAACCTCGGTTGCGCTGTTTCAGAAGCTGGATCAATTCGACGAATCTCGACCTTTCCTTCCGTGGGCTTATCGGTTCGCTTATTTTGAGGTTTTGAAATGGCGCGACAGTGCAGCCAATAAGCCGCTGACACTCGACAATGATGTTGTCGAGCTAGTTTCGAAGGACCGCGAGCGTGGTGACGCCTTACTCAAGCGTCGCATGGATCTACTGCCCGAGTGCTTTCGATTGCTTCCAAGTCGCGATTTGATTGCAATACGTTCTCGATACTATGACAAAACAAACTTAGATGAATTGTGCGACAAGCTTGGGCTGAGTCGTCGAACGTTGTTTCGCGAGCTAGAGCGAATTCGCAAGTCGCTCATGGATTGCATTGAGTCGAAGCTCGCCATTGAGGAGATCTACTAAATGGGAAGGTCTTACGAGCTGGACACAAATGTGCGTCGAGAGTTAGAGACGTTGGTCAGCGAGTTGATCGACAGTCGGCTTGATGAACCAGGTCGCGAACGCTTGAATTTTATGCTTCGAGACAGTCAAGCTTGCCGCTTGCATTTCAATGCGTTGATGGACTTGCAATGTGGGATGTTGGAGTTGCTTCAGCAATCAGATGTTGAAAGCATGTCGAACGCGCAAGTCGTCGCTTCTACTACCTCGACTCCGAATGGTGCTTTGAATCAAACTGTATCCAAGCTTCACTATTGGAACAAATTTGCAATTGCAATTGCCTCCCTCGCGGCCGGACTATTGATTGCAGTGATGATTCTGAGACCGTCATCGCAATCAAAACAGTTGGCATCTGGCGAATTGAATTCCAATTCATCGTTGAATCAAATACCGAAGGAACAAGTAAATCCGTCTTTACCGGGAGAAGATTCAAACAGATTAGTTCGTGTGCGACAGGCTTCGGCAGCTGAGTATTTTGATGGCGGTCCTGCCGTGGTTGGACAGATAGCCGAATTCGATCGCGAGTATGTTTTGAATGCTGGGTTGGTAATGTTGGCGTTTCCCAATGGTGCGGAAGCCATCGTGGAAGGTCCGAGTGTTTTTGCTGTTGTTTCTCCAGATCGGCTTTTGGTCAAGCAGGGCCGATGTAGCGTTCATGCTCCAGACGGTGCGGAAGGCTTTCGTGTTGATACTCCGCAAACACAAGTCATCGATCTTGGAACTCGATTTTCTGTCGATGTGAATGAAGTTGGTCGGACTGATGTGCAAGTAATCGACGGAGCGGCTGAAGTGCTTTCCACACTCGGCCAATCGCCTTCAAAAAAGCTCTTGCTTCAAGAAGGAGAGGCCTACAGTTTCGGCGAAGATCTGTCTGGTATAAGTCAGCCGATTGAATTCGAGTCTTCTTCATATCGAAGCATTCTTCCCGACAGGGTAATTCGCTATGAATGTGACGAGTCGGTTCCACCGGTGAGCGATCTCAAACGCGTTACCGTTCAACGTGGTGGTAAGCTGTTCGATTATTCCGCGGACGAATTGATCGGTGTTCGGCTCATTCACTATGTGGCCGATGGAAATGTTCGAAGCGTGGCAACCGTTTCGAATGCTGGACCGCTTGTTCGTGACTTGTTGGAGTCCGATCGAAGTTTGGTTACCGGCGTGATCAATCCAGGAGGATCTGCGGTAGCGCTGAAGTCCGATCCGGTCTTGCAAGGCGATCCAACTTCCGAAGGTCGCCCGCTGACACCAGGGATTGGATTCCGCTTTCAACAACCTGTTGTCAACAGCGATGGGCCAGACGTCGTTTTGTTCGAACTGCATTCGAAGGTAAACCTTCCGAACGGCGATGGCTTTCATGTAAGCCCACTTGTTTTCAAGCCTGGTCTTCGGTCTCACACAATTAAACGTTATGACATAACGCTCAAGGCAGTGGAAGCGATTCCATTGCGTACCTTTGTGCTGCCAACGTTTTCGCAGGCAACGCTCTCACAGAATGGAAACCTCTTGGATTTCAAGCTTGCCGATGGTGTGGGAGACTTGCCCCCAACGCTTCCGTTTTACGGTACAGCGGTCGGAATTGATTTAAGTGATCTCGGGTACGAAGTCGGCGGTTCTATCGAAGGCCTTTTTCTCCAAGATGACATGGATGAGAATCGACAGTTCGATCCAGTTTTTATAGGTGGTCTTCCGGCAACCACCCTCAGCGCAAACAATTCACGTGCAGTTATCTCAGATACTGCGAATCAAGATACTGCCAGTCAACCGAAGAATTTGGCTAAATAGTCATTCGAGTGAAGATGAATATTATGAAAATGTGTGATCGATTATCAAAAGCAATCGCAAAGAGCCTAATTGGACTGCGCCAGGTTGAGCACGATAATCGATCGCAATCGTGCTGGAGTACAGCCTTTAGGCGCCGAGCACCTTGGATTTGCCAAATGCGGCTGAAGCCTGAACTCCAGCGCATTCCTAACGCAGTCCAATTAAATCAGGTCTGGTTTGTGGGTCTGGTGTCGTTTGCAAGTGTTTCAATGGGCTCTGACATTCCTTCGGAGCAGGTCCAATTCTTCGAAAACGATGTGCGTCCGTTGCTGGTCAAGCACTGCTACGAATGCCACAGTCAGGACGATCCCAAAGGTGGTCTTCGACTTGACTCGCGTGCACTCATTCTCGCTGGCGGCGACTCCGGTGAAGCGATGGTTCCAGGCAAGCCCGATGAGAGCATACTTATCGATGCGATCAACTACGGCGATTACGAAATGCCTCCCACAGGCAAGCTTCCGGAAAAGGAGATAGCAATTCTGACTCGGTGGGTTTCCATGGGTGCACCTTGGCCGGGCGAAGACCCTAACGCTCCGGTTCGCAAGAAAGATCGCTTCGATGAAGAGGACCGTGCATGGTGGGCAATTCAACCAGTGACTCGTCCAAACGTCCCGCAAGTAGATGCCTCGTATTCCAATTGGGTGCGTAGCGACTTGGATCGCTTCGTTATCACCGCAATGACTAAGCAAGGACTTGAGCCAGCACCGGAGGCGGACAAACTCGCAACGGTTCGTCGACTCTACCTGGATGTTGTTGGATTGCCGCCCACTCCCGAGCAAGTCGATGCGTATCTTCTCGACCAATCGCCAGATGCCTACGAACGACTTGTCGACACGCTGCTTCAATCCAAGGGCTACGGAGAACATTCTGCGCGGCAATGGTTGGATCTGGTTCGATATGCAGACAGCGATGGTTATCGAGCCGACGAGTATCGACCCAATGCGTGGCGTTACCGAGACTACGTGATCAAGTCATTCAATGAAGACAAACCTTACGATCGATTTTTATTGGAACAGTTAGCTGGCGACGAACTGTTTCCGGATAACTTGGACGCGCAAGTCGCTCTTGGTTACTTGCGACATTGGGTTTACGAATGGAACATCAGTGACGCAAAGACGCAGTGGAAGACGATTCTTGACGACGTCACGGATACAACCGCAGATGCGTTCTTGGGACTTGGACTTCAATGTGCGAAGTGCCACAACCACAAGTTTGATCCGCTGCTGCAAAAAGACTATTTCCGTTTACAAGCCTTCTTCGCACCACTGATGCCTCAAGAGTTGGAGGTCGTGCCAAATAGCGAACTCGTTGCATACCGCGAGCAAATGAAAGCGTGGGAAGACAAGACCGCAGACATTCGCGCGAAGATCAGCGAGATTGAACTGCCCTACCGAGAGAAGCTACGCACAGCAGCCATCGATCGCTTTCCGGCCGACTTGAAAGAGATCGCGTACAAACCTTCAGGAGAATTGACTCCGTACGAAGAACAAATGGCATATCTGATTCAGCGCCAAGTTACCAAGTCCTATGAGAATCTGGACCAAAAATTATCACCCGAGGACAAGGACAAGCTTGTCATTCTTCGTCGCGAGTTGAAAGCCTTTGATGAGTTCAAACCGAAGCCGCTTCCAATCGCAATGGGAGTTTCAGATGTTGGGACCGAAGCTCCCCCGGTGGTGATGCCAAAACGAAAAGACGAAATAGTTGAGCCCGGTATCCCTACGATCCTAAACGAGGATGCGTTACCAATCGCGTCAACTCCTTCTGGTCTTACTACAGGACGTCGAACGGCGTTAGCAAAGTGGGTAACCGATCCTGCTAACCCACTCTCGACACGAGTCATCGCCAATCGAATTTGGCAAAGCCACTTTGGCAAAGGGCTAGCGGCAAACCCCAGCGATTTTGGTCGTCTCGGTGGTCCTCCGACACATCCAGAGTTGCTCGATTGGCTTACGATTCAGTTCGTAGAAGGGGGCTGGAGTTTGAAGGCTCTGCATCGCAAGATTCTTCTCTCTGCTACCTATCGGCAATCAACACAACATCCGCGATTCGACGAATTTCACCAGATCGATCCGTCCAACACCTATTACTGGCGCAGAGACACCAAGCGGCTTAGTGCGGAAGAGATTCGTGATGCGTTATTGGTTTCAAGCGGTCAGTTGATAGACAGCGAGGGAGGCCCAGGAAAGCTCGGCGATGCAACATGCCGAACGATCTACACACGCATGATGAGAAACTCGCCCGACCAACTTCTAGATGGGTTTGATCTACCGCAATTCTTCTCAAGCAACTCCACTCGTAACACAACGACGACTCCGGTGCAGTCGCTGATGATGATCAACAGCGATCGGCTCCTAGGTTATTCGCGAAAGCTTGCCTCGCTTGTAAAGAAAGAATCGAACGATCCTGCTCAGCAAGTCGCGCTCGCATGGAAACGTGTCTTCAGCCGAGACCCATCGCAAGAAGAAATAGAATCCTCCCTTCGCTTCATTGATAAGCAGCGAGAAGAGATCTCCAGGTCCGAGTCGGATGTGACGGCAGGACTCATCGAGACGGCCAAGCTTCCCTATCGCGATGGTCAATCGATTCGTTTTGTGGTCAACGATTCAGCTCTCAAGCTTTCGGTTCCTTACGAATCAGCAATGGATACGGGAGACTTTACGATTGAAACATTTTTTCAAATCCGTTCGATTGCCGAAAATGCAGATGTGAGAACCTTGGTCAGTAAATGGGACTGCAATCAAAAGCTCCCAGGCTGGCGTTTTGGAGTGACAGGAGCCGGGTCGCGACGGAAGCCGAACACGATGGTGTTACAAGCCGTAGGAATCAAAGCGGATGGAAAGCTTGGCGAAGCCGCCATTTTTTCAGACCATCACATTCAGATCAACACGCCCTATTACGCTTCAGCGAGTTTCCGTCTGCCTCGTGATGGTAAACAAGGAACCGTTACGTTCTTCTTGAAGGATCTATCCAACGATGACGAACCTGTTTTGGTTGCCGAGATACCACATGATCTTACCGGCGGAATGAACAATGCATTGCCACTGACCTTTGGTGGGTGCAGTGGCCCATCAACGCAAGCGTTCGACGGGCTGATTGATGACGTGCGACTCGTCGGAAAAGCACTCACGATCGACGAAATTCTCCATACAGTCGAACGAGACCTGCCAGCAACCATTGGCTACTGGCGGTTCGAGACCGTCCCCGGTGTGATGCGCAACAGCACCGGAGACCGTTTGAAGATCATCGGTCGTGGTAAAGCGATCGTCAATTTATCCGCTGAAGAATCTGCCCTAGCCGACTTCTGTCACGCCTTACTAAACGCCAACGAATTCCTTTACAAGAACTAGAAAACTGAGCCGATGGTGCTAGCCACAGGTGACCGCGCAACGACATCGGCACCGATAGCACCCGAGGCTGGTGCCTACGGCTCAGGAAAGACTGCATTTTTCAATACTTAAGCCACTAAAATCATGACTCACAATCCAATACCAACATCACGACGTGAATTTCTGACTCGTAGCGGAGCCGGTTTCGGAGCTTTGGCATTGGCTGGCATCACAGCTGATGCGAGTCGGGCGGAGTCCGAGAAGTCAAGCGACGGCCCGCTTGCGTCGCAAAAGCCACATCACTTTGCGACCGCTAAACGCGTGATTTTTTTGTTCATGGAAGGTGGTCCGAGCCATTTGGATTTATTCGACCCTAAACCCTTGCTTAATAAGCTTGCCGGTCAGCAGATTCCGGACAGTTTTGGTTCGGTGATCACGGCGATGGGTGAAATGAAATCGCCCTTGCTCGAGTGCAAGAGGACTTGGAAGCAGCATGGACAAAGCGGGCTATGGATTTCGGATTGGTTGCCGCATACTGCGGAGTGTGCTGATGATTTGGCAGTGATTCGATCATGCTATGGCGAAGGTATCAACCATTCGGCAGGTGTGTGCCAGATGAATACTTGTTCTATTCTCAGCGGACGGCCTTCGCTAGGTAGCTGGGTGTCGTATGGTTTGGGGACAGAGAACGAAAATCTCCCAGCCTTTGTGGTGATGCAAGATAGCAACTCACAGATTGCCAACGGTCCTCGAAATTGGGGGGCTGGTTTTATGCCTGCCGTTTATCAAGGGGTACGATTGAGTGAAGGAAGCCAGCCGATTCCGTATTTGAATACACCTGAAGGTTTCACGCAGCAGCGTCAATTATCAAAGCTTGGCTTCTTGAACGAGTTAAATCAACGCTACGCAGACATTCATCCAGAGCAAAGCGAGCTCGAAGCGCGAATCGCCAGTTACGAACTTGCCTTCCGTATGCAAGCTGATGCACCGGAGGCGATTGATTTGAAAGACGAAAGCCAAGAGACGCTCGACTTGTACGGTATCAACGAAAAGGAAACTAGTTCTTACGGTCGGCTCTGTTTGCTAGGGAGAAGATTGGCGCAACGTGGTGTTCGTTTTATTCAGCTCTACAGTGGAGCCGGAAGCAAATGGGATTCGCACGATAAAATCGAAGTGAATCACGGCAATCTTTGCCGCAGTATGGATAAGCCAGTCGCAGGGCTGTTGAAAGATCTGAAGCGATTGGGGATGCTCGACGACACCTTGGTCGTTTGGGGTGGTGAGTTTGGTAGGACACCGATGAGCGAAAAGGGAAATGGTCGCGATCATAATCCGACCGGCTTTACTATGTGGATGGCTGGTGGAGGAGTCAAAGGTGGTCAAACGATCGGCGAGACTGATGATCTAGGACTGCACGCAACAGTTGATCGATTGCATGTTCACGATCTACATGCCTCGATCCTACATTTGCTGGGCATCGACAATATGCAGCTGACCTACAAACACAAAGGTCGCCCCGAACGACCAACAGTGAACGAAGGGAAGTTCTTCCCGAAGATTGTCACCGGGTAAGTTGTCGTCAAAATCAACGACAGAAATTTTTTGACTGGTAATCCCTGTATATCGTGCTCGTACTCAAAGAAATGGTACTCGTTAGACAGCACCAAGTTTGCGCTGGAGCTCGGGCTTTAGCCGCTTTTGGAAAATCCTAAGGTGGTCGGCGCCTGAAGGCAGTACTCCAACGCTATACCCCAACATGGTTGCGATCGATCATCGTGCTCAAACTGGCGCTGTCCAATTAGTCACTGCCGCCAGTGGCCTTGAACGGGTTGCTGATAGCTTTGGTACTGCTGAGCTTGGTAGTTGGGTGACTGCATTGGCTGCGATGGATAATACGCTTGCGGTTGCTGGTAGGCGGGTTGAGAATAATTGGGCTGAGAATAGCTTGGCTGGGAGTAGGTCGGCTGGGGATAGCTTTGCTGAGAATAGGCTTGCTGTGTGTAAGGTTGCTGATGTGTCGGCTGTTGGTAAGCGGGCTGCTGATATGTAGGTTGCTGATAAGTTTGCTGGTTTGGATAGTGGTTAGTGGACTGTGGATTTGGTTTGTATGCAGATGGATTTTGATTTGCTGCCTGAGTCGCGTTCCAAAGATTTTTCGCCGAGCTTTCCCATTCGTGAACCTTGGCTGGATTGATTTTCACAATTTCTTCACGTGCGGCTTGTCTAATTTCAGCGGCTCTTTGGCGATCGAGAGATAAGTGCGGAAGTCCACCTTCCCATTCCAAATGTAGGACTCCGGCGACAAGAAGCGCGGGAATTCCCCAGAGAAGCAATTTGGAGCCGATTGAGCTTTCCGCGATTCGTTGAACGGGTGCCGGAAGTCCAGCCGCGAGCAGGCTTACCGCTCTTTGCGATGTCGATCGATTTCTGGATCGCCTAGATCGGGCCATGTTTTCAAACTCCAGAGCGTCTTTGTAAAATGGGACGCTCTAACATCCGTAACTCCAAAACTTCGGGTTTCGAATTGGACAGTACCAAACCGCTCCTTCGCAATCCATAGTGATTATTCGCGATTGCGGGGTGATCTGATGACTAGAGAAGCTAAACAAAGGCCCCTTTTGAGTTATACTTGCAGCCATGACTCAAGAGCCTAATTCCACTGCGACCGGCGGTGATCGTATTTCCGATCCGCCGATGAAGTCGATTCTTTACCCGACGTATGCGTACCACCATCCACGTCGTCAGGCTTGGCGTATCCAGGTCCAAGGTAACCTTCACCGAAACTTACCGGTTTCGCTTGCCAAGCGACTTATGCTCAAAGGGTTACGCCGAGCCTTAAAAATGCCTCCTGAAACATCGGATGGGCGAATCTTTCAAAGTCGCGTCGATGGATTTCTAGTAACGCCCGAATCGGGAACCAAAGTCCGAGTTGTTGCCGACGGGTTTGTCTATCAAATTCGTTCAAGAAGTAAACGAAGCGGGCTGTTTCAAGGCCGTATTGATGTACCATTGTCCGTGCTTCCACTAGAGGAATCCTCCAAGAACTCGTCCAATCAGCAAGAGCCTCCCGTTTTCATGGGCTCGCAAGATGGTCGTAGCTGGCAAATTCCATCGCGAAATGGAGTCTTCACGCTAAACACCGACTCGGAATTCGGTTCCGCAGTCGGAAAAGTTTATGTGGCAGATCGCACCGGGCTGAGCGTGATCACCGATATCGACGACACGATCAAGATAACGGATGTCACCAGTCGCTCACGTATGCTTTCACGAACTTTTTTGGAACCCTTCGAACCTATTGAAGGAATGGCCGCTCTTTATCGGCAGCTACATCAACAAGGCGCCATGTTCCATTACGTGTCGAGCAGCCCCTGGCAGATCTACATTCCGTTGCAAGAGTTCTTGGACGAACATGGATTCCCCGGTGGTAGCATCCACTTGAAATGGTTCCGACTGCGAGACGAGTTCTTTAAACGATGGAG
>JAIYDQ010000320.1 GCA_027487375.1 Planctomycetaceae bacterium
ATCTTCCGAATGAACGCCCTGCACGTGATGCAGCGAGGTGGAACTCAGGTGCTCAATCAACCCCGGACATTAGAGATCGCTATCGATAAATGGTTGACCCTTGATTTTGCAAATCAGGCAGGCATATCAATTCCGCGAACCATCGCGTGTCAGACTCGCGAGCAATCGATGATTGCTTTTGAAAGCCTCGGACATGATGTCGTCGTGAAGCCGCTCTTCGGGGGCGAAGGACGAGGCTTAATGCGAGTCGACAACATCGACATGGCCCATCGAGTTTTTTCCACGCTCGAGCAGATTCAAGCGGTCGCTTACCTTCAAGAGTTTGTTCCTCATCACGGATATGACATTCGCGTCCTATTTGTTGGCCAAGAGCATTTCAGTATTGCGAGGCATGCCCCACAAAACGACTGGCGAACGAATCTCTCGCGCGGCGGTCAGGCACTTCAGCACTCCATCACCGATCATCAACTCGCGATGGCTCGTAAGGCGAGAGACATTATTCACGGCGATATCGTTGGAGTTGATATTCTTCCAACCCGGGATGGAAGGGACTTACTGCTCGAAGTAAACGCGGTTCCTGGATGGAAAGGAGTCTCCCAAGCGTGTAACGTCGACATTGCTAAACGAGTTGTTCAGCTTGCGATGGACCGCGCGGAGCCGATGCGTAGCAAACCGTGAATCTGTCGTAGTGGCAACGGTTCAGTCCCGTGAGCGAGTTTACACCCTTAGTTAGGCTTTCACCGCACGACCGTAGTTGGCGGTTTTCGCTTTCCCCTACATCGCGTCCATTTGCTTAAGTTCTTCAAGCCATACGCGAATCTCGTTATCGTACTCACTTGCAAGGTTACTCAAGACCAACTGGCGATGAAATGTGGCAGCCCCATCCTGTAGCAACTCGGCCGCTTCGGCACTTGGGAATCGCTTTGATGGATCCGGAGCGATCAATCCTTGGCAGAATTTCATAAGCAACTCATTTCGCGTTACTTCATCAGGAAGCATATCGTTGAGCCGCGATGGCAGTGTGCGCTTCGCTTCGATGAGGTTACCAAGTGTATCGATCTCGGGAAAACAGGGGCGCCCAGAGAGCATTTCAATCAGAACATAACCCAACGACGCCAAGTCGCTTCGAGGTGAAATCGGGGCGTTGTCTAAAACTTCAGGTGCTGCATAGGAAGGCGTACACGTCCTTATGGATGGAATGTCGTCAAGTGCGAAAGCCGACCCGATATCGATTAACTTGGCATGCCCCGTGCGTTTGAGCATGATGTTAGATGGCTTGATATCGCCGTGAACGATTCGTTCGCGATGGAGTGCTGCGAGTGCTGCTAAGCAATCACGAACAATAGCGACTGCCACACCCGCCTTGAAACGACATTGCGTGGGCCCCGCTGTAACAATGACGCTATTGATGTACTCCCAGCGCTTGGCACCAACACGCCCACGAATCTGAGCCAGTCGACTCAAGTCGCTCAACTCACGAAGGTCGTATCCATCGACCCATTCCATGACCATGATTCGAATACGATTACGATCGACGAAGTCTTGTACTCCGAGAACTGCGTCGTGCTGAATCGTCGCAACCTTCGAAGCAACCGTACCGATTCGAAGCATCGCCTCTTCATAGGCAGCTTGCGTCTGGTACCGTTCTGGAGAAAAAAACTTCATAGCAACGGGAAGCGAAAATCCGTCTGTCCCTTTGCGATGCGAGAGAAAAACAATCCCCTGTCCCCCCGTCCCCAACACACGTTCCAACCGATGATAAGTTGTCCACTGAAGACGCTGCTCATCGATCAAAGCGTTGTATCGCTTGAGCAATTCGGGATTATTTCCCGAGCGACCGTCTACCCCGACGGTTCGAGTCATTTGATCCTGTGCGAAGGTAGTAGAATGCATGAAATCCTTTACTCAATTCTCTGGTTTCGCCCGGCAACCTGAGCCCCACTACTGGGCGAACTGGCCAAGTCGCGAACACCTTGGTAGCAAAGTTTCCTCTGCCGCTCCAGAACAAATCCATCAGCATCCGCCACAACAAATGTGCTAAGACGCTCACTGTCCTCTATCTGAACTACCTAAGTATACACAAAACTACCCAAACCAAACCCAGCCATCATTTTCATGTCCTTCAGTGTAGGCGTTGTATCCCATCCAAATCCACTTGCAGTAAGTCCAAAATGCGACTAATATCCTGAGACAAAGCCATCAAGATTGGACCTCGACGATAGTTCCTGGTAAAATCCCAATGGTGAGTAGACAAAAGTGTTGGTTCCGAAGGAACGACACCAAGAAACTCAAAATATTCCCTTGTAGCTCAGTCGGCAGAGCAACGGACTGTTAATCCGTGTGTCGGTGGTTCGAGCCCACCCGGGGGAGCCTTTCAAATCCTCGGAATTTCCGAGGGTACGATTTAACAGAGAAGCCGAGGATTAAACCCCTCGGCTTTTTTCGTTGTTTTCCAAGGGTTTTGGAGTTTCTAGACCTGCCGGCCGCCAAACAGAGATCGCTCTCACTTCGCCCCAAAATCGCATTTCCGCGACCGGACCGCGCAAATTCGTCTGCAACTCTCAGATTCTCTGTTTGACAGAGAACTTTGGTTTAACAACCCGTTCGCAATCAAGAATTACTTCGTAGAAATGACAAGGACAACTGGACGACCGTTAAATGTCAGAAGCTAATGATGAATGAGCGTTTTTGGAACGGGAAATTTGGACCTTTA
>JAIYDQ010000412.1 GCA_027487375.1 Planctomycetaceae bacterium
CTAATCTTTAATTTTCACGACGCCCCTATATTACCAATGCTTTTCCATTTTGCTCAGTTCATTAGAGAAAAACAACTAAGATTTAAGCTAGACGGAGAGTTGTTCTGCGAATGAACAGCTTAAAAAGTGGCACCTTACGGTACAAGCAGACGGCTTCAAATCTATAGGACTGTGCTTCGATTTACCTCGTCGCGTTTCGAGTAACTGAATTTTGTCATCATCTGAACCTCCAAAGAACACTGAAAAACAAACACTAAAATCTTCAGATTCATCTCAAAAGAGACCGGAATCAAAGATCGACAGTGCGACTCGGCCTTTGAATTTTGGCTTGGCGGGTTCATTCTCAGATAACTTTGAAGGCCTGCTGGACAACGGTGATTTCGAGATCGATCCGCAACTAGAGAACTTGGTTGTCGAAAATTCTGAATTGAACAAGCATGCGAAAAGTCATCGGGAGTTAGTTCTCGGAGATTACGTGATCGATAGCGTCCTTGGCGTGGGCGGAATGGGGCAAGTCTTCAAAGCGAGACACCGGACCATGGACAGGTGGGTGGCTGTAAAGGTTCTTCCAAGTAAGTTCGTGAACCAACCGGAACTCGTAGACAGGTTCTACCGCGAAATCAGGGCGGTTGGAAAGCTCATGCATCCAAACATTGTGACGGCCTTCGATGCGGGTTGTGATCAAGGTGTCCACTATTTGGTAATGGAACTGATCGACGGTAACGTTTTGTCGTCCATCGTCGCAAACGAAGGAGTCATGTCCACGTCGAAAGTTGTGGCCATCCTCAGCCAAGCTGCCGCAGCGCTTGATTACGCACATTCCCTAGGCATCATCCATCGCGATATCAAACCCAGCAATCTTATGTTGGCCAAGTCGGGAATGCTCAAGATGTTAGATTTTGGGCTGGCAAGATTCAACCTGCAATCGGAAGAAATCGAACGAGACCGGCGTCAACAAATGATGGGAACGGTCGAGTATATGTCTCCGGAACAAATCAATGCACCGGAGACGGTGGACCATCGTAGCGATCTTTACTCGCTCGGAGCAACGATGTTCTTCTTGCTGACTGGACGCCCCATGTTTCAAGGAGAACCGGTCCAGACAGCACTTGCACACGTGAAGTCGAAGCCTCCCGCGCTGTACGAAGTGCGAGGCGATATTGATCTTCGCTTGGACTCAATCTTCCAGCGTTTGGTGGCAAAGTCTCCGGGAGATCGATTTGCAACGGGTGGTATCATGCTGGAGGCAATGCAAAGCCTCAATCTGATTGATTCCAGTTCTATAGTGAAACCGCGAGACAGCGCCTTATCAAAACGCAGCTTGCGACTCGGTCGCGACAGTCTTACCGATGGATTCCGCAGCGAGTCCACGGCCGTTAAAAAGTACTCGGCCGTCGGTATAGAACTAGGCATGCTTCAATCGCGAGTCAGCTTTATCGACTCTCGATTTGTGCTGAAGGAGGTCATGCTGGATGGGCTACGCAAGTCACTTTCACACATGATCTGGAGCGATGGCAATCAACTCCTGATTGGAAAAGCCGCATCGGAGGCTCGCGCGAAAACGCCTCAGAACATCTTCTACGGATTTCAACGTTGGTTTGGGCTACCTGTGTTGGAGCGATCCTTTTCCGGAAAACAAACGCCACCAGAAGTATTGTTGGCCACGGTGATTCGACACATGGTCAACATGGTCGAAAAAGAACAAGCGGGAATAACGCACGCGGTAGTTACTATTCCGGCATGTTATGATCAGCTACATCGCCGTAGTGTCATTTACGCGTGCAAGATCGCAGGCATCGAGGTTTTGCAGCTACTCGAAAAACCACTTGCCGCAGCGATTGCGCATGTCGAGTTGCGAGTCGGCATGAAGAACTCGCATACCTCTTCAACAACCAAGCCTACGGAAGAATCGAAAGTCGACCGTCCTCAACACTTCTTAGTGTGCACGCTTAATGGAACCGGTTGCGAGGCAACGGTTGTTCGATTTTCAGGTAGGACCGTCGAGTGTATTGGAACGGTTGGCGATTGGAAACGAGGCCTTCTGCGTTGGCATCATCGACTGGCCGAACATCTCGCTGAGTGGCTTTTGCGCGAGCACGGTCTCGACATTAAGAAGGACTTGGCTCTCGCTTCAAAGCTACAGCGTTTTGTCGAAGCATGCTTCGACCAATTGACATTACAAGGTAAAATTGAACTTGTTTTCGACGCGATTCCGAAACGAATACCAATTCGAATAAGCTCTCAGGAACTGCTTGCAATCGCTGGTGAACTGAAAAGCGATCTCGCTCGCTTTGCGACTCAGGCGATGGAAGCAGCTACCATAGAGTCGAAACAAATCGATGAGGTCTTGCTCATTGGCGATATCCTTCAGTTCCAAGGCATTCGAAGTACGCTTAGCGGTTTGTTCGCCGGGGACGTTCCTTGCCATATGATCACTCAAGCTCAACTGGCCAAAGGAGCCGCGATTCAATCGCAATACTTGATGCCACCTGGAAATACCAAGTGCCCGTATGCAGAAGCGACATCGGTATACGATCTAGGACTGGTAGTCCAACACCCCAGCAATCATATCTCGACTCCCAAAGTTCTCATTCCGAAACGAACAATACTCCCAACTTCGATTTCCCGAACTCTGAGGTTTGCAACCACCAAAGAGTCGCAGCCGATTATTCAGTTTGTCGAATCAACTCGACAGGGTGGCCACAATTGGAATCGCCTAGCCAGCATTGATTTGGCGAATTGCTTCTCCGGTCGTCCGGCTACCGATCCGCTTCAACTGCGAATCGATCTCGATAGTTCGGGATTATGGAACGGAACCGCAACTTGGCTCGCAAAAAACTCAACCACCGTGATCGATTCTCTTACCGAAAACGCGATGGACGAATCTACAATCAGACGTTGGCGAGAGTGGGTCGAGTCGCTTATCTTGTGTTGCTTAGAAGATCCAGAATAGTATTGCTCTACGTGTTGCCGTACATACTGGCTTCATCCTGAATAATGTTACGTTAGGTATATTTTGATCATCGAGAAGTATCCGATTACAACCATTCGAATAGAAGGAAAAGACCGAGCTAAATGGCTCCAAGGAATGGTTACCAACGATGTAAAACAGACCGCCGAAAAACGGTCGGTTGAATGTTTTGTTGTTGACGTGAAAGGAAAGGTTCTTGCCCATGGGTGGGTGTTCGAAGCCAGAGAGTCGCTCTACTTCGTCTCATTCGGAGACAATCAAGCGGAGAAATTACTCTCGCATTGGGATCGATATATTATTCGCGAAGATGTATCGCTATCGGATGTGAGTTCGTATTGGAAGTGGCAACTTCTTACGAGTTCTGACATCCTAACAACACTGGATGCAGGCTCAGAGCCAAACCTCTCTTCGCCCCCGCCAGGAACCCTATTAATACTCAATGACTCTAGCGAGACAAGCGACCTCCGAATCGCAATCACGAACAACATCGTTGGTATCGATTATTGGTTGATTGGCAATCAGGCGCCGTATGGAACTGCCTTAGATAATGCCGATAATGCTACTACACAGCTCGTGACATCGAACGAATCAACAGGAAATTTTCAGGCACTACGGATAAAGCACCACTTACCCTTGGTCGGTATCGATTTCGATGACAAAAACCTGCCACAGGAATTAGATCGTGATTCAAGAGCAATCTCGTTTAAAAAAGGTTGCTACCTCGGGCAAGAAACGATCGCTCGACTCGATGCTTTAGGCCAAGTGCAAAAGAAGCTCGTTCGATTACGCATTCAACAAAGCAGTGGCAGCATGGCGATACCCTTGGCCGGGGAAAAGCTCTTTATGGAAGATAAAGAATCAGGTTGGATTTCCTCTGTTGCAAATGAGACGCCCGACACATGGATTGCACTTGGATATGTGCGTCGAAACGCCTTCGCAATCGGGTCAAAACTTGCTTCGAACGGTCTTGAGGCGACCGTAGTGAGTCAATTTTAGCATAGAAAAGACTTGCGTCTTTTCTTACGCAAAACCATATCTCCAACCATCACTTTGCGGTTGTGATTTCGACTAGCCGCTCGTCACTGCCACGTATGAACTTCATCGGTACTGAACTCCCAGGCTTAACCGAGTTAAGCGCATAGGCAAGGAGATCTGTCTCACGAACAAGATCACTACGTCCATCATATTCCACAAGAATATCACCCTTGACGACGCCCGCTTTCTTGGCGCGATCGTGCGGTGCGTAGGCTCCGACATGTCCGACTTTCAAGGCCATCTTCCCTTGGCCAATACCAAGCGACTTGCGCTCATCGTCTGACATTGGCGTCAGCAACATTCCCCCAAGTCCGATTCGTCGAAACGTCCATGACGATGCACGCCAAGAGATGTCCCCTTTGGCTCTCCAGCCGCGATTCAACAAAAGATCTAAGGCAACTTCTTGTCCACCTCGACGAACAGCCACCTTTACCGTGCCGCCCATATCTGGAACTTGATGCAACACCCACTGCACATCGGCAAGGGAAAGAATCACCTGACCATTGAGCTTTGTGATCTGATCACCGATTTGAAGTCCTGCTTTCGCCGCATCCGAGCCTTCCGTTACAGCAAGTATCGTGGCGCATTCTCTCGGGTCGAGGACTAAACCAATTGTTTTTGGATGCGGAAATGGAAACAGCCATTTGTCCGGAAGTTTTCCCTGTTCGGAGCGATAGAACTCGCGTGTTGCGTCGCCAATTTGGTGGCAATGAATACACGATTTGACAACCGCGCCTTGATAGTCGAGTTTACCGGTGTACTTGGTTGCCAACGAAGGTATCTTTTCCGGTGTGGCAAAGAGAGGCTTTTCAGCTTGTTTGCCAACCAATTCATCTCGATTCGATGGATATCTCTGGTGAAGTTTCAACGCACCTTCAAGAGCTTTGTAAAGGCCATCTACGGACACATCGCTTTCCCATTCAGTCCGATCAGATCGTGTTCCATATCGTCCGTAAAGAGTTCTGTCCGCGTTGAATAGGAAAACAGCGAACGATTGATCGGTATCGAATTCGAACATCGATAAATCGAGACCGTTGGTTCCAACAACTCGGACTCGGACAAACGACTTTAGCAGTTGCTGTAACTTGATATCGGTTTCTAACAAATCATCATCTAGCTTCACGCACTCCTCGCAAGGAATGCAACGCAAGACCACAAGCACAGGCTTATTGCTCTCCTTTGCGGCTTCGAATGCACCATCCAAATCGTTATAGAACCAAAGTCCCATCGATTCAAACTTCTTTTTGTCACCTAAAACTTTCTCTTCTCTGGTTTGCGAGAAAATAGGCGCAGCAAAAATGGCAATCAAGAAAGAGGCGGCCCAAAGAAAGAAGGCAGACGCCGTTAATTTAGAACGAATTGATTCACCCAAGTGCATCGCGAATCCCCTACAGTGGAAGGAACGACGAGTTCAGAAGTTGAGCTTGTCGGTCTGTAGTTATACCAGGACTGTGATGCCTAAACGAGCAGCAGCAGCCTATTGCACTTTTTCGTCCAACCGAGCCGAATACTCCATCACGCTACCTGCGCCGCTGAAGCCAACAACAGTTTTATCCCATGCGAGTGACTTGGAAATCAGTCGCCCAGCGTCGATATCGAATCGGACTTCCCCGTTACTCATTTGCTGAATGGCTTGAGCTTCGATTTCTGGCTCTCGTAGCGGCGTGAGTGGTTCACTTCGGATACTGATGACGGCGACTCCAGCACTTACTTTTTCCAATGTGTAAAGCTCTCGAACCTTCACTATCTTCGGAGACCCATCAGTACGTCGAACGCGAATCTCCCGATCTGTTTCCCATTGCTGCCCAATCGTGATCGGCTCTTTCGGCATCGGGATCGTGATATCACCCATACCAAGGTTACCGCCGTTGGCTTTTTCGCTTCGATCTGTCACTTCACCCCAAGTCGTGATGGTGATGGTTGCAAGCGGCTTGCCAATCGTCTCGGCCACCGCCTTGAAAGCAGGGGGCGCTTCTTTGTCGGTCGCAGAGTTGTAGCGAATCTCGGAGCCGTCTGCGACTTGTTGCGACAAATCAACGGAAGCAACTGATTGTGTGAATGTCATGTTCCCCGATTTATCGACCGACTTAACTTCCCAAACCTTGCTGCTGACAGTTCTTGACTGGCTTGATTGTGAGACGTCGTTGATTTTTGTATTCGTGGTCGCGAGGTGCGTGACTTCGCTTACAATCTTTTCATTGGCTCGAAGCTTATAACTGAGCGAATAAGTCTTGGCATTATCAGGCGTTTCTGATGGGATCTCGGATTTCACAGAGACGGTTTCAGTAACAGTCTTTTTTGCAGGAGTCGGAACTTCTGTTTTTTGCGACGCTTCACGAACCAGCAGTGACTTTGTCGCAGTGGTTTGGGCGTTGACTAAA
>JAIYDQ010000243.1 GCA_027487375.1 Planctomycetaceae bacterium
CGAGGAAACTGCAATCGCCCAACCTTTAGCAATCACACCTGAACGCGTATACGCACAGCAAAAAGCGGGGCAACTCGTCACAATTGATCGCAAGACAGGTAAGACCTATGCGAGAGTCGAACGAGCTTTCGCAACGGGGATGCACAATGACGTTAACGATCGGATCATTCTTTGCACAGAGTCCGGGGCTATGGTATGCCTCCACGAGCCGGGCGCCGATCTGCCACGTCTAAATCGACCAGCCAGTACCGGCTCAGCAGAAGAGAAAGAGCCGAAGAAACAACCGGCATCTGAAGGAGAGATGGCCCAACCGGCTCCTGGCACAGATGTCGAAGATCCGTTTGGCAGTCCTGCTCCGATGAACAAAGCAGATGGAGCTGGGAATGCCGACGACCCCTTTGGCGCCCCACCTTCTGACGATGCAATGAAGAAGAGTGACGATCCATTTGGTGGATTTTAATCGCCACTCTGTCTTGTTTGCTTAACTTTCTACCAATTGTACTCTGCACCCACGGTGAATCCGGTGTATAGGACTTCGCCATCGTTATTGATAGTAACGTTACGAACTTGGTTAGGGTTACCGCTTAACAGTCCGGGAGCTTGTGGGTTAACGTTCTCCGGTGCCAAAGCCACGTTATCTACATAGATCAACTGGTAAGATGATCGCACGGTCCAAGAGTAGGATAACCGGTAGATTCCCGAAACCGACCATTGTGTGAGATAAGCAGTACGTCCATCGGAAGCTCTTTCGCTAATCGCTGGAATACCAGACGATTGGACCGAGCCAAGCGAGTTAGCAGAGATACGTGTCTCCTGAATACCATGGTTGCCATAGATACCAGTCTTGAGCTCAGTTCCCACTTTAATACCAGGAACTAAGTTCGCCCACAGATCACCACCGACTTGAAAGCCCGTCAGCTGATTGGATGTTTCTGTCTCGCTATCGAAGAAACGTAATCCATTGTTGGCTAAAGCATTGTTGTTCTGGCCGCGAGCACTAAAGGCCAATGTTTCATCCAGTTGGAAGTATCGGATACCAGCTAGAAATGATCCTTGCAAGAATCCAGATGGCTCTACCCAGCGGCGTCGGAAGTTGACTTCGCCGTTATTGAATGTTGATTGATAATTGATGGAGTGAGTAAAGGATCGATCTGGATCGTCATAGCCGTTAAATGGATTCTGGCCAAAATTGCTAATGTAAGAAAACAAAGTCGGACTTGCAGCAGGGACACTGTTGACCGTGGCGCTCTGATTCCAGCTGTTTAATCCAAAATAGCCAACTTCCAAGTTCGACCCAGGACCACACTGAATGTTCCCCTGCAAAGCAAGACCTGCTTCGTAATCATCAAGACTAACATTGTTACTCGACAGCACAATGTTGCCAGTACCGATTCCTTGACTGCTAAAGTTAAAGTTGCCGATCGAGTTATCTCGACGGAACGCCGTCACGTCAGCGCTTAAGTCAAACCATCTCTGCGACGCAACACCACCTTCACCATAGGGTGTCAGTATTGAAGCCAGTAATCCTCTGAGACGGCCTTGGCAGCCACCGAACAAATCTCGTAAGTATCGACCATCGCCAAAAGTCCCTCCATTGCATCCCAACGGACCGCAACCGTGACCAAGGCCCGCGCCGAATCCGCATGGACAGCCTTCTCCACACTGTGGACCACACGGCATCATGCCAGGGCCGCAATGCATACCGTTTCCACCGAGTAATCCAAAACCCTCCATGCTCCCATCACAGCCAGGTGCACACCCCTGTTCGGCTACTCCGCAACTAGGATCGCATCCGCCACCATGTCCCATAGCGGCCATGGAGTATCCAGCAGGAATAACAGCGCCCTGACCAGCGTACGCGGCGTGTTGAATTCCTCCCATTGGATAAGCGGCACCAGGGTAGGGTGCTGCGTCCATGGGCATGGTCGCCATGGCTGGTTCAATTTTCTTAGACTCGGACGCATCCTTCTTGATGCTAGCGAAACTAGCAGGTTTGAAGGCGTTACCCCCTTGTGCGAATGCTCCGCCAGCCATCGCTGGTGAAACACAGGCTGCTACGGCAAGCCCTACAGAAAGGTTTTGAGACCAAAGGTTGAGCAACTTCATGGATTGTTCTCCAGCGGCGCACTGGTAAATCATTCGCCGGCAAAGACGAATAATGTTAGCCACCCCCCAAACTAGGACTTGCTCAATGTCGAGCAAACCAGCGGTGGCCTTACTACGGGTTCTACAAAAACGTCCACGAAACGACGTCTTGTCACCCGTCATAGTCGGATTTATCGGCACTACCCGCAGATAAAGTTCTCTCAAAAGATTCGGATTTATCGATACAGATTCCGAAAGCTGTCATTTCCTCGAATTTTGAAGCTTCGTTTTTGCCTGCAGACGCAGCATGACCTAGGCTTTCTGCAGGATCCAAGGCTCGGTCAGATTGCAAACAGATCGAAAAAAACTTTGGATTCAACTTGCGATTACGTTACTCCCAACGCAAAAGAGCTCCCCTCATGGTTGCATCCACCGATTCGCTTCGATGTTCCTCCGCAACGTTTCAGGTTCTCAATCCAGAGCACTTTGGATCAACCCCTTCACAGTACACAATCGCGAGCGACGATCTTGGGTGGATTGACTTTTCCGTATCCAAGGCAGACCGGCTCGCTAATTCGCATGACTCTTTTTTTGAGTCTATCGCAACTGCCGAAGAACTTGTCTTGGCCATCGACCAACCTGCGTTACGAGACGAATCCGGCCTATTAGATGAGCTCGAAGAATTGATTGGTGTTCTACAATCAACACAAGGCACTAAACAATGCAGCAGTGGCTCAGAATTGCCTTCGCATCCGAAACATAGCCTGTGTAAAACGGACCAAACTCGCCAAATCTCGCGCTAGCCTGATCGTAACGCATCGTATAAACAATATCTTTGAGATACTGCGGGTTTTTAGCCCACAACGTTACACCCCACTCCCAGTCGTCCAGTCCGACCGATGCAGTGACTAGCTGAGTCACTCGACCTCCAAAGGCCATCCCGCTTTGTGCATGCTCGGCCATCATCTCAGTCCGCTGCGAGAAGGGCAACAAGAACCAGTTGGCTCCAACGTTACGCGACTTATTCATTGGATAGAAACACATCGCCGGCCATTGAGGGAACTCGGGAGCTAAACGCTGTGCAAGCATCATCGGAAGTCGTGATTCGTAAGCAGACACCTTAGCCTTGAATGCCGGCGACTCCTCTGTCTCACCCGTCCGAAGCAACTTTTGAGCATACTGCTCCTTAGTCGGGAGATATTCACTGACCTCCGATACCGACACAAACGAATAAGTCGGCTCGATTGCTGCTCCCAACGGTCCACTCATCAGTTTCTGATGCACACGGTCAATCTTCAATGGATCGGGAGACATCATCACAAGCCCGAAATCCGCTTTGTGGCCGCTGACAATAAAGCTTTGAAATCGTTCCGGGCGATCCGATTCTACAGGATTCAAAGCCGCTTCAAATGCGGCAACGCCTTGGGAAATCAATGCGGAATTGGCAAGCATCGGATTCAAAATCGCTCGGTTCCAGCGATAAAAATAATGCCCGCAATGCCAACCCTGAATCGGAACCAAAGAAGCTTCAGGAATATCTGCCAAACGATGCGGAGAACTCATTTTGCACTCGTTTTGACGAGACCATGAAATAAAGTGCGGCTGAGAGGACTCGAACCTCCACACCCTTGCGGGCTCTAGCACCTCAAGCTAGCGCGTCTGCCATTTCGCCACAGCCGCAGCACTTAACTTCCTCTCGCTGTAAATAGCGTGGTTGAAGTCAGATGAAAGTGTATGAATGAATCGATTCTAGTCAAGTAAGCCTCGAAGAATCGCCCTTCGACCGAACCAGATAATCTTTGCGGGATACTTCTTCTGAGAAACCATAAATTAGAGCAAGAACTCTCAGAAATCGCGAATTGCAACGCCTCCGTGATCGTCAGCTCGAAGAAATAAGGGAGTTGCTGGAAAAAAGTGTGCCGTAACACGACGTGCAACTTCAGAACTTGCAAGCCATTGAACTCTCAACAAGTGCCACTAGCTCAAGCTTCATGTTAGGTACGCCAATTAAAGGCAAGTGCCTAGAACTCGAGCACGAAGAACATGATTACTTGTTTATCGCCGCCCTCTGCTCTGTGTCCTCTGTGACTCCGTGTTTCATCTCCCCCTGGCAGTTCATGCCAAGCAGATCAATCTAAGGTACTCGCGCCGAGTGTTTAAAACACAGAGGCGCAGAGGGCACAGAGAAAAATACAAAGAATTACTTTACAAAAATCGAACTCATTGGCGGGTTCGGATACGAAGGTGAAATGAGCTCGCTATTGCAACTGCTGGAAAAAAGTGCACCGGATTACAACTTGCAGCTTCAGAACCTGCAAGCTAGTGAACTCTCAACAAGAACCACTAGCTCGCGATTCATTTTTGGTACGCCAATTACTGGTAAGTGCGTTACTTCCTAACGCGATCTTATCAAGCAGCCTTTGTCGAGCTCTACTTTGATGCTTCTGTTTGGAGTTCATTCGAACCGGGACGGATTGATTCAAAATACTTTCGAATCGTCTGTCGCTGCCCCAGCGGAATCGACTCGGACGCCAA
>JAIYDQ010000379.1 GCA_027487375.1 Planctomycetaceae bacterium
CACTCAACGACTTCTTAGGGTTGGAGGAGCCAAGTTCGGATGTCTGTTACCAGCAAATCCATGAACAACTCCGGAGCCTTCTTCCAGAGGATTTTCTCGTACGACGATCAAGGTAAGGAGTCCATTGGAGTCTTTCTTTAAACTTGATAACAGTTTGTCGCTCTCAATTGAAAATGCTCCGCGCAGAACACCTCTGGGGATTGTAAACTCGCCGACTTTTATCGTTTTGGCGTCGTCCACTTGACCTGCATTGGGATGAAATGCAGGGATGGTCTTCCAATCGATTTCTTCGGGAGACCAATCATCCTGCGAGTCATCTGTTAAAGCATAGATAACCATTTTCGCTTCGCCTCCGAGTGCCGCATATCCGTAGCCAGTGGGATCGAATTGAAGTGTCAGTCGAGCTTCTTCACTACTTTGTAGATCTGAACAGTCGCTCAAGTCGAATCGCAGAATCGCTTTTCTCCGGAAGGATCTCTCATGCGAGTTTTTGAGCAGTAGAAGGGTGTCCGAAAAGTGATTGTTTGTACCAGGCGAAACAACATAAGCAGCGGCACCGTTACCGGTTCTTGTCGTCAACTCGTACTTAAAGTCACTGGCTGACTCTTGCTCCGCTAAACTATTAGGTTCCGACTCACTCCCTTCCGTGGGCAATAGCCGATCCGGAGTCACTACTGCCGTTTGCTTGGTAACAAGTCTCACGGAAGGGCCACCGCTGACATGTTTGAGTTCGACTTCCCCCTTCATAACGTGCACATTCGCGCGTCCATGGGAATCGCTTCTTATGCCGAAGTCTGTGCCATGATCGATCAACGTAGCGCTGCTGGTGTGTACGGTAAATCCTTTCGCGGATTCTGGGACGTGAGCTATCAACGCACCGCGATGAAGTCGACATGATTTGCGACCAACTAGTTCTAGGTCGGCGGGGCCTTCCAAAGTGACCTCAGCACCGCTTTGAAATCGAATCTTGGCAAGTCCTTCGACGAGTCGAAATCGTCCGGGCGAAAGTGAAGCGCCAGGCTCAGTTGGAAGAGTACTAGTATCCCAAGTTACGTTCTCTACCTGTGTAAGGACTGCGACCGAGTCGGATCGATTTAGAAACAGCCATGAAACTGCAGCGACTCCTAATCCTAGGACGAACGATGCGGCCACATGCCAGTGGACTCCAAACAACCGCGAATTGTCGTTCGATCTTAAGACAAGTTTGGGTGAATGCCTGTGATCTGAAACGGGGGGGCGCGGAGACAAAACTTGGGACTCGACAGGGCCCCCGGCTAGCAGTGCGCCATGTTGAACCAAGTGCGCGTTCAACTGGAGATACTCGACGTACAACTCGCGGATTGCAGGATCGGACAGGACCATCGATTCAAGCTTGGCGGACTCTTCCTTGGATAGAGCTCCATCTAGCAATAAGTCACAAAGCGTGAATAGCTCATCAGTTGCTTCAGGATCAGGAATCTTCATGCGCAGTCTCGGCTAGGGTTTGTGTAATGCAATTGTGTAGTGCCTGTCGAATTCGACTGAGTGATCGATAGAGAGCGGTCGTCGTGCGATCTAAGCGATTCGCCATGTCGTCAATCGACAATCCTTCGAAATATCGAAGCGACAGAACATTACGATGTTCTTGGTTTAGCTTTGCCAAACAGCCTTGCAAAGCACGTTCGCGTTGTTCGTAGTGATCCGCCTGACGCTCGATCTCCATAGCAACGGTTTCAAGAAACGCGTCACTGAAATCGAGCCGATCACGATGGCGGCGTTTGCGAAATGCGAGCACCTGATTGAAGCAAATCTTTCTAGCCCAAGCAGTAAAGTTCGTGTCTGGCACGAATTGGTCAAATGCACGCCACATCACAACCTTGGCTTCCTGCAAAATATCATCTGCATCAGATGGATGTGGGACCATCGTAAGAACGTAGGCCCCCAGGAGCCGCTCGTTGCGCGCCAATAAGGAAATAAAAAGCTCTGCGTTTGAATCGGAATGCTTCATGATCTCAAATGGTATAGTCCGTTTTACCCATCCTTTGGACAAAACAATGAAAGTCAGGCGATAGAATCTCGGGTGGTGTCTGAAAAATCGAACGGCCTAGGCGTCGTCCTGGTCGGAAGAGATCTGAAAACCAGGTCAATTACCACATATTCATCGAAACGGAAATTCTTACGAATTCAGCAACGTTTTTATGCTTGGACAAAGCACTAGGGGGCGATATACGCTATTTTTTGCTTTTGGGGGAGCTCGGCGTGTCCAACTTTGCCTTAATTGGACTTGCTATGATAGAAACCTCTCGGAGACTTACCCTTGCGAAGCACTATTTGGTTAATCCTCCTTTCCGTATCGACCGTGGTCGGTTTTGCGCAGGCAGGGACCGCAGCGGACAATCGTAATGACAGCGATTTTTTTGAGAACCGAGTTCGACCGGTCCTCGAGAAACATTGCATGGAGTGTCACAGTTCTGCGACAAAAATTAAGGGTGGACTATCGCTAGATTCTAAGAAGGGCTGGGAGGACGGCGGGGACTCAGGTCCTGCGTTAATCCCGGGCAACCCCGAAGAGAGCTTGATCCTGGAAGCGATCAGCTGGCGGAATCTCGATCTTCAAATGCCTCCCAAGAATAAGTTGCCCGATCGGGATCGACAGGCTCTCGAGGAGTGGGTTAAGCGAGGAGCATTTGATCCACGTGAGACTGCGGCCAATTCAATGCCTGAGAAAAAGCCGGCGATGTCAGTCGACGCAGGGCGACAATTTTGGTCTTATAAACCTCTCCAAATGGTTGCCGTTCCAGTGGCAGGCAACTCGAGTTGGCCTTTAAATGATATCGATCATTTTGTTCTCGCCGGATTGAATTCAAAGGGTCTTGTTCAAGCACAAGATGCTTCATCCGAAGTAATCGTTCGAAGACTATCCTATGTCTTGACGGGATTACCACCAACTGAAGAGCAATTACAACGATCGGTTGGCCCGGCAACTGAGGAAACTCGACAAGAGACAGCTCGTCTCGTAGATGAACTATTAGAGTCGACTGCCTTCGCGGAACGCTTCGCGAGCCACTGGTTGGATATCACACGATTCGCGGAGTCCAGCGGCGGTGGACGGACGCTCTTGTTCAAAGATGCATGGCGATATCGCGACTATGTGGTTCAGTCATTCTCTGAGAATCGACCACTGGATCAGATGATTCGAGAGCATATCGCTGGTGATTTAATGCGTGCCTCAGACCATCACGATCGAGAACGCCAAATCGTTGCGAGTGGCTTCCTAGCATTTGGTCCAACAGTCTATGAAGAGCAAGATAAGCAACAACTGAGATACGACGTGATCGACGAGCAGATAGATACGATTGGGAAAGCGTTCCTTGGCCAAACCATCGGGTGCTCGCGATGCCATGATCATAAGTTTGATCCTATTCCGCAGCGTGACTACTACGCACTCGCGGGGATCTTTGCTTCGACCCGAACACTGTTTAACTACACAGATAATGTGGCAAGGTGGGTCGATACAAATCTGCCGCTGGACGATGCGAGGGAAAGTCAGTTTGCCGAGGCTGAGACCAAAGTGGCTGCCTTGGAGAAAACTCTCAAACAGAAGAAGAACGAACTAGCCAAGTTAAAGGATGTTGATTCGGGCGTTGCCTTTAAGAGTGATCAACCGATACCGATCACCGAGATCGCAGGTATCGCACTTGACGATGTCGACGCAAAAGCAATCGGCAACTGGAAGCACTCGACTCATTCGCCTCACTATTTTGGGAAAGGCTATATACACGATGATGGAAAAGACAAAGGTGAGAAAACGCTTACCTTCACCCCAAATCTTCCCAACGCGGGGCGTTATGAAGTTCGCTTCGCATATTCCGGGATAACCGGTCGATCGACGCGAGTGCCTATTCATATTTTCCATGCGATGGGGGATTCGACGGTCTATATCGACCAAACAAAGTCACCCGATATCGAAGGCAGATTTGTATCGCTTGGGACTTATCAGTTCGACAAAGGGACTGATAATTATGTGATAGTATCCAATGAGGGAACCTCAGGGTATGTAGTTGCGGATGCAGTTCAGTTTTTGGTGCAGGATCAGAAAGAATCCAAGCAAGAGTCGCCAACGCAGAATCATTTTGCTCAAGAGTTAAGGTCTGAGATCAAGAAGTTAGAATCGGAGCTTTCTGAAACCAAGAAGCTAAAAGATCAACGACCGATCGCAATGAGCGTTCGCGACGAACAAGAAATTCGCGATACGGAGATCCGGATACGAGGAGAGGTGCATCAGCTTGGACCGGTAGTCCCTCGTGGATTTCTAAGTGTGGTATCAGACACACAAGAGTCCTTGCCTGCCGATCAGAGTGGGCGAATAGAGCTGGCGAACTGGATAGTCAGCAACAATAACCCGCTTGCAGCGCGTGTCATGGTGAACCGAGTTTGGAGCTGGGTATATGGATACGGTTTGGTGAGATCCGTTGATAATTTTGGAACAACAGGCGAGGCCGCTTCTCACCCCGAACTCCTCGATTACCTCGCCAATCGCTTTCAACGGGAAGGCTGGGACTTGCGATCGTTGGTCCGCGAAATGGTATTGGCTCGCACATGGCAACTGTCTGTAGCTCGGCAGGAGTCCGATCCAGATAACATTTGGCTTTCACACGCCCATCGCCGAAGATTGGATGCAGAGCAGATTCGCGATGCAATACTTACTGTCGGTGGTAATCTCGATCCCGCAGTTGGCGGTCCAAACATCAAAGGAGCAAATTCGGCAGCATCCGACAGCGGGGATGCATCGTCTATTGAATTTGGCTACCGTTTTGAAGATACGCGGCGTAGTCTTTACACCCCAGCATTTCGAAATAATCGTCTTGAGCTTTTTGCTATCTTCGACTTCGGCGATATCAACACTAGCCAAGGGCAACGACATAGTACAACCGTCGCACCGCAAGCCCTATACTTCATGAATCACCCTTTCGTTATCGAACAAAGCCTATTGGCAGGGAGCAAGGCAATTACGTCCAACGAGAGTGACGACCAACGTCTCGCAAAGGCTTTCATGAGAAGCCTAGGTCGCTTACCGACCCCTGCTGAAAAGTCCGCATGCGATGAATTGCTACGCAGTGTTTCTGCAAAAGCAATACAACCGGAAGAAGGTTGGTCGATGATCTATCAATCGCTCTTTGGTTCGGTTGATTTTCGTTACATCCATTAATTTTGAAATGACTACTCACCATGTATTCAAACGATAACTCGAGACGGCAATGGCTCCAGCGAATGGGATGCGGCTTCGGTAGTCTGGCTTTGGCGGGATTAACGTCACGCGAAAGCCTTTCCGCACCAGTTGGACTTCCTGGTACGCATCATACCCCGCGGGCAAAGCGGATCATCTTTCTGTTCATGGCGGGTGGTGTTAGTCAGGTTGATAGTTTCGATTGGAAGCCAAAGTTAGTGGAAGATGATGGGCGTATGCTTGATTTCGCTGATGCTCGTGCAATCAAGCGGGGCGGAACAGGCGCAAACAGACGAGTTATGAAACCTTTGTGGGATTTTAAGCAGCGTGGTGAAAGCGGGTTATGGGCTTCGGAGCTTTTTCCAAACATCGCGACACATATGGACAAGCTTTGTGTGATTCGATCCATGCAAACAGAAGGAGTGGCACATGGACCTGCGACACTCTTCCTAAGCACGGGGGCCACAAGTTTTATCCGACCGTCGATGGGAGCTTGGTTGCTGTATGGTTTGGGAAGCGAGAACGAAAATTTGCCTGGCTTTGTGAGTATTGGCCCATCGCTTGGCAACGGAGGACCAAGGAACTTTGGCAGCGCATTCCTCCCCGCCGTTTATCAAGGTACTCCAGTTGGTCGTGCCGGCAGACCGTCAAGCGAAATGGTATTCCGGAACATCGCTCTCGGTCGTGACAAGGATCTGGCCAGCCGTCAATTCGATCTTCAGCAATCGCTCAATAAAGCTCAGTTGCACCAACAGCCTGGGGAGCAAGAGTTGGAAGCAGTCGTCAACAGTTATGAGCTCGCATGGCGAATGCAAACCCGTGCACCGGAGGTGGTTGATATCGAGCGAGAGTCCGCAGCGACCCTGGACGCCTACGGAATCAATCAAAAGTCGACTGATGATTTTGGACGGAAGTGTCTCATGGCAAGACAACTAAGCGAGGCCGGAGTTCGGTTTGTACAAGTCAATTACAACAATAACAGTTCCAGTAATCCTGCATGGGACCAGCATAGTAATATGCCCCAACACGCAAACCATGCCGCAGCCGTAGATAAGCCAATAGCCGCGCTACTTGCTGATCCCGAGCAACGTGGACTACTGGATGACACGATCATTTGGTGGGGGGGGGAGTTTGGCCGAACGCCTTATGCTGAAAACAATGGTACAGGGCGAGACCATAATCCGAGCGGCTTTACAGTATGGCTTGCAGGTGGAGGCTTTAAAGCCGGTTATGCTCATGGAGCTACCGACGAGTTCGGGCACTATGCGGTCGAAAACAAAGTCCACATGCACGATCTCCATGCAACGCTGCTTTATCAGCTAGGACTCAATCATGAACGTTTAACCTTTCGTCACGCTGGTCGGGATTATCGTCTGACGGACGTATACGGAGAGGTCGTGCATGATCTATTCGCATAGAGATCAAGGCTGATCGCAGACCAATACGATCTGTTTAAGGCTTATACTTGTTATCCCGGTCCATGCTTACCCGTAGTCTGTTCTGAGTCCACAAACTACCTCGAGCGTCGCTTAACGACTGAAGCTGCAAGCTGATCGAGCAGCGTTACCGTTTCATCCCAACCGAGACAACCATCGGTGATACTTTGGCCGTAAACAAGCGGTTTGCCGGGAAGAAGATCCTGTCGACCGCCTTTTAAATGTGATTCAATCATCACACCAAAAATGCGATCGTCTCCATTGGCGATTTGAGTGGCGACTTGATTGCCTACCTCGACTTGCTTTTGATAATCCTTACGACTGTTCGCATGAGAGATGTCGATCATCAATCGATGTGGTGCGTTGGCTGCAGCGAGAGCCTTAGAGGCTGCATCGACGCTCGCTTCATCAAAATTCGGGTCCTTGCCACCGCGCAGTATGAGGTGGCAGTCGTTGTTTCCTCGAGTTTCAACAATTGCAACTTGGCCATTTTTGTGAACAGACAAGAAGTGATGCCTTCGTTGCGAGGCGAGAATCGCATCGATTGCAATGCGAACATTCCCATCAGTTCCATTCTTGAATCCAATCGGTGCTGATAACCCCGATGCGAGTTCGCGATGCACTTGGGATTCCGTTGTTCTCGCTCCGATCGCTCCCCAGCTGATAAGGTCTGCAATGTACTGTGGAGAGATTGTGTCAAGGAATTCGGAACCGGCTGCAACGCCCAACTGGTTAATTCGAACCAGTAAGTCTCGCGCCATCCGAAGTCCTTCGTTGATCCGGAAGCTTTCGTTCAGGTACGGATCGTTAATGAGTCCCTTCCAACCAACCGTCGTACGTGGCTTCTCAAAGTAGACTCGCATTACGATTTCGATTTCCGATTTAAATCGGAGTCGTTGAGCAGCGAGCCGCTCGGCATACTCAATGGCAGCAACAGGATCATGAATTGAACAAGGTCCGACGATCACCAGTAGACGATCAGAACGACCGTGCAGGATGTCTTTGACTGACGTCCGCGTCTCAGCAATCAATTGCTCGGCAGGAGTTCCTTCGATTGGAAAGAATCGAATCAAGTGCTCCGGCGGAGGGAGCGGTGTCACACCTTGGATTCGCTCATCGTCTGTCGATGATGTACGATCCATCGGAGATTGATTCAATTGATCCTGATAGCTTGTTGTCATTTTGCTTTCATGCTCGTCGGCTGTATGGTATTGTCCGCTGGTAAACGAAAGTTATAGACAGTTCTTCCCATTTCGCCAGGACACGACGCAAGCCATAGTACTTCTAACCCACGAAAGATTCACCTTATTGTTGCAAGGAAAATCGAACGGGAGCGGCAACACAGCCGAGCCTTTTCAATCGGTAAAGCAAGAATTTGTAAGCGTAACAGATGCCGTCGGACATCTGAAAAAGATGCTTTTGCCTTGATGATGGTATGCTTTGGTCTTCTGATGAATGCAGCCACCTAAAACTTCATTCATGCGAAGCATTACCGTCGAAGATTTGCGAGGGAAGCGAGTTCATCCCCATTCAAGGCTCGGTCAAACACCGCCACGCCACCGATCCAACCAGTAAATCCAACACCTCTCGAGCTATGAATTACGCGTCCAATCGTGAAGGGACCGCCCGATTGGTTGTCTGCCGGGGTGTAAATATCATGTGGATACCACCAGGGGTTCAGACGCAGCGACACGAGATCGCGGTCAGATACTGCCCACGTACCATCTGCCCCCTTCTGCAGAGTAGTTTTCACCTTTGTGTAGCGATATTCCCGAAGTTCCACTCGCTCGCGATCGGACTCGCTCAGCACTTGTACCGAGATTGGAGTGTCTTCCGGAGGGTTGTAAAACTGGTCTTTGGGAAAAGTCGCATCTTCGCGATCTTGTGTACCTGGCTGTTCATGCAAATGGCCTTGGAGCCACGCGTTGTATGCATACGAAATCAGCTTGTCACTCTTCGGATTCTCCAACCAACGATCACCCGATTGGCCGTCCAACCATCCAGTCAACTCATCCTTTTGATGATTGAAGGTCATAGCGAAACATTGCCAAGAGTTGTCAATCACATCTGTTGGGGAATCCGCTGGTATCTTTGGGGATGCTGCTGCTGAGTTGCACTTGTGTAATGCGTATCGATTCAGGAAGGAGTTTGCGCCGTTTTCAGAAACGTGGCCACAAGCGCTTCCCTCCTTGTTCAGTCCTGCAAAGAGTGCGTATTGCCTTTGTCCACGTTCGACCTTCTGAATTGTCGAAGTCTCCTTTTGCTTCAAATCAGTTCCCTCGTGCCAGATTCCAGCGAGTGCATGATTGCCGCTTTCACGAATCGCCCAGACAACAACCGTTACCGATTTATCCTTGCCCTTGATGTCCAAAGGCGAGTCATGCAAGCGTTGTCGAGGAACGTATAAAAATGGTCGAAAGGTTGGATCTTCTTCTTGCTTTATGCGGATCGCTTGCCCAAACGGTCCCCTGCCGAGAAGAGGAAAATCGTCGTAGCTTGCATCCTTTCCTTCGCCCCAGTAGTCCTTGATGTAGTTGGCTGCGTCTAATGCGTAGCTATTCGTCGCTCCTTGTGGGATGTGAGCAATAAACCGACGCGAACCATCGGGCTCACGTTTCACAAAGTCCCAAAAAGCAACGCAACCGGGAGTCCCCATCACCGCATCGACTTTTTTGCTTACAGGTTCCGAAGCCCACGAGACGCTTGCGGTAAGTGCGAATAGAAGAAAAAGTCGGACTCTCATCAGGGGTATCACTTTGAAATTGGAGCGGAAGTCTTAAACAACGTATGTACAGGTGCCTGGAGGTAGCACAACCGACATGCGTGAATTATACCAACAATTGCGAGCTTTAAACAATACTACCGCGACGATGTTGGATTCCGCTATCACTTCCGATAGTGTGATGCCGAGTGGCCGTTTTGACCTTAGATGCAGGTCGAGTTTAAGCGATTAACCGATCGCCCGGGGAGCCACTTCCAATAACGCGGCTAGGGCCGGGGATGTTGGCCTATCGCATTGAGCCTTGCTTGTTTACGCTCCGGGGCTGATCACATTCGGATTTCATCGAAATAGCGTTAGTCCTCATGGCTTGGTTGCTTGTCTGAGAACGGGCTAAACGTAGCGCGGTAGAGTCTTGGGGTCAGACCGGTTGATGACTTGAACTCTTTCGAAAAGTGGCTTTGGTCATAGAAGCCCGCATTAGTTGCTATCTGCGAAATGGGTAGTTGGCTAGATTCCAAAAGATGCCGCGCCACTCCAACACGAACCTCGCGAATATATTTGTTTGGAGTAATACCGAACAGCCGTGAGAACTCCCTGCGAAGTTGACTTAACGATAGGTGAGCTTGCGCTGCCAAGTCGGCGATAGAGATTTGCTCGCCATAGTTAGCGGTTACAAATCGAACTACATTCAGCAATCTCCCGTGTCCAACCGAAGCAGAGTCGGAGTGTTCATAGGGACGTTTTACTCCTGCGATCGCGATTACCTTCCGCGTCTTGTCAAAAAGCGGGATCTTGTTGCACGTGTAAATCTGTGGAACGCCATTGCTATCTGGAACCAGCCAAACCTGATCCTTCAAAGGCTTTGCCGCCTTGATGACTCGGCGATCTTCCTCGACGTACTGACTTGCTACCGCGGGTGGAAAAAAATCAAAATCCGTTTGCCCAATGACTTCGGCCTCCGATTCGACTCCTACAACGCGGCAGAACACGTGATTCACGCGAAGATAACGCCCATCGGCCGCTTTTACGTACATGTAGACTTGAGGAAGGAAGTCGAACAAGTCTAAGAAGGAAAGCGGATTCGCTAATGCTTCAAAAATGTTGTTACGCCAAGCAACTGTTTCGCTGGTAAATTCTTTCATGCGTGAATTATACAAAACGGTACAGCGTGATTGCAAGCCGGTGCAGTACGTGTCCATAGTCGATGTCGTGAAACACCCGAAGGCAGTATCGCTAGATTTGTTATCATCAGAAGCATGCATTCTTGGGGATTTGGCCAGCCGAATGTTTGAAATGCACGTTGCCGCCGAGGCCTTCCCCCCAATTGAGATGGTAAGATGAAGCGTATGAGAAATCGAAGAACAATTCTTGGTTATGGTTTAGGTGCGATCATTACATGTCCTTTATTTGCGTCGTCGCAAGAAAGCAAATTTGAAGAGGCTTCCAGGAGTCTCGATCTCGCAACTGCGTCCGGTCAGGTTCGAGGGGCCGTCATTTATGTGCGTGATAGTAAGACAGTCTTCACGCGTCCGTTTGGGGACGCGAAGTCAGTTGACGTTGCTTTCCTTCTGGGGTCGATTTCGAAGCCTATCGTCATCGCGGCGTTGATGACTCTTTATGAGAAAGGCTTGTTCGCTTTAGAGGATCCAGTCAAAAAGTTTATTCCGCAGTTTGAAACCGGTGGACGAGATCGAGTTACGATCAAGCACCTGCTAACCCACACATCAGGGCTGCCGGATCAACTGCCCCAGAATGCCCAATTGCGACAATCGCATGCGTCACTAAACGAGTTTGTTGAGGGCACGTTTCAGGTTCCCTTAGGTTTTGAACCAGGTACGCGTTACGAGTACTCGAGCATGGGTATTATGCTCGCCGCAGAAATTGCTCAGCGTCTTTCGGGTGTTGAAATCAAGAAGTTCGTTGCACAGTCCATTCTTGAACCGCTTGGGATGAAACATAGTGCATTGGGAATGGGTGATTTTCAGAACGGACAAACGATTCCATGCCAAGTCGAGTATGCCGCCGTTGAGTCGGGCGGTGGCGATCCTAATTCGAAGCTTTGGGATTGGAACAGCAAGTATTGGAGAGAGCTTGGATCTCCCTGGGGTGGTGTTCAAGCATCAGCACCTGACGTGGCGCGTTTTCTCGAAGCGTTCATGGAGTCGTCTCATTCGATCTTCAAGCGTGAGACTGCACAACTGTTGATACAAAATCACAACCCTCCAAGTTTGGAGTCGCGAGGTCTTGGGTTTGATTCCGAAATGTCAGCAAGCTGCTCGGAATGCTCCCCTAAAACGTTTGGTCACACGGGCTCAACCGGAACGATCGCTTGGGCAGATCCGGTGCGAGAGCGAGTGTGCGTTGTGCTGACAACGTTACCAGCGAGAGCGATCACGCCACATCCTCGCCAGCTTGTGTCCGATTGTATTTCGAAGTTGCCAGTTTAAACTCCATCGACGCGGCTTAGATTCTCGATA
>JAIYDQ010000463.1 GCA_027487375.1 Planctomycetaceae bacterium
CCCCGGAGTACCGTGGGAGAAGGGAGCAGAAATTTGTTATACCAAAACACTCTTTCCGATGTGCTTAGTATAACTCATCCGAAGCTAGTGAATCGCTCACCATAACAACCTTCCACAACGCAACATCCTAAATGCCTGAGCTACCTGAAGTCGAAACGATGCGTCGAAGTTTGTTTCCTTCGATAGGTATGACGATTGTTTCGGTCAATCAGCCCGCATCTCGATATCGTCCTGTCAAGATGGAGCCATGTATCGATCAGCTACAGGAGCGAATCGTCAACCGCTCGGTGGTCGCAGTTGAACGACTTGGAAAGCGGGTCGTTGTATGCTTAGACGACGGATCGCAAGTGCTGTTTCAGCCGAAGATGGCGGGCTTAGTCTTAATGGATACACCGCCCAACGAGACACACTTGCGATTGGTGATTGGGCTGGCGTTATCCGATTCGGCGCAGCAAGCTTCCAAGAGTTGTGTCACCTCACAAATTCTTTATTGGGATCAGCGAGGGCTGGGAACGATACAACACTGGACAGCTGAGCAGATGAAAGGCTTTCTTGAAAGCGGTGTCCTTGGACCGGACGCATTGGCTGTTGATTTCGAGACATTTCATGCGAGGTTCCGCGACGTTTCTAGGCCAGTGAAGCCTACGCTACTGGACCAATCGCGGGTTGCGGGTATCGGCAATCTTTATGCTTCCGAGATCCTTCACCGAAGCGGCATTCATCCAGCGCGTCGTTGCGATCGACTATCGAAGCCTGCCTGGAAAAGAATTTTTGAATCCACTCGGACGATCCTTTTGGAGGCGATTGAGCACGAAGGATCTACGCTTTCTGATGGAACCTATCGGAAGTCGAAAGACGATCCCGGCGGCTACCAAAACTCACATCGCGTGTATGATCGAGCAGACCTCCTGTGCCTTACTTGCGGTCAACATTTAATTGTCCGCATTGTCCAATCACAGCGTAGTACCTTCTTCTGCAAGGGATGCCAGAAGCGCTGAGGAGTCAATCTAGCCAAAAGAAAAAAGCTGCCAAAGTTTCCTGAGGCAGCTTCTTTATCAAAATTGTCATTGGCTCTTTATCAACCGCCGATCGGGACTATGCACCAGGCATGACGCCTACTTCATCGCCCACACCACGAGTTCCCAGCGCACCCCACACTCCGAACGGGGAAGGGCTGTTCCAGTTGAGAGTTTGAGTCCAACCCACACCGGTTCCGCCATCACGACGTCCTGGAGCATAGTAGTCAGCAGGTGTCGCACCTGGAGCAGTGTTGGTTGTGTCGATCTCGTTGGGTATGAACTTGACCGAGTTATCAAATGTCACAATGTGGGCGCCTCCGAAGTGGTAACTTCCGGCGCTGCGAATTGCTACTTCGGTATTGGGATTCGTTCCTGAAAAACAAGAGGCTCCATTTGGACCGATGATAGTCTGGAAACCAACGTTTTGAGCTCCTCCTTGCGCCCCACTGCGCATCCAACCATAGCCGCTGGATGCGGCAAACTGTGTGGTGCCAGTAGTTGGGGACGGGTAGATACCGCCGCGCGTCCGGGCCTTGCATGCATTCACGTCAATTTGATTGAATGCTCCGCCTCCAGTCCCAGTGATATTTTGCAGGACAGAACCAGCAATCATTAATCCCTGAATTGCAGGATTTTGGGCATTGAACGCATTAAGTATACTTGGCACATTCGCTGTCGAAACTTCTCCGAACATCACCGTACTTGAAGTCCCATCGGTTATCGAAGCTAAGGTCATTTGATTCATTCTCGGGAAGGCTCCGCGAGTGTTTTCCTGTTCGAAGTGTGCAACACTTGTCCCGAAGATCCCGTCGCCCATTGAGAATACGTAGTTCGTCCGGGCCAATGCAGTCGCAGACGATGGGTTCACTCGCGCGGGATCTGAAGGGCATCGGAAAAATCCAACCTGTATTCTGGTTAGTGAATAGGTTCCGTCCCAAGGAACACGAAACGCATTTTGACCCACAACTCGTCCGTAAGGTCCCAGTACTTCAATTGCCGTGCCAACTCGCTGCGTCAATCCACCTTCAATTTGACCGTAGAGCCCTTGCTGCTCCATGAATGGCAACAAAGCAACGAGACCGCTAAATGCACCCCCAGGATTGTAGCCAGCCCCACCGTTTACGTTGAAGCTCTGCACGAAGGTTATTCCAGCTCTCGGATTTGAATGGCCCCACCCCAGTGAGTTCGTTGGAAGAAGTTTGTAGGTATATTCGTAGTTCAATAACCCAATACCAAACTGCCGAATGTTGCTGCTGCATGACATACGACGTGCGGCTTCTCGAGCTTGTTGGATTGCTGGGAGAAGAAGACCGGCAAGGATACCGATGATGGCGATTACCACCAAGAGTTCCACAAGGGTAAAACCCTGTTTGAAAGAACGCTTCACAACGAAACCTCCTCTAAAGTAGAAACGACCAAATCGGTCGCAAAAAGACACTACCGTTAGATTAAGCCCCCGTAAAGCCGCGATCAAGACAGATAAGTCGCCTCTCTTGATTTTACGAGGAATTGTTTTCGGCGAATGAACCAAGACTCACGTTGTTGCTCCTACAACAAACGGTGTCGAGTACCAAGGTTTCGGTGCGATGGATTTCTGGTTGGGACGATCAGTCAATAACATGCGTCAGCTTACGGACACATTCACACGTTGCACGGCGGGTGCCTAGCCGGGCATCGCCATTTGCCAGGAAAGGCAGTTGTGTCTTGTCAGCGATTTCACGTAGCCACTGCTGCCAAGCAGTGGATTTCGCTCCCAAGCCGAGTCCACCGTCTGGCGACGGTGGCTACCCATGATGAAAAGTGCGATGTCCAACTAGGCGCCAGGCACAACACCAACGTCATCACCGACGCCTACCGTTCCCATAGCGCCCCAAACGCCAAATGGCGATGGGCTATTCCAATTTGAAGTTTGATCCCAACCACTTGCAGTGTTTGCTCGTCCCGGTGGGCTATAGGGTGGCGTGGTCGGAACAAGCGATGTGTCCGTTGTATCAATCTCGTTCGGAATGAATTTCACAGAATTGTCAAAGGTCACAACATGTGCGCCGCCAACGTGATAGCTTCCCGCCGTTCGGATGGAATTGGGGGATTCGGAAGGTTGCCCTGTATTTCCGGTACCGGTGTAGCAGGAAGCCCCGTTGGGACCAATGATTGCATGGTAACCAACCCAAGCAAGTTCGCCTCGTAACCAGACCAAGCCAGACGTCGTCCCAAATCGAGTCGTTGTGTTCGGGGTTACATAGATTCCGCCGCGCGCCCGCGACTTGCAATCCAACACATTGGTTGCAGTCATGGTACCGCCCCCCACTCCTGTTAACGTGAGTCTTGCAACGCCTTCGATTGCTCTCCCTTGAATAGGAGGATTGACTGCAACGAGTTCACCAGCATTATTTTGAGGACCTGCGATGGTAGCGATCTCACCAAACATGACGGTATTCGAAGTCCCGTCCGTTATCGCTGCCAATGTGAGTTGGAAAGCGCGTGGAAACGGCCCACGGGTCGAGAGTTGATCCAAGCTAGCAGTCTGAGCACCGTTGATTTGATCTCCTAAATTGAAGACATAGTTGGTACGAGCAAATGAAGTAGCCGAGCTTGGGTTAATCCGTCCTGGATCGGATGGACAACGGAAGAAGCCAACCTGAGTTCTCGAGGGGTTGTATCGAGGATCCCAAATCGGCAACCAAGTTGCCCCTGAGATTTGCCCATAAGGCCCAATCACTTGAGTCGTCGTCGCAGTCACGCGACGCGTGAATCCGGAATCTATTTGGTTATAGAGGGACTGCTGTTCCATCATGGGAAGGATGCCAACAAATCCCGAGAACGCTCCGGCAGGGAAATAAAAGCCTGGATAAGCCACGTCGGTTGTCCCTGCCCGTGGATTGGCGAATCCAAAACCGGCTGCTAATCCGGGCAGCAGTTTATAACTGTACTCGTAATTCAGTAAAGCAATGCCAAACTGTCGAATGTTGCTACTACAGGACATTCGTCGAGCTGCCTCTCGAGCTTGTTGAATCGCCGGTAAAAGCAATCCTGCCAAAATGCCGATGATCGCGATCACCACTAGTAGTTCCACAAGAGTGAAACCTCTTCTTATTGCATGACGCATAAATAATGACTCCCGATCCGCAAGATATTTTTGAAGGTGCAGTTAACTTTGAGTTAATGTCCTCTGAAGAATGACTGTCGCATTCCAGAGTAGCCCTCTTGCAATCGGAAATCAATGAAGTTCTGACACGCTCGGCATTCAACAGACTCGACAATCAATCGCTTGCCGTCGAGTGTCCCAACAATAACGTCTCATAGTAAGGCTTAAGAGGCAAAGAAAAGCGAAAAACGCGGCCCAGCATCCTCATGCATTTTTTTCTGAATTCCCTTTAAACGTCGCGATTATCCATAGTTCTCGCTGACAGAATGCGATTTTCGTTCCCGCATGAAATTCAAACGTGCTCAGAACGAGAGCCCTAGTGAAGCGGGAAGCATTGGTCGTGGCCTTTGAAAATCTGAATTTAGATCGATGACGACCGTAGCTTATCATTGATCAAACAATTACGTAGAAAAAGCCGTGGAAGAAACTCTTCCACGGCTTATGTCGAATGTCGTTTGAACGCTGATGGTTATCTAGGAATCAAATTCCATCGACTAGAGCTCCATGCGTGTTCGGATTCCGAGCAAGCTAGATAAGACTACCAGCTGTATTCAAGCCCGAAAGTTCCACCGTGGAAGAGCACACAATCTCCCGCGTCGTAGCTTGTCCCGGAATTTGGGTTCAACGGGGTGTACTGTTGATTGCTTGCGGTTGCAACTCCAGCGAGGTACATCGCTTCGTAACCAACCGTCGTTACCAAGTTCGGAAGTATTCGGTATCGCCCGATAACTCCCAGCTGAACCATTCCTGCGATGTCAGTGGACCGTCGGCTAGCGTCAATCAGACGTGTTCCGCGGTTAAAGACTTGCAATTCGCCCTCGTTGAAGTTTGCGAAGGCACCTAATCGGCTTCGAGCACCAACCGACAAACGTTGGCTGATTGGTCTCATGACATCGCTTCCAATTTGAGCTCCTAGCAAGAAATTCTGGAGATCAGTTCTGAAGAATCCAGCACCGTTCCCCGAGCCAACAGAGTCAAACGATAGTTGCTCGTTGTATTGAAAGGCTCGTATACCGATCAGTGTGCTCATGATATCCCACGCATACCACTTGCGATTCGCTTCGAACGATTGAAGATTCGCTCGAATACCTTGTTGGTGACGGAAAGCATCGTTGAATGTATCGATCTGTGAAGCGGTATATCCACTTCCCGCTGTTAGGAAGCTTTGAAGAGTGCCACCCGGACTGAGGTGCTGGCTTGCTCTTTCCCAAGTAAACGAACCGGTATAAACAAATTCGACTCCATCGGTACAGTCGAACATTTGTCCGAGAGTAATGCGATGGCCCAACTCATAGCCGTTGTTTGGCAAGAAGTTACCCTGCGAGAAGGAGTACTGTTGATCTCCTTCGCGTTGCAAATAGACGGCTTCGTAACCAAGATAAAAGCGACGGCAAACTTCTGGGCAGCAGGTGTTGTTTTGCCCGCGATTGGTTGAGTAACCGCTCATGACTGCAAGCGATGGACGCGATCCACCATGGCGTGTAGGTTGGCTGTAGCCATAAGCGGGACCTGGCATCGCGACCGCCTCGTTAAACCCATAGCTGTCTACAATAGGCGTACTGATAGGAGTGCCGTTAGGGCCGAGTTCCTGTTGAGACACGATGACTGGTTCGGAGGTGCTAATGACCTTGCTACTGACGATCGCTCCCTCAGGTTCCTGCCCTAGATGATATGTTGTGGGGGTGGTATCCGAAGCCGGCACAACGACTCCGCTGCTGTCGTCACTGCTCGGGCCAGCGTTCATCCCGGTTATTGGCAGGCTTTTGAGCGGAGCCTGGTAGACGCCTCGAGAAAGCGAAGAAGCGAACGCGTTATCGCTTCCCGCCATGGCTGTGTCCTGAAGCACGCTTGTGATGGTGGCGTTCTGAGGCATCGCCCCGGCAGCTGGAGCAAAGGCTTTGGGCGTGTTAGGCCTTACCACAGCAGGCTGTTGCCCCATCACCGACGAGTTCCCGAAAACTCCCGAAACAATGGAACCGGCCAACATGGCGGCAGCCCATCGCCGACGACGACTTGCCGAGGCTTGAGCAGAACTCGTATGGTCAGCTGTTCGCGTCGTTGGGCGTTTCTGAGTTGTGGTGTTTGAACTTCGCATAGGAGCTGTTCCCTCATGCCTAGGGCTTTGAACTGTTGGGAATAGGTAAAAGGTCATTTTCGATCACTTACAGATTCGCAATCGCGATTCTGTCCTGGACAGGAACTAGGAACATTTTGCGGACAAGCACGAGGATCTGCTTGGCCGACTCGTTTGACGTTGCGCTTCCGTGGACAGATATCGATCCATCCGAGTTTGGCTTGATAACGACAGACGATCCTGGGAAGAGTGCTGCAATCGATTGGTTAACATCATCGATTGAGACGGTGTTTTTCGCTGCTTGTCCCCAAGTCTCGCGAACGCTAACTTTGAAATCTTGCGACTCTTGGGATTTCGTTGTCGGATTGGCCCACCAAACGGTTAGCTTGGAGTCCCCGATGGACGCTCCGATAATCGTAAGCGTGTTCGGCTCGGTTGAAATCACTCGGCACACGGTGTCGTCCTCAATTTC
>JAIYDQ010000184.1 GCA_027487375.1 Planctomycetaceae bacterium
ATCGACCACAATCGGCTTTATTTTCCAGCAATTCAATCTGCTTCCAACACTCTCTGCGGTAGAAACCGCTGCGGTCTCACTTGTGATCCAAGGCGAATGGTTTGGAGCGGCAATCAAGAAGGCTTCGGTGGTTCTTGAGACATTGGAGTTAGGGCAACACCTGAATAAACTTCCAAAGGAACTCTCTGGTGGACAGCAACAGCGCGTCGCAATAGCTCGAGCCGTTGTGCACTCTCCCAAGTTGATCATCTGCGATGAGCCAACTGCCTCGTTGGATGCAACATCCGGTCAGCAAGTAATGACTCTTTTGCGAGATGTCGCCGTTCAACCTGATCGAGCCGTTTTGGTCGTGACACATGACACTCGAATCCTTTCCTACGCAGACCGAATTGTAAGAATAGCCGACGGCCGAATTGCTCCAGAAGAAGAAATCCCAAAGGAATAAATGATGACACTTCGCTATTGGATTGGACTCGTTTCGGTTGTACTCGCAATTGTTGCAATCGGGGTATCGAGCTACACCATCAGAAACAACACGCCATCCGATCGTTCCGCGAAGCCGCTGTTTCCACCACCGAGCTTACCCGGAAAACAAGTAACGAAATTGGATCCCAGCGACACAAAGACTTCACCACTGGAGACCTCTCAATACATTGGGGCTCTCGGGATCGTTGAACCGTCGACTGAACTGATCAAGATTGGTACGAACGTTGCCGGAATCGTTTCCCGTGTGAATGTTCGACCGAACGACTCAGTAGTTGCTGGCCAGACTTTGATCGTAGTAGATGACCGCTCTGCTTTGGCTCGTTTGCAATCGGCCAAAGCGAGTCTGTTTGTTGCGAAAGCGAGATTGGATGAACTCAGCTCTGAGATCCCCGTTTCAAAAGCACAGTTGGCAAGCACTCGTTCCGAATTGGATCAGATGGCAGCCAAGCTCTCCCTAAGCAAGGACATTCTCCAGCGCCGCGAAAAGCTCGCACGCGAAAGTGCCATTTCAGAAGAGGAGCTCTTTTCGGCTAGCTCGGAGGTCCAAATCTCGTTAGCACAATTGGAACAAGCTAAAGCAAAACTTGCCGAGCGCGAGTCGATGCTCATGCAGTTGGAAGGATCGACAATCGGTGGTGTTGTCTCGGACGGAATCAAACGACAAGTGCAATCCGCTCTTGTCGATGAAGCGTTAGCACTCGTTAATCAGCGCGAAACAGAGCTTGCATTACAAAGCATCGTTGCACCATGCAATGGAACAATCCTCCAAGTCAAGATTCGCCCTGGCGAATTCGCCTCGGCAGCTGCGCTGTCGGACCCACTAATCACAATGGGTAACATTGATGTGCTTCATGTGCGTGCAGAGATCGACGAAGAAGAAGTTCCCCGATTTCGCCGTGAAGCCAAAGCGTGGGCCTCAGCACGCGGACAGCCTGATACTCGTTATCCTCTTACCTTTATCCGTATTGAGCCACTGCTAATACCGAAACGATCACTGAACGGGAACGTCTCGGAACGAATAGATACTCGCATACTTCAAATTGTCTATCGAATGGATAACACAGGCAAAGAAGTCTTCTCCGGACAACAGGTCGACGTTTTTATCGAAGACTCCTTATCAAACTAAATCATCAGGCTCCGTTTCTCTGTCGCTTTCTTGAGAGGGCTTGAAAAAACGGAATAGTGTTGCGTTCGGAAATTCTGGGTAGCTGGATTCGTAAGAATTCAGATGTCTGTAGCAGCGGCTAGATCGATTCTTAGGTTGATGTAGCTACCGATTGAGCATGATGACCAGTTGTAGGATAGGCTTCCAGCCTGTAGGTTTCGCTATCGACAGGCTGGAAGCCTATCCTACTGAAATCTGACTAGCTTAGAATTGCTCTAGAACGGTGCTGTCTTCAGATGTCTTACGACGTACGTCCACCTGTATGCAACTCAACTCCATTTCGGCTTAAGCTTCAGAAAATGCTTCTCGAGAAGATGGAAGCTTAGATATCCGAGAGCCATCGTCAGAAGAACCATCAAAAGAATATACGTTAAATATACACCAAGTGGACTTGGGATCGCAGCTGAAAGAAATCCTGTGACCATTTGCGGCGTTAACAAACTTACTAAAGGTAGTTGAACTACATACATGCCATAGCTGTACTTACCAAGCCATGTCAAAAAGTTGCTTCTTGCAAGCTTACTCATCCAATGATCTAGAGATCTGCTCAGAAGTATGGCAATCGCGATCGTCCAAAATGCGGGGCATAACGAACTTGGTAAAGTACCTAGCCTGCTTCCCATCACGATGACTCCAATCAAACTTAGGACCAATGGTGGAATTGTCCAGCGTGCGACTGCTTCAATTCGCGAGGGATTTATTGCGGATGCAAAGATGACGGCAAGCAGGGCTCCAAAACATAGGCTATCGCAACGAAATATCGTGAGCACATTGACTGCAACATCGAACTGCTGCTGCGTCGAAGCAACAAGGCGAGCTACACCAACTAGAAAAATGGTTGCGACACACAATCGAAGAAGTGACTTATTCGAAAGAAAAAAGACGACGAATGGCCAAACTAAGTAGAAATGCTCTTCGACGGCGAGCGACCAAAAATGGTCAAGAGGTCCAAAGCTCCATTCGTTAAGCAAGGACATCCGAACGTTCGTCAAATAGGTCCAGAGATAGAATTGCTCGGCCTGTGGTTTGTCAAACGGAGTTGGCGAATAGATACTTGGAATTATCCACAAGCAGATAATCAACGCTGAGAAATAGAGAGGGAAAATTCGAAGCGACCTTCGAATGAAAAACTTTTTAAAATAGCCATCTCGCGACTTTGTCTGTAAAAGAATCCCCGTGATGAGAAAGCCAGACAAAACAAAGAAAAGATCTACACCACGCTCGCCGATCGGAGCAAGTCGATGTATCGTCGCCAAGATCGGGTGTGCTGTCGGATCAACCTCTTTCATAAAGCGATAGAGCGTGACCATCAAAATGGCAAGCCCACGCACTCCATCCAGCTCTGGGCAATGCTGACCGGAGCACCATACAGTATTTCCAACTGCTGTACTCTTGCCAGTCATGTTTGACGACATCATGGATTCGACCAACTCCATCTTCTCAATCTTAACGCATTCATGACTACACAAAAGCTGGAAAGGCTCATCGCAATCGCGGCTGTAACCGGCGATAAACTGAGTCCGGCAGCAGGCTGTAGCACTCCGGCAGCTAGCGGAATTAATACAAGGTTATAACCGAAAGCCCAAGCCAGATTTTGCTTTATATTTGTCATCACCGCTCTCGATAGTGCAATTGCTTTAGGGAGCCCCATCAGATCCCCCGACATCAAAATCACGTCGGATGTTTCGATTGCGAGATCCGTACCAGTACCGATTGCGACTCCCACGTCAGCAATTGATAGCGCTGGTGCGTCATTGATACCGTCTCCAACGAAGGCAACCTTTCCTTCAATTGCCTTCAATCTTGCAATGACGCTTCCTTTTTGTTCAGGGGCTGTTTGAGCAAATATGGAGTCCTGAGGAATTCCAACTTGAGCCGCAACGAATTCTGCGGTGGATTGTCGATCGCCGGTTATCATGGCGACTCGTAGTCCTGACCTTTGAAGCGAACGAATTGCTTCTACGCTGCTGGTTTTGATGGCATCTGAAACAATCAATTCTGCTGCCAGAGTCTGATCAATCGCTGCATAGAAAATCGATTGTCCAGGATCGACGACTTTCTCATTTGTTTGCGAGTCCTCTGATGTGATTTTGGCAATCGGTATACCTAAGTTCTTCATGTAGATATCCGAACCAATATTTACAATCGCTCCGTTTGAAAGCTGGGCCTCGACCCCAAAGCCTGACTCAGCCTTGAAACGAAACACAGCGAGGCCCGTCTTTCTCGGCTCTTGTTTTGACGCAGCGACAATTGCTTTGGCTAGCGGATGCTCTGACTTTCCCTGAACTAACGCAAGTTTAGCCAGTAGGAGATATCTGTCTGTCGAGGCGTCAGTCGGGATCAGTTCCAATAAGCGTGGCTTCCCCTCTGTGATCGTTCCCGTCTTATCCATCGCAACCGTTTGAACTTCCTGTAAAGACTGCAATGCTTGCCCTGAACGAAATAGAATCCCAAACTGTGCTGCTTTACTGGTTCCAACCATAATGCTCGTGGGAACTGCCAATCCCATCGCGCACGGACAAGCAATTATCAATACGGCAACAGCGTGAACCAACGCGTTTTCTAACCCATGCTCGCGATCTAGAAGAAACCACGCAATCGCGCAAGCAGCCGCGATTAATAAAACGACCGGCACAAAGTAAGCAACGATTCTGTCTGCGAGGTTTTGAACCGCGGGTTTCGATGCTTGAGCCGATTCAACAAATGCAACGATCCGTGCAAGTGTTGTTTGACTGCCAACACACTTGGCTTCAAATTGAATAGAACCATTTCCATTGATCGTTCCGCCGGTTCCGGGATCTCCGACCGATTTTGAAACCGGCATTGGTTCACCAGTAATCGCGCTCTCATCTATGAACGTTGTTCCTGAAACAACAGTACCGTCGACAGGAATAGTGTCCCCCGGACGTACTTCTAAGACGTCGTTGACTTTAACAGCATCAACCCC
>JAIYDQ010000522.1 GCA_027487375.1 Planctomycetaceae bacterium
GTTGACGATTCGATCTCTTGATCGGACATAGATTTATCGAATCCGAGAAATAGCGATGATGGGAGTTCGGAGGTTTGATTTTAAACGATATAAGCCGAAGCGAACACTCGGCGTAAAAGGAAATCAAAGGTATCGTCTTGCGAAGAAACTCACGCGTTTTTATAGATTCAATAAAGAATCAAAGCAGGTTGCTTAAGAAATCCCGGCACAGAAGAACAGAAAGAAAGCGTTCGGCGCAGGGTTCATGGAAGCCGAACATTGGGTGCTGAAAAGCAATTAGAATCAAATCATCGCTCTAGCGAGTATTAGATCGACTGAGCAATGAAAGAAGAATCTTGCGATTTCCCCGCATCTAAAATCGGGATTGCACTGGGATTTGCGATTTCCGATTTCATCGTTTGCGGAATCGATGCAACCGCTGGTACGGGTTCTAGGGGTGCAGGAGTAGGTTGTGGGAAATCGCCGAAGCCGATTCGGATCGCGTTCATTGCATCTTGAACTTGAAGGAATGCATCCACGAGCATTGGATCAAAATGAGTTCCGCGACCATCTATGATGATCTTCGAGGCAGATTCGTGGTCAAAGGCCGCTTTGTAAACTCGCTTACTTGTAAGTGCATCGTAAACGTCCGCCAACGCTACAATGCGCGCAGATAGAGGAATGTTGTTACCGGCAAGCCCCTCGGGATAGCCTGTTCCATCCCACCGTTCATGGTGGTACATCACAACATCCATCGCCATCTTTAAGAAGCTCGCCTGCGGATAAGCTGCAGCGGTCGCGCGAATGGTCTCTCCCCCGATGACGGTGTGAGTCTTCATCACAGCAAACTCGTCGGATGTAAGCTTTCCAGGTTTCGTCAGTACCGAATCTGGAATACCGACCTTGCCGATATCGTGTAGAGGACTGGTCAGGTAGAGTAGCTCAATAAACTGCTCATCAATGACTGTCTCGAACTCGGGATAGGTTGACAGTTCACATGCTAAAAGTTTGGCGTACTCTCTCATCCTATCGAGATGCTTACCCGTGTCATTGTCGCGACATTCCGCCAACTTGGCGAGCGAAAAAATCATCATGTCGCGACCGCCGAGAGTCATCAAACGCTTGCCTGCCTCTAAACGCAAACGAAGCATATCGCGACTGAAGGTTTCGCAAAGATAATCGTCGGCCCCCGAGTCGATACTCAACTCAACCGTCTCGTCGTTCTCGACTTTGGTCAACAGGATAAGATAGGTGTAGTTCATCGACTGCCGGCGACGAATCGCGCGACATAGCTCGACCCCAGACATCCCCTCAAGCGTAACGTTGGCAATGACGAATCGCGGGTTGTGTTTTCGATATTGCGCAAGTCCTTCGATCCCATTCGTTGCAACGACAACCCCGTGACCTAGTTCCGAAACAATTTCGGACAGCTTCATCAACGTTTCGGGATTGTTATCAACTAGGAGGACTTGCATCTTAGGGAACTAATCATGTGTCTGTAAACGGCAATGCCGATATAACGGAAACAATCAAACCGTAGTAACGTACATCACAAAACGTAACCAGTTGAGATGGTATCGTTTTTCAACCATGGATTCACAGAAGATGTCAAATAGGATGACTTGCGGGAAGAGCAGAATTACCGCCAACAACGTGCAACTAGGCGTTACATTTGTTTCGCGCGGAATATCCAGCACTGCATCTTCCATAAAGGTGGTCCGACAGCGTTAAACGTTTTGTTTCGCATGTGGGACGCCGAAAATGGGGCCGCCTAAGGTGCCGAAAACTCGCTAGGTAGCTTTTTGTCTTTTCCTTCTATCCCGCGGCGGGTGGTAAAGACGACTTCCTGAGCCCCACCATTTTCTTCGACAATCCATACGACTGCTTGTTTAGCGTCTTTGACGGTAGTAATGGTTTTGTCGGGATTGACACGTGAAGCAAGGTCAGTCAATAGGTTTCTCAGAGGCGCGCCCTTGAATCGGAAATCTCGAATCTGTTGATTTCGAGTCACGCTCGATAGTTCAAATGCCTTCCCGTCGATTGAAATCGCAACCTTCGGCACACCTGGTGGAAGGGAGCTATTCAGTTCATCAGTAAGTAACGCGAGGGCTGAGTCCAACGGCTCTTGCTCAAAACTAATCGTGACCGGGTGCTCGAGCAGCGCGAAAGCGGGCGCGATTGGTTGAACAGCTTGCTTCGTCGAGCTAGTAACTGGTGCCGATCCTTGCTGAAAGGATGAGGGTTGAAGCATCATCCAAGACGCAACGGCGAGGTTCGACGCGGCCGACTTGGGCAGATAATAGTTAGCAACGATCTGACCACTCTCCAGCCCGAATCGAAGGTGTTTATCAAGTGCTCGCAGCATCTGTGGGTAGCGTATCGCAAGTGCTCGCCAATACGCATGTGCTGGGGTTTCAACAAGTTTTTTCTCCGTTGTGTTCGATAAATCTTTTGCGATCGAACGCATCTCCTCAAGCAACTTCGCCGACTCGGCCCCCTCGCGCCCAAGCATGCGTAATTCCCCATACCACGAATCTGCAAGCGACGTCGTAAATGCAAAGCCAAGTGTCTTATCTGCGATCAATCGTTGAAGTGATTCGCTAAGAGGACCGTTGATGGCTGGTAGAAGATTTCGTGCACTGCTGAAAAGAAAATTCGTGGAGACCAAGAGCGATAAGTCTGATTGAGAATCACTTAGTTGCCAAAGCTCCTCAAGTGATCGAGTGATCGCAGACGCATTACCATCGACCTCTGCTAAATCCCGAATCAGATTGATCGGTCCCCAAGTAAATTGCAAGATCTCTCGTTCCTCGTCCACAGGGCCGGTATAAGTGAATATTGCATCCGTGGCGGTTGCCCAAAGGTGATTCTTTTCGCCTGCCGGTTGCTCCTCGTAGTTCTTCCAACTTGCCTTGAGTGTACCAACCGATGTCGGCTTTTTGAGTGTTATTCGATAAACCAACTCAGGGTAACCATCGTCACGACTGCTACCGTAAAGCCCGAGCGAGATCTGCTGAATGTCCGCGATGGTAGTTCCCAAGTTTTTGCGAACGGGTTCCCAAAGCAATTCAATTGGCTTCAACAATGCCTCCAACTTGGTAAAGCCCGTATCTTCGCTTGTCCAAACCGCTGGGCGGACAACCAATAACCCCTGAAGGCCTGGCGGGAGCATCTCCAGAGAGTAAGGCTTGGCAGCTCGGGGGGGTAACCACGGAAAGGAATTCTCAGCTGTTGCAAATATGAATTGCTCGGTAAGCGGATCTACTTCACGAGGTTTAACAGGAGCACGCTGCGGTACACCTGGTGAAGCATTCGATCCCGCATTAGACGTGGCATTCGCACTTGGGTCTGTCGAAGTCATCGCGTTGCCGTCGCCAGCTTTCACGGCATTGGAATCGACATTCTTTGAAACCACTCTGGTTTGATTCGAATTACCCGTGAGCATCCACACTAGAAGGCCGAGCAGAGCAACACTCCCAACGACCATCGAGGGAAGCAACCATATCGGTTTCTTTTTCTTCTTGCGCGATGTTTTCTTACCAGCAGATTTGGCGTTGGCGACGGGCGGCGATACAACGGGGGCTATCGGCTTGGCCCGCGCACTCGAATTCGCTTCTACACTCTTATCCTGGCTTTTTTCCAGAACTTCTTTTCGATCAATTGGCAAGTCCGCTGGCGATTGCGTTGCCGGACTCGTTTCACTGCCTACTTTAGGCTTCGGTGTATCGATTGGTTTCGAACTCGCATGCGGAATTGGAGTCGGGCGGGATTCCGGCGCTGGCGAGACTTTCTCTTTGCTTGAATCGACCGAGTTCTCCTGCTTAGGGCTATTTTGTTTTATGTTTCCTAGTGTGCTAGCGGTAGCATCTACAGCGATCTGTGTCACAGGCTCCGCTGAGGTCTTTCCTGATTGCTTAGATTGCGAGCTCTGATCTGACTTCGATTTGGGCTCGATCGGCTCCGGTGCAACAGTTTGTTTTACCGCTATTGGTGGCAGTATGGTTTTAGCAGTCAGATCTGGCTTTGCCGCATTTTCTTGTTTGTTAACTTTGTCTGTGCCAGCAGTAGCATTGGGCGTTGTTATCACTCCACTTTTCGTAGATTCTTCCGGCGGACCTGGAACGCGTTTCGGCTTAGGCTTCTCTGCGGGCAACGCAGGTGCTGCTTCTACTGCGTGTGCCTTCTCCGTTGGAACTTGTACCGGTGTTTTGTCCGTCTCGCTACGTGCCGTTAGATCGGAATTGATTGGAGAGGCTGGCAACTCTTGTTTTGCTTCGCTGACTTGCTCAACAATTGGATCTGGACTGCTTTGTGGGTTTGAGTCACTGCTTTCACGCTTAATCCAATCGGTTGGAACAACTACTTTCAAAGCGTTCAAGAAATCGCTTCCGTTTTGAAAACGCGTTGACGGTGTTTTCGCTAGTAGATACTCCAAGCATTTTGATTGACCTTGCGATAAACCTACGTTTTGAGGAATGGGAAGAGGAAACATGCAAGCTGACGTTGGGACTTTGTCGAGCATCGTGTCCCAATACGGCAGCCGCCCCGTAAGCAATTCCCACCAAAGGCAACCTAAGGCATACATATCAGTTGCTGGAGTTGGCTGCTGAGCTGGCGCGGTGAACTCGGGGGCTGCATATCGAATTCGAAAATCTTGATCCGCAGCAACTCCCACGGCAACAGGAACGTCCATCGTGAGTGGCGTCACGGGGGGAAAGAATGGGTCGCGAAGCAAGGTGACTTGGTCGGCTCCATCCCACCAGATTTGATCGATACCGATTCGACCATGAACCACGCCCTGCTTATGAAGATCGGCGAGCGCTACCGAAAGCGAATAGATAATCTTCATCGCCTTTTCATTTGGCAGCACGTTGTGATGATAGTTTTTTAGCTCGTCACGCAAAGGCTTCCCTGGGGCGGGTGTTGCCGCGACGATTAAATACCCGTCGAGCATGGCTGGCGGCGACATACTCTGTAGTGAATCACCTTTGACGCTCGCTTGTTTCTTCGAGTAGAGCAAACTCGGTGGGTGACGCATGAGCTCTTCCGATTGAAGTTGACCAGCCGGAATCGCGTAGATCCATCTCGCTGCATTGCTAGTGGGATCGATTGCTTCAAACCAGTGCGTCAGGGCAGGAGAGGTTAACGGAGCCAGCAACCGATGTCGCCCAATCGTCAAGGTCTGCGAGGAATTGCTCAAGAAAGCATTAGCTTGAAAAGGGGTAATTTTCTTCAGCTTGACCAGTTGCGCAAGGAGCAATTGGGGGTCATTAAGGCTCGTAGCACCCGAGGTTTCCACAATCTGACTCGCCCAGTCTCGGCACTCGGCGGCATTTGCCAGGCCGTTTTCCTGAATCGATTGCCAGAGTTGGGCTGTATTGAGACTCATCGGCGATCCACTTTCCTAGGGAACAATCTCGTACACATTTCATCGCAAAAAGCGTTGATGGATCTCAAACGATACCGATAGCCTCCTTTTATGGCTAAACGACTCACCGCCAACCTCTTCGATTCTATTCTAATATGCTATGCTTCCAAGGGTACGAAACTTTTGAGAGTCCGAGCAGCATTTTCAGATTGAGGTTTTTTCATGCGGGCGTTTGAAGCAACACAGCACTATTTTCACCAAGCGGCAGACCAACTGCAAATGCCTGACTGGATGCGAAAACTGCTGATCACTCCCAAACGAGAAGTTTCCGTTCAAGTCGCTTTCGAGCGAGACAATGGCAGCATCGACACGTTGGTTGGCTACCGAGTCCAGCACGACAACAGCCGCGGCCCCATGAAGGGCGGACTACGTTACCACCCCGGCGTCGACCTGGACGAAGTGCGTGCTCTGGCGTCGTTGATGACCTGGAAAACGGCAGTTGTCGATTTGCCCTATGGAGGCGCAAAAGGCGGAATCGGAGTCGACCCCAAGGCCTACTCGCGCAAAGAAGTTGAACGCATGACCCGCGCCTTTGTGGACCAGATTCACGATATCGTCGGCCCAGATACTGATATCCCAGCTCCCGATATGGGAACAAACTTTGAAGTCATGTCTTGGTTTCGTAACCAGTGGGAAAAGTATCACGGCTTCAACCCGGCCGTGATCACCGGAAAACCTGTCGAGGAATATGGAGCTCGTGGTCGCGAGGAAGCAACCGGTCGAGGCGTTGGAACAATGGCGGTGAAGCTCGTGAAAAGGCTCGGCATGCGCCCAGAAGCGACTCGCACAGCGATTCAAGGGTTCGGGAACGTTGGATCACACGCTGCCAAGTTCTTGTCGGAAGCGGCCTTCCCTGTTGTTGCTGTAAGCGATGTTAGCGGCACCTACTACAATCCCAAGGGGCTCGATATCGCTGAGATGTTTCGTTACATCTTGAATCATCAAGGTTTGAGCGGATACAACAATGCCGAGATCCTAAACGGCGAAGATCTTTTGACGTTAGATGTTGAATTACTGATCCCCGCTGCCCTGGGCGATGTGATAACGAAAGCAAACGCGAAAGACGTAAAGGCCAAGATGATAATCGAGGCAGCCAACGGTCCAACTGATCCCGATGCAGATCTCATACTAAATGATAGAGATATCATCGTTCTCCCAGACATTCTTGCAAACGCAGGCGGTGTGACCGTGAGCTACTTTGAATGGGTTCAGAATCGTCAACACTATCGGTGGAGCCTCGATCGTGTTCGCCAGGAACTCGACCGCACTATGTCCGACGCTTTTGAAGGTGTGTGGCAACAATCGCAAGAATCCAAAGTCCCACTGCGAACAGCGGCGTTCATGATCGCTCTCAAACGAGTCCAGAAAGCCACAGAACTCGCCGGTTACAGTTGAAGTGGCAGTTAATTTGCCTCTGAACGCAGATCGAAAATTGAAACGTCTACAAAGCTAATCTCGTTTAAAGTCTTTGATGAAGAGCCCAAACTCGTCATCATTTGAGCCTAAGTCGATACCGATTTGTTCAATCATCGCCGCAAACCGCTCTGTGCTCTCTGTGGCTCTGTGTTTCAACGCCCTTTATTCTTGCTATGCAAATCGATCTCCTATACTCGCGTCGAGGTTTTGAAACACAGAGGCGCAGAGGGCACAGAGGAGTAAAGAAATCATCCGGTCTTGAAGCAAGGCTTGTCAGCAACCTACGCTGGTAAGCGCTTTGTGTAGTCTAAAAACTCGCAACCAATTGAGCCTGAGTCGATGCTGATTTCTTTGTTCATCGACGCAAACCGCTCTGTGCTCTCTGTGGCTCTGTGTTTCAACTCCCTTTATTCTTGCTAGGCAAATCGATCTCCTATACTCCCGTCGAGATTTTGAAACACAGAGGCGCA
>JAIYDQ010000026.1 GCA_027487375.1 Planctomycetaceae bacterium
GAATCACGTACCGCTTGCAGTTCGTTTTTCGCGTAGTAGTAGGGGAAAGAAACATGTGGTGAAGGGCTTTCGTGATCAACCATTAATGATCGAATGTTTTTTCCATCAATTTTGTTGTCTGGCAACGTTGCGTTAATAATTCCTGCCACGGTCGGGAGGACATCGATGGTCGAAGCAAGTTGGCTACAAGTACTATTCGCTGGAATAACATTCGGCCAATGCATGAGGGTTGGTACACGAACGCCACCCTCCCATGCTGTTCCTTTACCCTCGCGTAATGGTTTAGCTGATCCCGCATGATCTCCGTACGACAACCACGGGCCGTTATCACTTGTGAAAATGACAAGCGTGTTGTCAGCCAACTTGAGTTCACGAAGCACGTTCAAAATCTGTCCGACCGACCAGTCGATCTCCTGAACAACATCTTCAAATAATCCGGCCCCACTTTTGTTGTTGTGTTTTTCGCTTACATAGAGAGGAACATGAACCATCGTGTGAGGTAAGTAAAGAAAGAACGGTCTATTCTGATTCTCTCGGATGAACTCAACAGAACGTTTTGTGTATTCCGTTGTCAATTGCGACTGTTCCTCGCCGGTGACCTCGTTATCAACCACAGACAGGTTTTCAATGAGCGGAAGTGGTGGGTAATTGGATTTGGTTGCCTTACCTGCGGCTTTCCTGGCCAATTCCTCTGGATGGTAGGGCCACATGTCATTCGAGTAGGGTAAACCAAAGTATTTATCGAAACCGTGATTCGTGGGAAGAAAGCGTTCAGCTCTCCCCAAATGCCACTTTCCAAAACAGGCAGTTGCGTAGCCTTTGGATTTACAAATCTCGGCAAGCGTGGTTTCAGAAGCAGCAATGCCTTGTGGTGATGTCGGTCCGAAAGCACCCGAGATGCCCACTCGTTCGTGAATACAACCAGTCATCAGCGCCGCACGAGACGCAGAGCAAACCGCAGAAGAAACGATGAAATTAGTGAATCGCCGTCCTTCGCTCGCCATGCGGTCCAGGTTTGGAGTCGAGTAGTTGGTTGCTCCGAAAGGACCGATGTCCGCGTAACCCATGTCATCGATGAAAATCAAAACAATATTGAGCGTTTTATCATTAGCACACGCACATCTATCAATGCATGCAGAGAAAACTAGCATCACGAAGAATGCCGAGCGCAATGACCAGAAGGATAGAAATGAGTGCATGAATGGTGACCTTGAAATCGAAGCGAGGATAGGATTCAAGCTAGTCGATGTGAACGATCGAAGCGGGAAATAGTCGGCACTTTAAAGATAAATTGAAGACAATCGAAGGCACTGCCTTGTCCGTTAAAAGTTTTACCATCGCCTGAGGCAGCCTAAAACAACCTCTAGTTGGATAGCGTCAGGTTTGCGCTGGAGTTCAGGCTTTAGCCGCTTTTGGCAAATACAAGGTAATCGGCGCCTAAAGGCTGTACTCCAACACGGGTGCGATTGATTATCGTGCTCAACCTGGCGCTGTCCAACTAGGCTTTTACCTTTTTTTCTTCGATCAGTTGATCAAGTTCGGTGCGAAGTTTGCCAAGAATTTCTTCGTAGGTGAATGCGCCGAGTGGTTCACTGCGTCGCTTGAGATTGACTCGGTTTGGACCGCACCATAGCCCTAGATCGGCGTCGTCGGTTTCGCCGGGTCCGTTGACGCGGCACCCCATCACTGCGATGGTGATTGCGTAATCTTTGGCGTAGTTAGTCATTTCTTTTACTTGCTGGGCAAGTTCAACAAAGGCTTCGTTCTCCACGCGTGAACAGCTTGGGCACGAGATGATGTTGAGTTGAGATGGATTAAGGGCAACTACGCTTCGCAGCCGACCGGCATAGATGTCATCGATGATCTCTTGACCTGATTGAATCTCTTGCCGTTTTTTATTGTTTGGCACCGTGAGCGATACTCGGATCGTGTCGCCAATCCCGCGACCGATTAGCTGTTCGAACGCGATTCGCGTTTTGATGATCCCATCGGGAGGCAATCCAGCTTCGGTGACTCCTAAATGCAGAGGCACATCCGGTCTCAGCAAGGCGAAGCGTTTGTTGACTTCAACAACTTTTGTCGGATCACTATCTTTCAGTGAGACCACATAGCGATCGAACCCGAGTGCATCGAGTTGTTCACAATGCTCGATAGCCGATTCAATCATGGGGCTGATCGAGTCCGCATGGTCGAATTTGGACTTCTTATCCGGATCGACACTTCCGCAGTTGACTCCGACTCGTATCGCGCAATCGTTGTCCTTTGCAACCCCTGCTAAGTATCGGACTTTCTCTTGCCACGGTTTCGATTTTTCGTGGTGATAAAGGTGCCCTGGGTTGTACCGAATTTTGTCAACGTGCGGAGCGACTTTTTCGGCAAGTCGGTAATTCTCTTGCAAATCTACCGACAGGTTGGCGGTGGTCTGCTTTCGAATCTCTGCAAGCGCCTCGGCGTCCTTGTCGCTATCGACCGCAATCCGAACCACTGCGGCACCAGCACTTTGTAGATCGTTCACTAGTTCGACTGTTGCATCGATGTTGGTGGTATGAGTGGCCGTCATGCTTTGAACGGCGATCGGATGATTGGCTCCAACGGAGATATTGCCAATTCGGACGCTACGAGTCGGGTTTCGACGGATTGCCATATGTTTTTAGAAATGAATGGTAAACGAAGACAGAAGCTTGGATTGTAGGGCAAAAAGAAACTGGGAGCACACCCCAGACAGTTTACCCGCCCGTCGAGTTGCTCCAAAGGGTTCATGCCAGCGACGCGAGGAATGAGGCGTAAATCCAGCTTTCAGGCGTCGATGTTGACGTTTGGCGACATCCTCGAGCCCACCAACGCCACTTGGAGTGTTGCCAAAACACCACGTCAAATCGGCGTTTTAAAGGACCGTTTTGCTGCAAGTTGTTTCGTGGTGGTGGTTTATGGCGATTTTGTATGGCGATTCCCCGGCTTTGGCACCGCGACTGCATTAAGGATTCTGCATAGCGAGTTGGGAACATCGGATAGCCGATGGACATCAGAACTTCTTAGAGCGACTTCAGACACGGAATCCAAAGACTATGACAAAGCGATTCACACAACGAAAGAAACTTCAAGCTCCTCGCCGAGGCGAATCGATCGCCCCAGGTCTTGAAAGCGATGATGTTTTTGGATTGGATGATCACGCAGCGATTGTTGATGTCAGCGATGATTTGGAAGACGAAGAAGACGAAGAAGAAGAGATTGACGATCTGGAAGGCGAAAGTGTCGACGAGATCGAGGAAGAAGAGCTTGTCACAAGCACCGATCCGACTGACGATCCAGTTCGAATGTATCTGATGCAAATGGGCCAAATTCCCTTGCTCACACGATTCGAAGAAGTCGCTTACGCCAAAAACATCGAACGAACTCGAACTGAGTATCGCCGATGGATGGTTGCGACCGATTTTATGTTGCAAGGCGCGACAAGACTTCTAGAGCAAGTTCGCGACGGCAAGTTGCGACTCGACCGAACTATCGAAGTCAGCGTAACAAACGCGGCTGAAAAGACCGCGATTATGAAGCGGATCGGACCGAACATTAAGACGCTTCGTCACCTGTTACTTCGCAATCACGATGACTTTTATATTGCTGTCAGCCGGCATGCATCGGTTGCCGAACGCAAGGCCGCTTGGATGCGATTAGTTCGACGCCGAAACAAGGCTTTGCGATTAGTCGAAGAAATGAACCTTCGAACCAATCGTTTGGAGCCAATGTTTGAAAAGCTGGAAGCAATCTCCTCCCAGATGCAACTGCTCAAGCGACGATTGGTCGTAGCTGAGCGAGAGGGAATTGCCGACGGTCAATCGTTGTCTTCGATTCGTAAAGAGCTTTGCTACTTGATGAGAATGACCTACGAAAGCCCAGCAACACTTCGACGCCGTATCGAAAACGTTAGCAAGCACGGCGGACAGTATGACGCTGCTAAGCGAGAGCTATCTGCAGGTAACCTTCGATTGGTGGTTTCGATCGCTAAGAAGTATCGCAATCGTGGCTTAAGCTTCTTGGACCTCATCCAAGAAGGAAACACAGGACTCATGCGAGCTGTTGATAAATTCGAATATGCTCGAGGGTTCAAGTTCTCGACCTATGCAACATGGTGGATTCGCCAAGCGATCACCCGTGCGATTGCTGACCAAAGCCGAACGATCCGCGTACCAATTCACATGATCGACACGATGAGCAAGGTCCGACAAGTTACTCGCGATTTGATTCAGACACTTGGACGCGAACCAACGGTCGAAGAAACCGCACAACAAGCAAAGCTTTCGCTTGATGACACCCGAATCGTTTTGAAGATGGCTCGCCAACCATTGTCGCTCGATCAGCCTGTCGGTGAGCATGACGATAGCTTCTTTGGTGAATTCCTCGAAGATCATCGCACCGAAGATCCTTTGTACGAGACCAATCAAGAGTCCCTCAAACTACATATCAACGAAGCGATGGAAACGCTTAACTATCGCGAACGAGAAATCTTGAAGCTACGATACGGCTTGGCTGACGGCTATGCTTACACGCTAGAAGAAGTCGGTCGAATCTTCTCGGTTACAAGAGAGCGAGTTCGACAAATCGAAAGCAAAGCTGTTCGAAAACTTCAGCACCCACAACGCAGCAAGTCGCTCACGAGCTTTGTGGATGGTTTAGATATGAGCCTTTTCCAAGGCATGGGAACCAGCGAAAGTCACGAATCGGTTTAATGAAATAGAAGACGTGGTACATGCTTGCCGCAGCCACAGAAGAGTTCAAGTCTACGGAGAGACTTGACTGATTGTCTCAACTCCACGGAGAGACTTGGCTACTTGGGTTGAGCAATCACGTAGGCTGGTCTCTCCGAAGACCAGCGCATGTATCAAGTCTACGGAGAGACTTGGCTACTTGTCTCAAGTCTACGGAAGAGGGTTGATTAGGTGACTCGGGTAAGCTGTTTAGCTTGGAGCACTCGATAGCAGTCAGGTAGATCAAAGTGGGAAAGAACGTTCGGTAAGAGGGAAACCAAAGGCGCTTGATAGTATTCCGTTTGTGCGACGCTATCGAAGGAATCGAGCGATTGCTTCAATGTGACCGTCTTAACGACGCTTGAAAGCAGGCCCGCAAAGGTCGCGGGTAGTGTTCCGCGACCTCGAGCCGCTAAGTGAACCTCTTGGTAGCCAGCCGACTCCATCCATTGCAGCACACGCAGCGCATCCCAAGTCTTCTGCCCCAGCAGCGGACGATCAAGCATCAGGCCGTGAATTGCGTAGAAGTATTCGCTTCCATAAGGTTTAAGGAACGATTTGGGGCCGCAGGTATCGGGCTGCGATTCGCCGCATCCTCGAATGTCACAAACAAATAGATCCATCGACTTTTCATTTGCCCACTCTCTCAGCAGGCTCTCACTGCGAAGTTCTTCATCGCTTGAGAAATCTGCCAAGTAAAGAATTGCTTGGGGGCTACTCGGACGTGGCCGCGAGTAACGCTGCTCTGAAGTTAGTTGATAGACAATTGCTTCAATTCCTGGCTCGGTAACAACGGCATAGCCTATCGCATGCTTGGTTGGGTAGTTACGTACTTGTTTGTGTTGCCAGATTCGGTACTCGGGCGTTGTAGCTGGAATCGGGGGAAGCTTCAGAACGTATTTGACGGCGTTGCCAAGTTCTTCCTCTGATAAAGCTCGTCGCTGCGATGAGAGTTTCGCTGCTTTGGTTGCGGTTGATTGGAATACAGTCGTTGTTCCTTTTATCGCAGCGACTTGACCGGTTGGCGAACACCAGAGGTCTTCGTCTTTCTCGATCGTCAGGCTTGGTTCACGAATTGGAACGAGCGCTACGTTTGCTGAAAGCATGCCACCGAGTCTCGGCTGTCGATAAGAATCCTTCAACGAGGATTGCGTTGCGTTGTGGAACCAACTGTACATGGCTTCGCGATTCTCTTGCGAATAGCCGTGTGTGGTTGGACCAACAAATAGCGCAATGTTTTGTTCGAAGCCAAGAAGCCCGTAAAGCTTCTTCAACTTTTGATAGGCCTGTTCAGCACCGCGAACGTCAAAGTAGTCTTGCTCCTTCGCCAAAATGATGATTGGTTTGGGGGCTAGTGCCGCAAGAAAATCACAATGGTCTAAGCCAAGAGCTAATGCTCGAGGTGGGCACTGCTCCGTATCGGCAGGTAGCTCGTTCTCGAGATTGTTACGAAAGGATGTCACAAAACATGCTGGAGCCGCCATGCTCCATCGAGTATCCAAACCACACATCCACGTCGTTGTGGTTCCGCCACCAGAGTTTCCGGTGACACCAATTCGTTTTGGATCTACTTCGCTACGTGTGAGCAGATAATCCAACGCTCGAATCCCGTCCCAAGCCATCCAGGATCCCAAGAACTCGCCCACCAAGAACTGCTGATTACCTGCGTGCAAATGTTCGTTGACACCTACTCCAATTTCCGATTTGACGAGGTCCTTGGTGTATTGAATGCGTTCGCCTTGCCCGATCGGGTCGAAGATCAAACAAACGTGCCCAAGTCGCACAAGTCCTTGCGCGAACGACTGGTAAGCTTCAGCTGCTTTTCCATTGGACGAGTGTCCGCAGGTTCCGACAACGGCCGGATAAGGACCTAGGCCAACAGTGGGAATGTATAGGTTTGCGGTTACAGGGAAGTTTGGACGGCTCTCAAAGATAACTTTCTCGATGCGATAACCATCACGTTCTAGAGTACCGGTCACTCGAGCATTCAGCGGCGTACGCTCGGGCTCTGGGCCGAAACATTCGCGAATTTTTCGTTGAACTTCGGCGACATAACGCAGTGCATCGTCCTTGCTCTGTAGACGATCTATTACCTGTGTATGACGATCCGCGGCGGCTTGGACCTGGTCGACATACCAGTCGTGGAGCATGCGGGGGTAGCGATTCATCGGGGATAAAAGATCGTCCCCAACAGCAAATGGCATCGAATCTTTGAACAACCAGACCGCACAAAGCTTGGCGGATGACGACGATATCCATGTGCGACGATCATAAAGGCTCAGTGCGCCCTTGTTTTCTCTTATTTTCATCGGTTCCCCAAGTTGTTTAGCTAAATCGGATTAGAGGTCTCGCCTGCTTTGTGTTATTCTATACGGTTGGATAACCTTACGCTAAGGGCTCGGGAAGGAAGATAATGTCGCGTGACTTGTTCGTTGCTTCGCCGCCCGCTTTTGTGCCAGACCGTAATCTCAAATGAACAAACTGTTTCGGTTTCCGCTGATGAAATCAAAATCGAGAACGCGATATCGGGTCCAACCCAAAAGATCGACTACATCTCTTGCCGTTGAAACCTTAGAGCAACGGTCGCTTATGGCTGTCGATTTGACGAGCAACCTCGTAGGGCATTGGCCTATGAATGCTTCAAGCGGAACCGTAGCAGTCGATCTCGCAGGTGGCGACGATCCTGGGACGCTTAGTGGTGGGGCGACGTGGACATCATCGGGCAAGGTCCATGGCGGGTTGGTATTGAATGGAAGCACCGGTGTTGTCAGCGTCGCACACACATCGGCCTTTGGTGTCGTCACCAGTAACGTCACTCTTTCTGTATGGATCAAGACAACGGCTACTGGTGGGACTGTCGTGAGCAAGGGACCTCTTACTGGTGATCACATCGCACTTCAAGTTGTGGGAGGGAAGGCCCGTTTTCAATTCAATCCTGGCGGCGGCCCCTTTGGCGTGACAGGAACTAAAACCGTCAATGATGGTCAATGGCACCATATCGTGGGAGTTCGCACCGCTCTCCAATCCTGTGCTTTGTATGTAGATGGTGTTCTCGATGGAACATTTAGCGGAACAGGGGCGTTTAGCTCGGTAGATTTAACGGCACCACTTCAAATCGGCACCGCCGGAACGGGAACTTTCTTTAACGGTACTGTCGATGATGTACGGTTCTATGCGCGTGCATTGACCGCTGAGGATTCTGCGGCTTTGCATGTGTTAGGTAGCCATCCGGTAAGCGTGAACGACCGTTACGTCGTCTTTTCTCAATCTACCAGTATCGCGGCCAGTGACGGTGTTTTAAGCAATGATGGAAGACGAGACGAAACGCCGCTGACGGCATCTGTCGTGACATCTCCAATTCATGGAGCTTTAACGCTCAACAGCGATGGTTCGTTCCTCTATGTTCCTCAGGGAGGCTTCTCGGGATTCGATAGTTTTACGTACCGAGCTAGCGATGATGTCGCCGATCCCGCGATAGCAACTGTTTCTATCCAAGTTGTCAGTCTTGCAGAATGGTCAACGATTGGTTCGAGAGTCTTTGCTTCGGCTTTGGAAAGCGCGACCACCATTTCCGCTTCCAGTGTCAATACGATTATTGCATTGATGAACGCAGATGGGAGCTTTAGCGATCTCACCTATACAGCGAATAGTACTACCGGTGCAAACGCGATAAAAACATCGGGTACTCGACTGTCAACGATGTCCAGAGCCTATCAAGCGGTTGGCGGACCGAAGTATTTGGATGCCGCACTGAAACAAAAGATCATCGATGGATATACCTATCTCGCAAACACGGCTCCCAATTCGCTCGCTTTTCCGAATTGGTACGACACCAAGATCGGTGTAGGACTAGCGCTTTGGCAAGGACTTATCGCCATGCGTAACGACTTGAGTAGCACGCTGATGAACAGCCTGATTACAAAGTACTATGACAATGCAACTGTTTGGGATTTGAAAGATTTAACGGGAAAGAATGGCGGCGCGAATCTTACAGATCGTGCCTTGATCGCTGTCACTGCAGCCGTCCTGCGAAATGATTTGTCGGAACTCACAGATGTTGTATTGCTGGTAACAGCAGACCTCAATACGAGAGGTTATGCCGGGTCCGGACTTCAGCCCGACGCCAGCTTGTCGCAACACACCAGTTACGCCAGTGGCGTCTCGTATCGGGGTGGCGTTCACCCAAACGAACAAGTGCAGTTGTACTCCGCTAGTTATGGCCAAGTGTACGCAACCGATCTGTCCCGGCTGCTTCCGTGGTTCCATGGTACGGCGTTCGCTTTTGACGCAGCCACTGAAGCTGCCGCAGTCGGGTACCTTCTTGATGGGCAAGCTTGGCTTCTTCGAAACAAGACTTCGGAACCTACTTCTAGCGGTCGCGCTATTTCGAATAAAGGAGCGACACTAAATGGGCTTGCGAATAATTTGTCTGCAGCAGCAACACGCATTCAGCCGCTCGGGATTAGAACGACCGAATTGCAGTCGCTCGTATCACGGATTTCTACTGGCACCACCAGCACAAACTTTTTGAGCGGCAATAAGTCGTTTTATACAACTGATACGATGATTCAGCAGCGCCAGGGGTATATGACATCGGTTCGCATGATTTCGCAACGTACCATTCGTCCTGAAACGTTGACACTTCCCGGTGGAACCATATCAGAGGGGGCAAAGAACTTCTTTCTCGCAGATGGAGTCACCACGCTCTACGAAAGCGGTTCTGAGTATGGAACAACATCCGGTCAAGAGATTTTCCCAGTTTGGAATTGGACAAGACTTCCGGGAACCACGCTTGAGCAACTAACGGATGCAGAATTGATTTCGCTAAGCAACGCGAACACGGGAGCTGCTGGCGGTCCTGGGAATATTGGAACGGGACTATTCGTTGGAAGCGTTTCCAATGGGGTTTATGGTGCCGCAGCGATGGACTACGGACGGTCGCAAGGGAGTGTCACCGCGAAAAAGTCGTACTTCTACTTTGACGAAGGCTATGTCGCACTTGGTACCGCTATAAATGCTCCCACTGCCACGAAGCCTGTATACACGAGCTTGAATCAAGTCCTTCAGAATGGATCGGTGACTGTCAAAGCCTCCGATGGATCATTGCAGACATTTGGAACGGGAACGACCCAGAACTTGGTTAATCCGAAATGGGTCTTACATAACGGTGTTGGATATGCATTCCTTGGAAACAACGGAAACGTGACTGCACAATTGCAATCGCAAACGGGAACTTGGGAATCAATAGGAACTGCGACTGGAACCGTGACCCAAAATGTATTTAGCACATGGGTAGAGCACGGAACCAATCCACAAAATGGTAGCTATGCTTACGCTGTGTTACCGGGGATCAATGCTACGTCTTTGGATACCTATTTGGCGACGTCACCTTTGTCCGTACTGAGCAACACTTCTTCCATTCAAGCAGTTCGTAACAATGTTTCTAACATTACGCAAATTGCCTTCTATCAAGCGGGATCGATCACGATCGCAAGTGGATTGACGATCACAGTCGACAAACCATGCATGGTGCAAATTCGCGAGCTAGCTGGAAACAACATCGAGCTCACCGCATCCGACCCTACCCAGTCCAGTACGCAACTTAAGGTGACGATCTCTCGAAGGCTCTCTGGTACAAACACACTTTGGAATTCCAGCACGGGAAACTCCGAAGTCACATTGACGCTTCCCAGCGGTACAAACAACATTAACGCGGGGCAAAGCGTTACGAGCAATCTCACGTTCGTCGCGACCCCTGCCACCATTGTTTCTCGCAATGTTTACTATCGCAGTTCATTCTTTGATGCCACCGCGAATTCTGAGGGTGCGATTGATCCAACGAAGTCAGCGCTATTGCCCGGTGGTACTGCGTCGATCGCTAATTACACAAACTACTCGCGTGGCATCAATGGAATCATCATCGATCTGACCAATGCAGCGAATCTAGCAGCCATTGATTCCAGTAGTTTTCAATTGGCAACTTGGAGTAGTTTCCCTGATGCAACTCCTAACTTTGTTGCGGTTAATCCTTCGATTACCGTCACGACCATTGCTGGAGGCGGGCAAGGAGGTTCAGACAGGATCAAACTATCGATAGCAGATCGAGCAATAGAAAATTCATGGCTTCGAGTTACGGTTCTTGCGAATCCGCTTACAACAGGTTTGGCGGCCAACGATGTGTTTTACTTTGGTAATGCACGCTTTGATGTAACTCCGAGTGCTCCTGCATTCACTTCTCAAGTTTCTATCAACGTTCTTGATACGAACCAAGTACGATCGCGGCAAGGACAGAATGGAGGAGTAGTGAGCAACGTATTCGATGTGGATCGCTCGGGGGCGGTAAACGTTCTCGATACAAACGCAACACGCGCCAGTCAGGGTTTAAACAGCCTTCGATTCTTTACTGCCCCAGCTGGCACATCAGGAAGCTTGCTTTTAGCACGATCATCTACGTTTGCAGCTCCGGCTGTCTTATCGCCCAAAGGCGGCAGGAGACCCCTGTTAGATGCTACTGATGTTTACTTCTCGCAATTCTAGGCTTCGTTTGTAGACAAGTAGTAGCGTCTCTCCGAGACGCGAAATTCCTTCGTCTCGGAGAGACGAAACTACGTGAAAACGATTATAGAAACAAAGCCTAGCTCTCAACGGTAAGTTGGCTTTTTGTTCGAGGGACGGCTTGATTGACAAGGCATCATCAGCAGCAATCGGAAATACTAATCGTTAGTGATGGATGCAAAGGCTGCGTCAAAACGTCGTGCTCTTAAAGCGGATCTCAGGTTCCTTGAATCGACCAAAGGTGTCGATAAGGTCGGTGTTGATAAGAGTTGAGGAGATTCCAGGGGCAACTGAGCGGATGGGGCTGTGAATGATCGAAGGCTGTTGGTTCCTTGTGACGCTCGTGTTGCGTTGGTGTCGAGAACGTTGACACTGCCGCTTCGATCGACGTCAAAGATGTTCGATACAAGGACCGCAGTTGCGCCTTGATTGGCACGCACGGAATTGGTGTCCAAAACGTTGATGGTGATTTGCTGAGACGGGAAGGGTGCGATCGGAGTTACATCGAAGCGAGCGTTGCCAAAATAGAAAACGTCGTTGGCTGCGAGGCCTGTCGCTGCATTGGCCAAAACGGTGATTCTTAGCCATGCATTTTGCACGACGTTATCAGGCAAGACAATTTTGACCCGTCCCGATCCATCAACGCCTCCCGTTGCGAAGCTTGACACGATGGCAACAGGATTGATCGTCAGAAAGTTTGGAATTGCATCGACGAATCCTGACCAAGTTGCAAACTGGAAGCTGGCTGCGTCAATTGCAGCGAGGGTGTTTGCCGTGGCCAAATCTACGATGATGCCGTTGAGTCCTCTTGAGTAGTTCGTGTAGTTGGCTGTGGTCGTGGTTTGCCCTGGAAGCAATGCTGTCTTGGTTGGATCGATTGCATTGATAGGATTGACTGTCGGCGAGTTGTTCGCGCCGCTCGTTCCGAACCCGGATGCATTGTTGTAGAAGACTTGTCTCCCTGCGATCGATGCGTTGCGAGTTTCGCCTGTCACACTGACGTTCGTAGCTGTTGCTGTGTTTAATTCCGTGGTGATTCCGGAGGAGGCTGCGAGTCCTACGTAGACTAATGAAGGCATCGCGATAGTCGCAGTACCAATTTGCGTCCATGTCGTTCCGTCAGGGGATGTAAACCCTGTAAAAAGATTGCCGACACGGGTGACTCGAACCCAGTAGGGAGCATTTCGAACAACGTCGCTCGCAGTCGTAGCGCTTACGCCAGCAGTAGCTCGCGATGAAAACTGAGCTGTTCCCGTATTCCCTTCACGAAGTGCCATCATCGCATAGCGAGAGCCCACGGTCAGGGCTTCACGAAACATGACTCCAAAGCGAGTGCTCGTTCCGTTGGTATCCTCTAAGCTCGCAACGCGCGCTGTAATCGAACCATCTCCAAAGAGTCGCTGGTGCGTGAATCGGAAGCTGTCTGCGGTTCCACTGATTGCAGTTCCACTGCTAACTACTTTGAATGTTGTTCCACTGTAAGTTGTAGAACCAACACCTGAACCGGAGACGGTTCCAATATCGTTGGCGGACCAAGGGATAGGTAGTGCAGCCACGGTCGGAGTCGCGGTGAAGATGAGATTGAAGAGACTTACCGAGTCCCCGGCGGTTCCGACGACGCGGTAGTAATACTCGTTCCCCGGTGTGACTGTTGTATCAGTGTAGGTTGTCGTGCCACCAGGAAGCGTAGCTCGGTCGGTGAAATTGGTTCCGTCTGTGGATCGCTGCACCTTGTAGCCTAGCTCAGTTGTGAGGTCGTTCCACACTAGCGAAATCGAGTTTCCTGCGATTGAGGAAAACGCTAACCCACTGACTTGTGCCATTCGTGTAGCACCAGAAATCTCGGCCGCATCTCCGTCGCCTAACGCGCTGGTCGGAGTGACGCGATAAGTGTAAGCGGTCGCGTTGGCCAAGCCTGTGTTCGTATAACTTGGGATATTCGCACCGACCGTTGCAATCGTTGTGTACGTTATGCCATCAAGCGAACGATCTATTCGGTATCCAGTCTCTCCTGAGGTCTCGATCCAATCCAAAACAATACGGCTTTGATCGAGCGAAGTAAGTTCCAGTCGAGTGACGGCACTTGGTCGATTGATTTGACTAACGATGGCAGAGGGTTCAGAGGCACCTGTCGCGTCTAACGCGAGGACTCGATAGAAGTATCGCATGGAACCTTTCAGGCTGCCATCGACGTAGGTCGTCACATCTGCGGCTGTTGTACCGGCAGTGGTAAAAACGACTCCATCTTCAGAGCGTTCTACACGGTAGCCTGTTTCGCCGGCTTGATTCGTCCAAGCAACTGTCAAGTCTGATCCAATGGATCGCGTGACAGTTATGTCTGTCGGGGCTGGAAGCGAATTGGGCGTTGGCGAAGAAACACCTAATGAACCCGTCACAGACACGTCGCTGAAGGTTGCTACGGAGATCGCCGAATCATTGCGAGCAGAAGAGAATAAACCGATCTGAACCGTTGCGCCCATGGTGACCGTTTGTGAAGTTCCCACAGTCGTCCAAGTGACTCCGTTTGGAGATGTTGCTGCCGTAAAGACGTTGCCGACACGCGTTAGCCGAACCCATACCGGCGTAAATGCAGCGGCTGTAGTCGTAGTTGTTGTAGATGTCCCGCCGACGGTGGTTCGTCTGGTGAACCGGTTTCCGCTGGACCAAGTTGCTGCCAAGGAAACATGCCGAGCATTGCCAGCGGTCGTTTCGCGGATAGCGACACCTGCCATGGCGTTGGCGTTGGTGTTCGTGATCGAGTTTACCTTGGCGATAATTGTCCCGTTGCCAGTGAGTGTTTGCATGGCGAATTGCATTTCGTCAGCCGTACCCGCTACATCTGCTCCCGATGCGCCAAGTGTGAATGTATCGTCCGCTGAATTGAATTGGGAAAAACCAGGAATTCCAACCGATCCCACATCCTGTGAGACCCAGCCTTCCGGAAGAGTTCTTACGGTAAGACTGTAGGTGCCAACATCACCATAGTTCCGGTGGCTCGAGACCAGTGCGTAGTAGGTTCCGGAAGATAGGGTAAGAACAATTTCTTGATCATTCAGCGCGCTATCTTCTGCAGCCAGAAGTATCCCGGCGGCATCATAAATCTCAAGCTTAAGATCGACCCCCGACGGAGTGTCCGCCGCTGCACGAATAGTCATCGGTAGACCATTTGATGTAAATGAGAAGGCATCGATGTCTGTCAAGCGCTCGATGATCCCGCTCACGTACTGGACATCGCTATCGACAGTCAGCGGAGTTGCAGTCGCGATAGTCCCCTGGTAATCATCTGCCCGAAAGCCATCTCCACCGGCGGGTTGGCGTGCCCTGATATCGCTCGCGATCACCGCAATATCATCTTGTAAAACACTGGCATCGCTTGTGTGCCCAATGATAAATTTTCGAATTCGAGGAGCAAAATCGACTCCCATGATCGGGACATGCAGCTCGTCAACACCGCGTGAATAATCTGCGGTCTCAAAACCAAACAAGTCAAAGTCCGACTGATGATTTAGTCCAAAGTTGTGTCCAACTTCATGCGCGATTCCAGATTGCCGTGTTCGAGCATCACTACTTTGGTTGAAGCAACGGGGTTGAGTGTTCGGAAATGTATTGACGAAACAGTACCCGCCAGTGATGTTGTTTCCGATGGCAGCCCACGCTTTCGGCTGCGCGACTGGTGGTTCGATAGTTGTCACGTTCGTATCAAACATGGCAAAGTAGGTCGCAATGTGTCGCCATGCCTCGGCAATTGTTCTCTGCTCTGCTGCGTTAAATGTTGTCGGTGCACTGTCAACGTCATACGCAGACGTGCTGGTTGTCGTGTCACCATCGAAGTCAAGAAACACTGACGTCGGCGAGCCAGGCAAACTGTTCAGGATCGGCATCCCGTTTGCCAACGTCGTAAACGAGAGAGCTTGTGGCGTGAACTCGCCGAGCACAGCCGGAGTAGCCAGTTCTATTAGCTCGCTTGCCGCAGCCGAATCCATGCGGAGGACCCAGTGCGTTTCATCGTAGACCTCCGAAGGCTCTCGCGTGTCCTCTGCATAAGGGTCGTTGATCGAAGACGACGCCATCGCAAAGTTACCGGAACTTTCAGCGGATGTTGATTGAAGCCATGAATCTTGGAGCAGCAACCCGCTCGCATTGGCTAGGTCGCTTACCATCAGCACGCGAGCTTCAAGCTGCTCGACTCGCAATCGAAGTTTTTCGGCAGTCAACACGAGACTGCGACGCCGCTTTTTCAGAAGAAAAAACTTCATAGCGAGACGCCTATCAAAACAAGACAAGAAGAGAGGATATGCGATTGAGCGGGTATTCTAACAAACCCCAACTCTGATCGCTCTGAAGATTTGATGAATATCTACGAAGCGACAAGAAGGTTTTGGCCGCTCGTCGTCCGTTATCGTATCTTAAAGCGAGTGGAGTTGCCATACTGCCCCTGCTTTTGATACGTCAGCCGCCTAGCATCAGCCAAACGGCTCTCGCTTTGGGGGGCTTGAGAATAACGAACACCGAACAAGGAACGTCGAATAACGAAGTGTCATGTGATTTCGTTCGATATACGACATTCTTGGGGGGATACTCGATATTGCATTTTAAACCGCAGCTCTCAAGTGAGTGCCCATGAGCGTCAGCCTGCGGTTAGTGAAAATGCAATAGATACTGCACGCTGACGAGAGCGTCCCGCTTAGCATTTACGTTAGTTCGTACTCGTACTCAATGAAATGGTGCTCGTACTCGATCGGATTGCGGTCGATTCGATTACGAGTACCGGCTTACGCCTGAGTACGAGCACGAAAATGCAGACATACAGGATTTCCAAGCAGGACGCACGCTGACGAGAGGAAGCTGATTAAACAACAAACAGTTTTTATAGAGAATAAATGGCAAAGGGCGCTAGCCGCGTCGTTGGACGTGCCTTCGCAAGCGGAGGGATAGTCGTTTGAACTCGGCTAACGCCTGAGGCTCAATACGTTGAGCATTGAGCCGCATGCGTATTACTAAATTCTCGCTCGCGGATGTTTCATCGGTAGCCATGCACCGTCCTTTTGGCTACTGGCCACGCACTGCTGAATAAAGTACATCCCTTCAACGCCGTCGTGGACGTTGGGGTATACCGTGTTGACTCGCTCGATTTTCTTACCGTCGTGCAAGTCTACGATTGCGTCGAATGCAGCTGTATAAATATTGGCGAAGGCTTCAAAAAATCCTTCTGGGTGACCGGATGGAAGTCTACAGGCTGCGGCACCTGCACCTGCCATGTAAGGAGCGTTTGGATCTCGCGTATAGAGCTTGTGCGGTTGGCCATTCTGACGAACGACCATCACGTTGGGTTCTTCCTGACGCCACGAGAGCGAACCCTTCGTCCCATCAATTTCAATCCAAGCATCGTTTTCGCGACCATGAGAAATCTGGCTTGCGGTTACGGTCCCGAGAGCACCTGATTCGTACTTGATAATCGCCGTGCCGTAATCATCCAGCAATCGACCGGGGACAAACGTCTTCAAATGACACGAGATTTCTTGTGGAAGAAGACCCGTCATGTAGCGACCGAGGTTATATGCGTGCGTGGCAATGTCGCCGAAGCAACCTGCTGCACCGCTCTTTTTGGGGTCCGTGCGCCACGAGGCTTGCTTTTGTTCTGACTCTTCCAGTTTATCGCGAAGCCAGCCTTGGATATAGAAAGCTCGAACGGCCTGAATCTCACCTAGCTCACCATTGCGAATCATTTGTCTTGCTTGGCGAACAAGCGGGTAACCCGTGTAGTTGTGCGTGAGGGCGAAAACTGATTTCGAGTTATCGGCAAGTTTGGCAAGCTCTTCCGCTTGAGCCAGATCAAAGGTCATCGGCTTGTCACACACCACGTGGAAGCCAGCTTCCAAAGCGGCTTTGGCTACTTCAAAGTGAGCATGGTTGGGAGTGGTCACGCTGACGAAATCGATCCGTTCTCCCTCAGGAAGCTTCAGTTCCTTTTCAATCATCTCTTGATAGGACGCATAAGCACGACTCGGGGCAACGTCGTAGTCGGGAGCCGACGCTTTCGAACGCTCGGCGTTGCTGCTGAAAGCGCCTGCGACAAGCGTTGCGCGGTTGTCCAAGCAAGCAGCAATCGAATGGACGCGACCGATAAAACTGCCCGAACCGCCACCGACAAGTCCCATTTTAAGTTTGCGATTGAGAGATCCGTTAGTCATGAGAGGCTTTAACCCTTATTTCTACCTATGCCAATGAAACACCTGCTTAAAACGAAGCTCCATTTTTACCACAGCCAACGCAACCTGTCAGTTGGCTGCGATTTTGCGTGATTCGATCCCTTTTGTTTTCCTCCTGCCGAAGTCACCCGGTGCAAAAGTGCCAGAAATCAACGCATCGTAGAATAAATTCTGTGTAATAGCCAATAGAACGCCAAGCCAACAACGGATACGATTATCTATTGTGGTGATTGATCCCTTCCCAATCTGCACTTAGGAACCAGTAAGCAAGTGAACCAAATGACGAATTTAAACGGTCAAAACTCGGATTTAATAGGTTTTTTGCCAACCAATCCACTAACGACAGGTTCCTCGGTGAATCAGTCTATAGCGGTCAAATGTGAGACTCGGAGCGGTCTGTGGCACACTCGAACCAACCTCATCGCGACTGCAAGCCTTTTTGTGACGGCGATGGCCTCAGTCGCTGCGGTTGCATTCTGGTTTGGGCTTCAGACAGCAACGCCGGTTGCCAGTGCTTTGGATGGCTCTAGGATTCCACCAGAAGTTCTGCGAGCGACGGCCACTCACGGTGGGGCCAACCTAGCGGTCGCTACAGGGCCAGTTAGTGAAGAATCGGACGGGATTTTCTTCTTGGATTACATTACCGGTAACCTTCAATGTTGGGTCTACAATCCGCGAATTCAGCAATTCGGAGCAAGATTCGAAACGAATATAACTCGTGAGCTTCCCGCAACTAAAAATGCGGAGTATTTGTTAGTCACTGGCGCAGCTCAGCCAGGACCTACGGCATCGAATGCTAGACCAGGCGGATGTCTGGTTTATGTTGTCGACGTGAAGAGCGGACTATTTGCGGCATACACGATGCCATGGACCCGTGCCGCGGAAACTAGTGGCCAAACCCAGCAAGGCCCCCTTATCTTTGTCCAAGGCGGACAATATCGTGCTCCTCTACCTGGTGGAGCGGTCAAAAAGCCGTCGGCATTATCCAAAGAAAAACCTGGTGCTGACAAACCCCAAGATCCAAACCCGCCAGCGGCAAAAGATGCAAAGTAGCATCCAATATGAATTGAATTGGTAAATCGCTCGCTTTTCACTGCGAGCGAAACTCACACCCTGCGATAGTAAAGTGTGGGCTAGTACTCTAAATTAACGAATCCGATCAAGACTTTTTCAGCATGACACACAAGGAAAGTAAGCTCTCGTAAATGGCCCTGCAAGAATGGATTAGCGGTCGCGTTTTCCGGTTCGTTCACGGAAACAATTTGGTCTACAACACTTGTTGGGAGGACCCTCGATTAGATCGTCAAGCACTTAACCTAAAACACACCGACAGCGTGATGGTCATCACGTCCGCTGGATGCAATGCAATTGACTACGCATTGTGTAATCCGCGTGAGGTTCATGCGGTGGATATGAATCCGAGGCAAAATGCACTGCTGCAGCTCAAGCTAGCCGCCGTAAGAAGCCTAGACTACGAAGACTACTTTCAAATGTTTGGGCATGGATACTTACCCAATGTGGAAGGAATCTATGCAAACAAGCTCCGAGGTCAGTTGAGCAAATGGTCCAAGGCATATTGGGATCGCTGGATCAAGTTCTTCGATAACGAAAGACGTTCGTTTTACTTTCGCGGAACCTCAGGTGCGTTTGCCCGAGGGATCAACGTATACTTGACGAAAATTGCCAAGATTCGCCCAGAGATCACCGAGATCGTCAACTCGAAGTCTTTCGAGGAACAACAAGCCCTTTACAACAAAGTGCGAGAGCGCATCTGGACTCGTACGATGCGATTCGCACTCAATCGTGATACGACGCTTAGCATGCTTGGCGTTCCCAAGGCACAAAGACGACAAATCGATACTCAGTATCCCGGCGGAATCGTCAAGTTCATTGAAGACTCGATGGACGCGGTTTTTGCAAAATTGCCAATCCAAGACAATTACTTTTGGCGAGTTTACATCACGGGGCACTACACGCCGGAATGTTGTCCCGAGTACTTGAAGCCAGAAAACTACGAAGCGCTTCGCAATGGTGTGGCTGACAAGATTCACATTCATACCGATAGCGTCCAAGGATTTTTGGAGAAGCACAACGGAACCATCTCGCGATTCATTCTCCTCGATCACATGGATTGGTTGAGCGACAATTACTTCGCACTACTGGAAAGTGAATGGCAAGCGATCATCGAACGCGCTGCACCTGAAACCCGGATTCTTTGGCGTTCGGGCGGGTTGAAGACCGAATTCTTGGATGGCGTTTCTGTCCGCGTTGATGGTCAAATGCGAAAGCTCCCCGAACTGCTGAAAATGCATCCCGAAATTTCGGACGAACTACACCAGAAGGACCGAGTTCATACTTACGGTAGCTTCTACGTGGCTGACCTTGTTGTCTGATGGAATTCAAAACTCATCCTGCATTCTTGAGTGACGAAGAGCTTCTTCGAGAATGCGAGATCCAGTTCTTGCGACGCGGCGGTCCTGGCGGCCAACATCGCAACAAAACCGAATCCGCAGTAATTTTTTTGCATAAGCCTTCGAAGCTGACTGCAGAAGCAAACGAGCGTCGAAGCCAAGCGGATAACCGTCGACTGGCTCTGGTACGTCTACGGTTATCTTTAGCGTTAAACATTCGAAGCGCGGGCGTCTTAGGCGACCAACCTTCCGAACTATGGCTCTCCAAATGCCACAATCAACGCATCCGTGTGGCCACCGACCACCCAGATTTTCCTGCTCTTCTAGCTGAACTGTTGGACTGCTGCTCGGCACACGCGATGGAGCTACCTGCCGTTGTCGCTCATCTCAACGTGAGTTCATCCCAAGTCGTTCGTATGTTAAAACAGTATCCTGCCGCTTGGGCGTTTTTCAATCAAAAGCGTTTGGAGCATGGTCTACCAGGACTTCGCTAATTGCTTCGTACATCATCGTAATTGATACTGTGACGACCAAGCTGCGTTGCTTCGCGAGGCTTATCAATTTCGAAGAACGCTTCCAATGATTTCGCAAAATAACATCTACTTACTATCGGAATTCAGCTCATGACATCTGGCTCAACACAAGAAATGCCTTTGAAATCTTCGCTCACAGAGAACCAGTCCCTGGTTACTTGGGTTGAGGAGATGGCCGAGCTATGCAAGCCAGATCAAATTCATTGGATCGACGGCAGTGACGGCGAGTGGTCGCAGCTTTGCAATCTACTTGTAGCGCAAGGGACATTTACTCCTCTAAATCCCGCAAAGCATCCTAACTCGTTTCTCGCGCGAAGTAACCCATCGGACGTCGCGCGTGTCGAGGATAGAACCTTCATCTGCTCGCTTCGTGAATCGGATGCTGGAGCAACCAACAACTGGTCGCCTCCTGAGATGATGCGGAAGACATTGACCGAAAAGTTCGACGGTTCGATGGTCGGCAGAACCATGTACGTCATTCCTTTCTGCATGGGGCCAATCGATAGCCCACTTGCTATGTTTGGTGTGCAGCTAACCGATTCTCCATATGTTTGTGTGAACATGAAAATCATGTGTCACATGGGAACTAAAGTGCTCAATGCAATCGGACCGAATCGAAGTTTCGTGCCTTGTTTGCATAGTGTAGGCATGCCGCTCAAAGAGGGTGTCAGAGATGTCGCGTGGCCGTGCAATGATGAAAAATACATCGTTCATTTTCCCGAGTCGCGGGAAGTCTGGTCCTACGGCAGCGGGTACGGTGGAAACGCATTGCTAGGAAAGAAGTGTGTAGCCCTTCGACTGGCGACCGCGATCTCGCGAGATCAAGGCTGGATGGCCGAGCACATGCTGATCATGGGGCTCGAATCACCCGATGGTATCAAGTCCTATCTAACAGCAGCGTTCCCCAGCCAGTGTGGTAAGACTAATCTTGCAATGTTGATTCCACCGGAACATTACACCAAACGAGGATGGAAGACGACCCTTGTCGGAGACGATATTGCGTGGTTGTGGCCTGGCGAGACAGGAAAGCTACACGCGATCAATCCAGAAACCGGTTTCTTTGGAGTCGCTCCGGGAACCTCGTGGCACTCGAATCCAGGTGCGATGGAAGCAATGGCGAGCAACACTATTTTTACGAACGTGGCTCTTACTGATGACCATTCTGTTTGGTGGGAAGGACTCTCGGATCCACCTTCGCACTTGATCGATTGGACCGGTAAAGACTGGACACCCGATTGTGGTCGACCTGCGGCTCATCCGAACTCTCGATTCACCGCCCCTGCAGGACAATGTCCGAACATTGATCCCGCTTGGCAAGATCCTCAAGGAGTTCCAATTGACGCAATCGTCTTCGGTGGACGTAGGCCTTCGACGATGCCATTGGTCTTCCAAGCATTCGATTGGACGCATGGAGTCTTCTTAGGTGCAACACAAGGTTCTGAGACAACGGCTGCGGCGACCGGCGCAGTGGGACATGTTCGACGAGATCCAATGGCGATGCTTCCATTCTGCGGCTACAACATGGGCGACTATTTCGCTCATTGGTTAAACATGCGGAAGCTTATCCGTCAGTTGCCACGCATTTTTCACGTGAACTGGTTCCGGAAAAATGAGAGTGGCAAATTCTTGTGGCCAGGCTTTCGCGAAAACGTGCGAGTCTTGGAATGGATTGTGAAACGATGCCAAGGTCGAATCGCCGGTCACGAAACGCCAATCGGTTGGACGCCTCACTTTGTCGATTTCGATACAGATGGAATCGATGGTTTTGACGAGTCGCAGTTTGATGCGGCAATGGCTTTCAGGCAGAATGAGTGGCTTGCAGAAATCACGAGTCAAAATGATTTTTTCCTGAAGCTCTATCACGACATGCCAAAAGAGTTGCTCTGCCAGCGTGAACTTCTGATGGCGAGGATGGCTTGATAGTTCATGCCACGATTCGAACACCTTCGACATAAACCGCCAAGTACACTTTCGCAGCCCCGCGAGTTAACCATTGTGCTCGCTCCCATGCGAAGCAATGTCAACTTAAGCCGCATCGTTCGACTGTGCGGTTGTGCCGGTATTCGAACGATCATTCAATGTGGTTCTGGGAAAGTTGATCGAGAAATCGCTCGCGATGCGGTCGATGTGGTTGAGATTGTTCAACGTCGTTCGCTCCTCCCAGTGCTGGAGCAATTGAAACGCGACAACATCCCAAGAATCGGTCTCGAACAAACTACCAATTCGCAAAATCTCTTTGACTATCAGTTTCCACACAAGGCAGCACTTGTGATTGGAAGTGAACGCGAAGGCTTGAGTCAAGAAGAACTCGATCTACTAGACGCCGTAATCGAGATACCCGTCTATGGAAAACCGTTTTCCTACAACGTAGCAACCGCAACCACGATGGCGGTCTACGAATACTGTAGGCAGTTTCCAAGTTGACCCTTGTGAAAGTGCGTTTTTCAAACTGAATCGCGAAATCGTACTCGAACTCGAACTCGAACGACAGGATTCGAACGAGCACGAGAGCGAGCAAACGAAGAACTATTTGGGGGACGAGTTCGGTTACTGACCTGTTACTCATTCGAAAATGAGACTATTGGTCTGCATTGATGTTCGAGAAAGAACATCGCAAGAGTAAGTCTAAAATCTGCGACCTGTCGCAGCATTCCAGGGGCTATTTCAACGGTTCGAACGGATCTGGCCGATTGATTGGCTGTCAGGAAAACAGGCCAAAACATAGGTGTTCTCCCCTTCATTGACGTGAACCGAAACCGTGTTGGCCGGGCCGGAGACTCGATCGCGAACAAGCGGATGAAGAGTGACACTTCGACTTCCAGCGGGAACCTCGATTCGCATCACTTGAATCTCACGCGGCAACAATCCCCAGCAGCGAGTATCAGCTGATTCGGTTGCTTCCCAAGCAACACCAGCTGCATCCATTGCAAAGGACGTGAGTCCTTCTGTTCCCGCAACTTTTTTCGCAGCGACGATCGAAGCCTTTTTGAGGACTCGTCTCACCACGGCCCGTGCGACAATCGACGATCTATTTGCGGCATACGTATCGAGCGCAATTCGTTCCACGCTGGTAACGCACTGAGTTGGGCCGAGTCGTTTTTCGTCGATCGCTACGCCGACATTATCGATCTCGATCGCAGGGAGTTGGATATCGGGGATCTTGATAGGGGCAAGCGTTGGTGGAAGTGAATAAGGGCCGACTGCTGAGACGATTCGATCGGCGATGAGAAGGGCGTCACTGGTCGGTTGCTCGGCAACTTCCACTTTGATAGGACCTCGACCGACTAAGGCGAAAACGTAGATCACGCCCATGCCGGGTTGAGAGTGAACGCTTGTGCGCACGCGATTGAGGTCCCATTGGAACGGGATGACTTCTGGATTCCATTCGACAACTCGTTCGTAAGCTTTTGCTGCATCATCGTAATCACGTCGATTTGATTCGCGGATGACTCCCCGAAGATAATCGCCCATCGAAACGGGGCGGTAGGCTTTCTCTGCCTCGGGGCCTGATTTTTCAATAGCCGCGTTGATCAGTTGTGTGCGTTTTTCATTGAGTTGTAACGAGTAGGCTTCAGCGTCACCTCCATCGTGCATCAGATTCGATAGCGACAAAAACGCGTAGACCAGCATTCGTTCGTAGTCTTCACCTGCATAAGAACGAGTTTGATCATCTGTCCAAGCGGAGAGTGTCTTCTCGGTCAACGAGTCTTGCTCAAGGTACTCGAATCGATCACGAACATCGCGCAATCGCGATTCAGCTTGCTTTGCATCGCCACCGACCAAGTCAACCATTGCTAGGTCCAACATTGCTACATCGCGATCACCGCGGTGGGACTTCGATAGCTTCGTGAGTTGCTCACGGCACTGTTCCATTTGGCCCGCGTAGAATAGATTCCTGGGCTCGGCCAATCGTTTTGCGTGAGTCGAACAGCCCGCAATGTTGGATAGCAGAAATGCGCATAACAAAACGATGCGCCGAAGCAGTTCGGGGCATCGCTCGTTTGGGGCTTGCGATTCTTGAGCAAGCTTCAGATTTAGTATTTGAGAGGGTTGTAGTTCCACAGTTTACCTACGGCGGTCTTGTGGTACCCTTTGCGAATCTCTGCAGACTGCTTGTCGTACGTTCCGTCGTGAACGTTGGTCATTTCAAGTGTCAACAAGTAGTCGCGTTGCTTAGACGAATTGCGTTCCGTGGTGCCGCTTGTGAGAGTAGCAAAAAGCAAGTGGTCGATCGGTGCGCCTTGTCGCGATAGAACTTGCGTGAACAGTTGCATGTTGCTTGGCACAAGAAGTGAGTCTGGCCGAAGTCGCGTTTCGAAGAGAGCCGCATCGACCATTCGACGGCTTACACTGCTGAAGGTCTGGCTTTCCAGGATCTTAGAATCGATTTGTTGATACAGTTGGTCCTTAAAGTCGCCGATCTCTTCAGCGCTCTTGTTTTCAACACCAACAAAGCAAACCGTTTTCTTCATCGGCATTCCATCTTGCCCGGTCGGTTGATCAGGCGATGGGATACACTGTCGGCCGAGCAGCTTCATCACCGCTTCGTCGACCAACGGATCGAAGACTTCAGCTCCCGCGTCGTGCGAGCCGACCATGTTCGGGGCATCTTTCTTGATGACGTGTCCGTATTGGTGGCCACGGCAGCCAGCGAAGGTCCACGTTGCCGATAGAGTGCCTAGCACTTGGAGAGCTTTTCGACGATCCATGTCAGCCGCTTCTCAATAAAAATAGTCATTCAATATCAATTGTCTTTGCCAAAACCCATGGGGTATCAGCTGAGACGAACTCAAACACTTATATTGAGTTTCGGCGTAGATCGCTAGAACGAAAGAGCTTTATCGGAAAAGGATGTCCACCTTTTCTAGATTGCGCATGTCACCAGGGCATTTCCGCAAGAAAGATAGCGTTCTTGGATCGCCAATGACCATAAAAATACCCCAGTCTGGACAAATGAGGCGGACACTTGTCACAGACCAGGGGTACTCTTCAGGTCCATTGCTGAACCGAAGTCAAATGCGTCTTTCAAATCGACAGTGAATCAGGAAATATGAATCAGCAACTACGACGGAAAGACGAAAGCACGCCACGCGAATGTAACTCGTGTGCCAAATGTTTTAGCAACCGCCTTGCTACCTTTCCCAAAGCAACGCCCGTACCGATTTTGTGCAGAGCTTCGGTCGCAGTTGCTGCTTGGCGGGGTGGTTCTGGAGGAAAGCAATGACCGAAGTTCGCTGTGAACTGACACTTCGCTACAAATCGGAGCAACTGGAATTAGCGTTGAAAGCCATTCACTAGGCGGTATGTTCCCCTTGGCTGGATAACCCACCGGAAAGCGGCCTTTATGAATCGCCGGGATAAACTGCGAACCCCAAGCGAAAAAATCCGATTTTTTACTTTTTTTGTTCAGAAAGTGAACATTCCCCTTCGGCACACCAGTTATCCTGCCTAAATTCCAATCGATCGATTTCCCGTTTGCCTGCAAATCAGTCAAAATGGGATTCGCAGTCATCTGACAACCGAATCTTGCATATGAATTGGTGATCCGGAATGGGAAGATCTACCAAGGCAGTTAGAATAGTGTGTGTTCGTCCAGTTTGTATTGTGATCAGTTTGTCAAAGTGACTCCAAGTAGCAGCGTCTCTCCGAGACGCAGTGTTTCGCGTAGTTGCGTCTCTCCGAGACGCAGGTTTTTCACGTCTCGGAGAGACGTAGCTACTTTTGTTTCACGTCTCGGAGAGACGTGGCTACTGGGTTACAAACAAAGCCATTGGCACGTTAATTTATGAAAATCCATTTCTAAACCGACCAATCCACTCGCTGGCCGTTTCATTCCAATCCTTTCCCGCCACCAATAACTCACCAAACGCAAAGACTCCCCGCATGGGCCCGATGGAGATTCTAACGACTTCGAAATCGATCAATGTCGATTTTCATGTTCCGCTGCGGCATCAATTGCGGTTTACAAATGACTGCTTTGGAGCCGACTGGTCGGTCGTCGAGTCACTACTGGAATCGGAGCATTCGGATCCTCGCGTTCAAGTTTGGATTGATCACGGTGTGGTGGCCTCATCCAGTTCGCTTCTGTTTCGGTTGAACGAGTGCCTGAGTCGGTCTGGAAGAATCCAGTTGACATCACCTCCACATGAAATCGCTGGCGGCGAACAGATCAAGGCATCGCCTGATTTGGTTGAGGAGATATTCGCGACTATGAATCGCGATGGATTGGATCGTCGCAGTTATGTGCTTGTCATTGGTGGTGGTGCTGTCTTGGATGCAGTCGGATACGCGGCAGCGATCGCTCATCGAGGCATTCGATTGATTCGTTTTCCAACTACCACTCTTGCCCAAGCGGACTCGGGAGTGGGAGTCAAGAACGCGGTGAATGCTTTTGGAAAGAAAAACTGGAAGGGGACTTTTGCAGTACCCTGGGGAGTCGTGAACGATTCGTCGTTGTTAGAGTGCCTGAGCGACAGAGACTTTCGAAGCGGTTTTTCGGAAGCATTGAAAGTATCGCTACTGAAAAGCGAATCGGCCTTTGAAGAGCTGTACAACGCTGCTTCGGAAATATCTCAGCGAGATATGCTCAAGTCGCTTAAAGTAATTCAGTCCTCTGTCATGATGCATCTTCATCATATCACTCAAGGTGGCGATCCGTTCGAAGCCAATGAAGCTCGACCACTAGACTTTGGGCATTGGTCTGCTCACAAGCTAGAGTCACTGTGCGACTACCAAATTCGTCATGGAGAAGCCGTCGCGATTGGTGTCGCGTTGGACGTTGTGTATTCATCGCTTGCACATGGGCTCGATACAGAAGTTGTATCTCGGGCACTAGAAACTTTGGATCGGCTGGGGCTTCCGACTTACCACGAACAACTTGAAGAGCGAGTTCTCTTTGAAGGGTTGGAAGAATTTCGTCAGCACTTGGGCGGAAGATTGACGCTTACCATGCTCAAAGCAATTGGAGAGATGACTCAAGTTCACGAAATCGATTACGCGAAGATGCGGCAAGCGATTGCTTATCTCAAGGATCGATCGAAGAGATCAGGTCAGGAAGATCATCATGAGTAAAGAATTGGACGAAACAAAGAAAGCCAGCTCGTCGCTGCCGAGTGTCTACCAACGTATCGTCAACGAATATCCCGAAATAGCTGCGGCTCACGATCAGATGGCCGATGCGGTGGAGGGTGTCGGGCCGCTGGACGCGAAAACTTGCTCCCTGATAAAAATCGGGATCAGTGTGGGAGCGGGGCTCGAATCGGCTGTCCGCTCTCATGTGCGTCGCGCAACGCAAGCCGGTGCGACCCGCGTTGAAATCACGCAGGCTATTTTCCTCGGTATGAACACTGTCGGATTTCCGCGGACCGTGTCCGCATGGAGCTGGGCACAAACGCAATTCGATCGGGATGACAAAGAATCTTAAGTTGGCTCTCAGGCATTTGATTGAAATGCCGTTACTTTTCTAGATCACCCGGGTTTGTATCTGGCTTGCACACTACAATGAGGGCAGGAATGCGGGGCAGGCAACTGAAACTTATTGAGGCGATAAAAGTCCGACGCTATCGAATGCGCTAGAGCACGAGGTGCTTTTTGAATTGTCTTTCGCAAGTACAGCTAAACGATCACCTATTCCTGTCGGCGACTGGCCCATTGGCGATGGTTTTTTCTTTCCGTCGTCGATCGTCGTCATTGAGCACCCTGATCTTGTTCGTCGTTGCGACCTTCGTAAGTCTTGTGAACTGTGAAGTTTCGCGGGGCTCTGAGATCGACGACGCACGAAAGTTTTTTCGCACGGGTGATTACCAAGCATGCGAAAAGCTTGCTCGAACCCAAGTTGAGCGAGGTGTTTGGAATGAGTTCTGGCCTCGAACGCTAATCGAAACATTGATGGTGGTTGGAAAGTATGACGAGGCGGTCACAGTTTTCGAGAAGGCGACCGAACGTTTCCGTGACAACATCCGATTACGCTTGATTGGTGTGCAGTGTTACCGCTACACCAACGCCGAATCGAAGGCTGATCAACAGCTTGAATTCATCGATTCGATCTTGGTGAAAACTCAACTTCGATTTATCAGCACCAAAGATCTGGTCCCGCTGGGGGAGTTTTTCTTACAGCGAGGTGAAGACCCAAAAGAAGTCCTTCGGATATGCTTTGACCAAGCGATCAAAAGCGACCCAAAATCGGTCGAAGCTTATCTGGCGACAGCGAGAATGGCATTGAGCAAAAGCGATAGCAAGGTCGCTTCGCAGGCCCTTTCCAAAGCGGTCTTGTTAGATGAATCGGACCCGGAAGTTTTTTATCTGCTTTCAAAAGCTTGGAACAATTCTGATCCTGAAAAAGCAACTGATTATCTGAAGCGGTCCCTTGATATCAATGAAAACTACATTCCTAGTTTGTTGCTTCTGGCTGAATCGAAAATGTCCAACGAGGACTATACCAATGCCGAAGTTGTGCTCAAACAAATTGAAAAAGTGAACCCCAAACTTCCAAAGCTCTGGGCGCTGAGAGCGGCTATTGCCCATTTACAAGGTCGTTATGAAGAGGAAGGGAAGTTTCGACGTAAGGGGTTAGAGCCATGGTCTCTTAACCCTGAAGTTGACTACACGATAGGAACTCAACTATCGAATCACTATCGTTTCGAAGAGTCCGTGGTATACCAACGTCGCGCACTGGTAATGGATGAAAAGTTTATACCTGCCGTGTCGCAACTCTCGCAAGATATTCTTCGGCTCGGCAATACCGACGAAGGTTGGAAGCTCGTCGACGAAGCGAGAACTAAAGACCCCTACGACGTAACGGTTTTCAATTTAAAACAACTGCAGTCGCAACTTGAAAAGTTCACGATGATTGAGGTGCCTGGTTTTGTTATACGAATGGACCCTCGCGAAGAAAGAATCTACGGCAAAGACGTGGTGAACATACTTAGTGAGGCCCGTGCGGTGCTGACTAAAAAGTATGAAGTCGAACTGGAAGAACCGATCTTCGTCGAAATCTTTCCGAAGCAAAAAGAGTTTGCCATTCGAACGCTTGGGTTACCTGGTGGGCAAGGGTTGCTGGGTGTTTGCTTCGGTCGCCTGATCACAGCCAACTCACCTGCCGCTCTCACGGTCGACTACAACTGGAAAGCCGTGCTTTGGCATGAGTACTGCCACGTGGTAACGCTTCAAAAGACAAAAAACAAAATGCCGCGATGGCTATCAGAAGGAATCTCGGTCCATGAAGAGCGGTTAAAGAATAAGACATGGGGTCAGTCGATGGACCCAGTGTTTCGCGAGATGATACTCGGCGACGATTTTGTTCCCATCAGCCAACTCAGTGGCGCTTTTCTGCGTCCTAGCAGTCCGATGCAACTTCAGTTTGCCTATTTCGAGTCTTCACTCGCGGTTGACTTTTGGGTGGAGACATATGGAATGCCGGCACTACTTCGTTTGCTCGAGGATTTAGCTGTTGGTATGCCAACCGAGGAAGCTTTGAAACGTGCTCCAGGAACATTGGAATTGCTTGACAAAGATTTTCGCGAGTACGCTCGCAGTAAAGCTCAAGCGTATGCCCCCAAGGTAGATTTCACTCGTCCCAAGCAACCGCAAACATTACTAGACAATACCGAACCCGTTTCTTCAAACAGCGAATCTTATTGGAATCTACGCGAGAAGTGCGCACTGCTGATTCGCGGCAAGAAGTGGGATGAAGCGCTCGTGGAAGCAGAAAAGCTTAAATCCATATTTCCCGAAGATGCATCGGCTGATGGGGTCTATGCGTTGCTCGCAACCATCTATCGCTCTCGAGGCGATCTCGCGTTGGAGCGAGAAGCTTGCGTTGCTCTCGTTGAACGCACGTCGGATGCACGAGACACGTTATCGCGCTTGATTGAGTTAGATGAGAAGCAAGAAGACTGGGAGTCGCTTGAGCGTTGGTGCGAGCTGCTCCATGAGATCCAACCTTTGAGCTCAGATCTTCAGAGCATGCGAGCCAAGGTTGCCGAGAAACTTAACAAGCCGCAAACGGCATTGGACGCACTTGTTGCTTGTTTGGAGCTTAACCCGACGGACCGATCCGATGTGCACTTTCGGCTGGCTACTGCTTTCAATTCGCTTGGCGAAAAAGCGAAGTCGAAAAGGCATGTGCTGATGGCCCTTGAGGAATCGCCTCGGTATGTCGAAGCGTTAGAATTGTTCGCAGCGTTGGTTGAAAACGAAGCTTCAAATCCTGAAAGCATTAGCAGCGAAACCGATAGAAGCGAACCCCCAAAAATCGAAGACGGCTCGAGCCAATCTAAACCACCAGAGGAACAATCCAAGTGAAAGACGCGTTCCGTATCCGAATCGTTTGCCTGGTCTTATTAGTTGTCTTTGGCATCTCCGCGTTGGCCGTTGCGCAGTCGTCACGGCGCTCGCGGCGAGGTGGTGGCAATTGGCAAAGTCAAGATCGCGGGAATGTTCCGACTTGGGAAATCGACAAGGCTTTTGAGAAAGATCTATTCACGTTTGTTCGAATCAAATACCAATCGCATGGCTACGGTCGCGGTGGTGGATGGGCTACGGATTATCGAGACAGTGAACTCAATTTTTCGCTTCGGCTTCAGCAACTGACTTCGATGAAAGTCAATCCGGAGCCGATCGTTTTAGAGCTGACTGACCCCAAGCTTTTTGATTATCCGTTTATCTACATTATCGAACCCGGTGCGTTGATGTTTTTTGAAGAAGAAGCGGTTGCGCTGAGAAGGTATTTGCTCAACGGGGGCTTCTTAATGGTGGACGATTTCTGGGGAGACGAAGAGTACGATAACTTCGCAAATGAAATGAAGAAGGTCTTTCCGGATCGAGTCGCAGAAGAGGTCCCTCTGGAACATGAGATTTTTCATTGTGTTTATGACTTAAAAGAAAAGCCTCAACTCCCTTCGATTAACGCAGCGTGGTCAGGCAGAAACTCGGGGGTGATTTGGGAGCCGCGAGATGATTCGGATACGAGTGTTCCTCACTATCGAGCGATTCGTGACGATGCGAATAGGATCATGGTGTTCATTTGCCATAACACGGACTTAGGCGATGGATGGGAACGCGAAGGAGAAGACCCGTGGTACTTTGAAGAATTCTCGGTCAAGAAAGCTTATCCGCTGGGAATTAACATTGTGACCTATGCCATGACTCACTGATAAACGAAGAATAAATATGACAACTTTTGGGCTGATGCTGTTAAGTTTTGATTTCAATCGTACTCGTACTCGTGCTCGTGCTCGTACTCGAGTACGAGTACGAGTACCGCCGATGGCTGAGTACGAGTACGAAAAGACAGGAACTACGAA
>JAIYDQ010000171.1 GCA_027487375.1 Planctomycetaceae bacterium
GCACCGACGGATCCCAAGTCGGCACCAACACGTCGCTACCTTGCCGATGGCAGCCCTTGGATTGAAAGAATGAGAGATACTTTTCGCGTAGTTCGTCCGTGTTCATAGCTGCGGGTTTAGGTCGAGAAGGGGTGAGTAAGCAGAACAATCAGCCAGCAGTATAACGCGGTGACGAAAACCCCACAAAGGCCTTCGAAAGTGGCATATGCTTCCAGCCTGTGATAGCGGACAAAAACACACGTCGGAATACTTTCAACGCGACGGGTGAAAGCAATCAGGTCCACCTTAATGGATCTAACGACAGCTCCGTGGATCTTGCTCGCAGATAGTCAATGTCCAATCGGCCTTTGTGCAATTCGGTCAATACCTCAATATCCGCTAGATCGATCATCCGACCCGATTTGGCCTTAAAGAGTAGCAGGTCCTCGCATGTCAGTACTCGCATCCCCTTTTCACTGCCGAACATCGTGCACTCGATAGCACGCTCGATGGCTGCGACATGGTACCGGCTTCCGGAGATAAGAAAATCGATCTCGATGTCGATAAAGTCCTCCTCCATAGGCAATCGCCACTGCGAAACTGTAACAAAACTAAGTTCGGTCACATGCTGTTTTTGGGCAGGAAAAAATCCCGAACCTTTCAATTGAGCTTCGAAGCTAGCGGCGTTTGGAACCACGATAGCTAAGTCGATATCGCGAGTGCTTCGAGGATGCCCCCAGTAGGATACGGCAAGCCCGCCTGCGATGACGGGAGAAAATCCCCAGGAATCAGCCAACTCGAAGACATGGTCGAGGGCCTTCATGAGAACACTAGGAGGCATCTTGCGGGTCCTGAATAATCTTCGAGACAACCGCATTCTGCCACTTAAGAGCTTGATACTTGTCGTACCATGCTCGATAGGCTGCGTGGATGTCTCCATCCCGCCCAACTTGAGCCCGCAATCCCGCCATCAACATGGCATTGCTGAGCTCCATAGCTTGTATCCACTGGTCCCAACGATCGCGAAGCTCTTGCGGCGTTGGTTTTGGGCATCCTGAGTGTTGCTTTTCCATCACTGAAACGCACCCCAAAAAAGCTGGGACAAAGTCCCAGCACTCCAGCAATCATTAGTCGACGACTTTAGCGTCGATCCACTTCATGAGAGCTCGTAGCTTCTTGCCGGTGGTTTCGATTGGATGATTGCGTTCTAGTCGACGAGTCGCCTTGAACGAAGGTGCACCGGCACGGTTCTCAAGAATCCAATCGCGAGCGAATTGCCCAGTTTGAATTTCGGTAAGAATCTTCTTCATCTCGGCTCGAGTTTCGTCGGTGATCAGTCGCTTACCGCGAGTGTAATCGCCGTACTCGGCGGTGTTCGAAATGCTGTAGCGCATGTAGCTGAGTCCACCTTGGTAGAACAAGTCTACGATCAGCTTGAGCTCGTGCATGCACTCGAAGTACGCCATCTCAGGTTGATAACCAGCGTTGACAAGTGTATCGAAACCGGCCTTAACCAGTTCACTTACACCACCGCATAGGACAACTTGCTCTCCGAACAAATCGGTTTCTGTTTCTTCAGCAAAAGTCGTTTCGATAACCCCACCACGAGTCGCGCCGATACCCTTGGCGTAGGCGAGTCCGAATTGCTTGGTCTTTTCGCTTGCTCCTGGCCATAGTGCCAAAAGTCCAGGAACTCCACCACCTTTTTCGTATTCACTACGAACCAAGTGGCCAGGTCCCTTGGGAGCAACCAACATCGCTTCAACACCCTTGGGCGGCTCGATTTGGCCGAAGTGCATGTTGAAACCGTGCGAGCACATCAGGACGTTGCCTGGCGAAAGGTTCGGAAGAATCGATTGCTTGTAGGTGTCACCTTGGACTTCATCTGGCAACAAGATGTTGATGATGTCGGCTTTCTTGGTCGCGTCCTCAATCGACATTGGCTCGAACTTGTGGCTGATGGCGAGATCGTAATTCTTTCCACCAGGACGTTGTCCGATGACGACGTTTAGACCGCTATCACGAAGGTTTTGAGCTTGTGCGTGACCTTGGGAACCGTAGCCCAAGATAGCGATGGTCTTCCCTTTCAAGTGCGAGAGATCAGCGTCGTTGTCATAGTAAATGGTAGCGGCCATAGTCGATCAAATGCCTAATTCAGAAACAGAGAGTAAAAGTAAAAACAGTGAGGTTCAGTAGTAGGATAGGCTTTTAGCCTGTCAAGATGAAACAAGACTGACAGGCTAGAAGCCTATCCTACTTGCTAAGCCACGAATTCCACCTCGGAGGCGGAGTCCGGCAGCTCTTGCTCAGGAGTGTGGCTGCCACGAACCATTGCAATGCGGCCAGTGCGAACCAACTCCAAGATTCCAAACGGCCGAATACGTTCGATGAAGGCTTGGACTTTGCTTTCTTGTCCGGATATCTCCACGATGACGTCAGCGTACCCGACGTCGACGATTCGCCCGCGAAAAATGTCAACCAGCTCACGAATCTCGGTTCGTTTGGTACCGATTTCGGCCGCGACTTTGACGAGCATCAGATCGCGTTCAACGAATTCCTGCGATGAAATATCGTGAACATGGACAACAGTGACGATTTTTTCGAGTTGTTTGCGGACTTGTTCCACCACCTTGTCATCCCCCACGACGACGAACGTCATCCGGGAGAGTGCTGGATCTTCGGTTTCGCCCACGGCGAGCGAATCGATGTTATAGCCGCGAGATGCTAACATCCCCGAGATGTGCGCGAGCACACCTGGAACGTTTTGAACTACCGCGGAAATCACGTGCCGCATTGTTTTGCCAAAAGTAAAAAATCGAGAGTTTATAAAGCGTTTCCTGCAACGCGCAGGGAGACAATGATAGTCGCTCCCTGCCACTTCCTCAAGTCACTTCTGTCCAGCCCAGCCCTGCCTCCAGAAAATGTCGAAGCTCCGAAGTCGTAGATGCTGGCCTCGGGTGACCGCACAACATAGTCGGCGGCACTAGCCGAATCGTGATGACTTTCGACTTTATTTGAATAACGGACACCTATCAAGGAATTTCGAATGACGTAGTTATGTGTGAATTCATTCGGAATTCGACATTCCTTGTTCGTCATTCGATATTCTAGTTATTCCGAGTCGCCCGGCGTAATCCGACCCTCTCTGGCGTCAAAACCTTGAAAAAACCTAATTTCAGGTCGTTTTTCGGCTCGGTCGGAAACATAATGTCACGCATGAATGACTACCTAGCCGCTGTAATTATTGGAGTTGTCGAAGGTCTGACCGAGTTCTTGCCGGTTAGCTCGACTGCGCATATTCGGATTACCCAAGAACTCCTTGGGCTGCCTCGGGATAGCGAATACTGGAAAATGTTCGCTATCGTGATCCAATTGGGGGCGATTCTTTCGGTGGTCGTTTACTTCCGATCGAGACTTCTTGGATTCGTGCAGGATTTTTTCGCTGCAAAGCCTTCTGGGGAAGCCTCAGAAAAGCAAACAAGTCGATGGCGACACCCGATGGTCTTGGTCTTGATTGCCTTTGTTGTGACGGCAATCCCGTGTTACCTGATCGATAAGAAAATCGGCGAAAACCTGGAAAGCCTCAAGGTAATGGGATGGGCGCTTTTGGTCGGCGGCGTTGTTATGTGGGTAGTCGACCGAATGTTTGGCGATAGAGGTGCGACCAATTCGATTGAAAAAATCAACCTTCGCCAAGCAATTGTTATCGGCGGGATGCAGATTTTTGCGGCTGCTTTCCCTGGGACCAGCCGAAGCATGGCGACCATTGCCGGTGGGCAGATTATGGGACTTTCTCGGGGAACGGCTCTTGAGTTCAGTTTCTTCCTGTCGATCCCGGTCATGTTCGCGGCGACGGGGTTCAAGCTTCTGAAATTTATGCTCGACTCGCCAATCGCAATGTCCGGAAAGGACTGGGGCGTGCTTTCGATCGGGTTTGGGGTGAGTTTCGTTGTTGCACTGGCAGTTATCGCATGGTTCATGGCCTGGGTGCGTCAGCGTGGCTTTGTTCCATTTGCAATCTATCGAATCGTTATCGGAATTGCGTTGCTACTGCTGGTTCGGTAGCAGCATCCGAAAAGCCGACGCAACCCTACCATCCGTTAAATTCAATACCGGTTGTAAATAATTTGCGACGGCAAGTTTTCAAAGCTGGCTGCTCCGCGCGAAATCCATCCTAGGTTTTCTGCAGCAACAGGGGGCGAAACTCGCCACTTGCGGGATCGCTCTCATGGCGTGATCGCAAGATTCAAACGTAACACATTTTTCAACCACAAAAATGCTTACAGCATCGAAGAACCAGCGAGAATTTTTTCGGCTTGTCTATCCTCTTGGTTCAGGCCCAAAGTTCGAACTAGCACGAAAGCGCGAGCTTGCCGATGTGATTGAGATCTCCCAAGGAGGATTTCGCGTTCGAGGATTCATGCCTGGTGTAAGATGCGGCGACGTCATCTCAGGAACCATCCTTTTCGCAGACGAACCCACGATGACAATCGCGTCTGTGAAACGCGTCTGCAAGGATTACACAGTCTTTGTTCTGACGAAGCCTTTGCCAATTCTTCGCGTGTTTAACGAGCAGATCCGCATACGCCGCGATTATCCAGGCTAAGAAGCTTTCGACTGGATTACCGGGAAGCTAAGCCTCCGGCACACCCCCCTAGGAATTTCGCGACCACAAGGACAAACTGGTGTTCAGGTGGCTGGCGGTTTAAGCGTTCCCCGGCCTTTCATCCGTGGTTAACGGTTCCGGGAGTTTGGATAATGACAAGTGTGCCGATTTGCAATCTGCTCCTGAAGGCAGTCCTAACGGGTACGATTCTCGTTGCCGGACTTGCAGTTCTTGGTGAAGGCGTCACTGGGAATGGACTTCTATTGTCGACGGCAAGTGCGCAAGAGTCCTCGGAAACGGGGGGGGCTCCTTCTGCCGACGCCGTCAATGCACCGATCGCACCAGCTTGGGTTGCAGATACCAAAGGAGCCGCCATTGCAGGCCATAACAGTTGGATGCTCATAAGCAGTGCCTTGGTGTTGTTTATGACGGCTCCTGGATTGGCGTTGTTTTACTGTGGCCTTGTTCGCAAGAAGAACGTCCTTAGTGTCATTATGCAGTGCATGTTCTTAATGTGCTTGATGACCGTTATTTGGGCGATATATGGCTACTCTTTTGCTTTCGGAAATGGCGGTGTGGCCGATCGGTTTATCGGTGGAACTGATTATTTGTTCATGAATGGTGTTCAACGAGTTTGGAACGAGGAAACGCAATCGGCCATCACTCCATTCTTTCAAATTGGCGGTGTCGACACCCCAATTACTTTGTACTCTCACATGCTCTTTCAAGGGATGTTCTTCATCATCACTCCCGCGTTGATATGTGGAGCATTTGCAGAACGCATGAAGTTCAGCGCAATGGTTGTGTTCATGATTCTTTGGGGGACGTTTATCTATTGCCCGTTGGCCCACTGGGTGTGGGATGGTGGGCTACTGGCATTTACGCCTGATACCGATACCTCATCGCGTAATCCAATTGGCGGGCTTGACTTTGCAGGTGGAACGGTGGTCCACGTTAGCTCGGGAATTTCAGCGCTGGTTGCCTGTTTGATGCTCGGCCCACGATTGGGATACGGTCGCGAGCCAATGCCTCCGCATAACCTGACCTACACCGCAATTGGTGCGTCCATGCTTTGGTTCGGCTGGTTTGGATTTAATGCGGGGAGTGAGCTAGCGGCCGACGAGATCACGACGAGTGCTTTGGCTGGTACGCATTTTTAGGCTGCAGGCGGGGGATGGGAATGGGCATTGATCGAGTGGGTTAATCGCGGAAAGCCATCGCTTCTTGGAACAAGCTCTGGAGTGGTAGCAGGATTGGTTTGCATCACTCCCGCCGCTGGTTTTGTTCAGCCGATGGCGGCTTTGATCATGGGGGCCTCCGCAGGCATTGTTTGCTTCTTGGCCTGCAGTGTATTGAAAGCAACATTCAAATACGATGATTCTCTGGATGCATTTGGTATCCACGGTGTGGGAGGGACTTTGGGAGCGCTGCTGACAGGAGTCTTTGCAACACGCGCTTGCCTGAACATGAATAATGGAAAGCCACTCGGGTTACTCGAGGGTGGGCCACTACTGACGGCTCAAGTGGGAGCAATTCTTATCACGATCGTGTTTGCAGCAATTGGCTCGGCAATCCTTTTGAAGATTGTCGACGTTACAATTGGATTGCGTGTTTCAAACAATGAAGAACGCCAGGGGCTTGATGTTCAGCAGCACGGCGAAGAGGGTTACATCTTCTTGTAAAGCGTCTTGACTAACTCGAACTGACTTTTGTATTCGAATCTGTACCTATAACATGCTCCAAGTAATCGCGGTCGACCAACCGCACGTCAAACCGCTTAATATGCCAGAGCGGTTTCGTCTGGAAGTCGTTTACTTCATGACTCCAGGCGATGCGGCGGGAGCACCAATCTTGGGCCCCAAAGATTACTGGATTCGTCGTCAGGATGCAGCCATGTGGTTGGACGATGGTGTGGTGCGAATCGTATCACCTTTGGATGCAGAATCCATCGCTGAGTTCGAGATCAGTGAAGATCAAGAGGTCTTCCTGGAGTGGCTAGTCGAACACGATATCCAACACGTGCGAATGGACCTTACGTAGTAGATCTGGTCAGCACGGCCCTCTTTTGACAGTAGTCACTTCTTGCTTGTACTTGTACTCGATTGCGAACTTCCGATTACGATTACGAGTACGAGTACCGGCTTAGGCCTGAGTACGAGTACGAAAATTTACGAATGTGGAAGATCTACGCAGCAAGCATTTCGTTGGCGCCACGGTCCGATGAAAAAGGCTTTTGCGGCGCATTCCGATCCCGTCCACAAACGAAAAAGGTCATGGCACGCCGCTCCATCGTCATGCCATGACCCCACATGTCGTAGGATCAATGGCAAACTCGAGCTTTACCGTCGACCCTCTCCCAATCCGTGGTATAAGGTCTATCGGCAGTCCATGAGCTATTCGGAAATTTTACAGACTGAGCCGTTAGAGTTTGCCCAGTCGGACGATCACGAGACCTCTGACTGAGGTCGTCGTGAGTTTTTTAACGGACGGATTTCATCGGAAGAGCAAACGAGGGCGAGCTCGCAGAAGTAGCGATCTGATTCCCCTGCGAGGGCCGAGCTACCGAAGACAATTCGATCGGTGCCGTATCGCATCCGCAAGAATCGGGCGCGCCGCTACATTCGCTGCATCCAACCGATTTCACACCGCCATGTCGATAACGATTTTTCACAACACCGACTCCGCAGCCTCCGCACGCAGCGCCGCAGGCACCTCCTCCGCAAGAACCGCATCCGTGCCCACATCCATGGCCGCAACCGCCGCAGTGGCCGTGAGGCGTGCATTTGCGGCGAAGATCGGCTTGCCGCTGAGCCTCATATCCAGCCCACACGTTCGGGCACGAATGAGGATCGCATTGCATGAATCCAAGAAGATCACTGCCTCTCGATGGACCACTTGGTGGGTATGGGCTGAAGCCGTGCTCGACTGCCCCACTTGAATACACGGGAGCATGATGCATTACCGAGTCATGCATGACGACACCACCCGTTTGAGCGGGGGGGCTGATCAGAACGCTTGGACTATTCACAATCGAATCAGACTGGCCTACTACTAGGGAGTTGTCGCCAATCACGTTCCTGACAGCAGAAAGCTGAAGGACAATTACCACGCAGCCGACCAAAATCTTCGCAATTCGCATGACTTATCCATCCTGAAATAAGCACAAACATGAAATTCTCCCGCAATCCAACCCTTGGGGTTTTACCAAGGTTGGATTGCGGAAGATGAATATTAGCCGGAGGTAAATTAGTACTTCTCAGCGAAACCCTGTAACTGTGGCGACCTAAAGCCACTTTAACTGCGGGATTGAGACCGCAGCGGGCGCGAGACTTCCATGTCAACCAGCTGACAAAGTTTGCCTCACAGTTTTTGCCAAGTCAAAAGATCCGCTTGGAATATTATTGAACTATTTGCCTTCTATCGATGAAAAATTTCCGAAGGTAGCGATTGTAACGGGAGGAGGGAGTTGGCTAGTGCCTGGTGACTAGCAGTTAGTGGCTGGCAACTCCCTCCCCCGCTCTATTTTTTCTTCTTGCCTCAGACTAGCATCTGTGAAGTTGAGTTCGTGGTGGCGATTTCAATGGAGACGATTCTTACCAGTCAAACGATTATCCTTCAGCAGGAGTCTTCATGTCCGACCGCTACCGATGGGCTATGCCCGGCGATATCAACGCATTCTTTGGCCTTCTTCTAGATAATATTGCCGGGATGGTTTTGATTGTCTCGCTGCTCGACATCTTTGGATTGCCCGCTTCGTTCTCGCTTCGATATATGATTCCGGGGACGGCGATTGGGGTGCTTGTGGGTGATCTCTGTTATTTCTATATGGCCTTTCGGCTAGCGAAAAAGACGGGTAACAATCAAGTGACCGCGATGCCATTGGGGTTGGATACGCCAAGCATCTTTGGAATCATGTTGTTCGTGATTGGGCCCGCTTTTCTGAAGGCCAAAAGTTTGGACCCTGACATTCAATCAGCAGCCATGCACGCTTGGTACATCGGCATTGGTTGTCTTTTCATGAGCGGCATCTTCAAGCTGCTTTGTGCTTCTGGATCGAACTGGGTACGCAACACCCTGCCGCGTGCAGGGTTGCTGGGTTCGCTAACTGCCGTGGCATTAGTTTTGATCAGTTTTCTGCCACTCTTAGATGTCATGGCAACACCTATTGTTGGAATGAGTGCGCTGGCCATTGTTTTGATCTCGCTTCTCGGAATGATTCCGTTGCCTTTGAAGCTTCCGGGGACGGTTGCAGCGTTGTTGGTGGGTGGGTTTATTTACTACGTGATGTTGGGATTCAACTTGTTGCACTCACCGCCACAAACTTTCAATCCGGCCTTAGGGTTGGTTCCTACGGAGTGGTTGCAGGCATGGACATTTGGTTGGTGGGGGACACTGGGCGAGGCTGCTGTTTATTTGCCTATCGTTCTCCCGTTTGCCTTGGGCACAGTTGTTGGTGGGATCGACTGCACCGAAAGTGCTGCGGCCGCTGGTGACCACTATTCGACGGGGCAAGTCATCGGAGTCGAAGCGTTCGCAACCCTGGCTGCTGCACTCTGTGGGGGCGTTGCGCAGTCCACTCCATACATTGGCCATCCTGCCTACAAAGCTATGGGAGGTCGTGCGGCCTACGTCTTGGCAACGGCTCTCGTGATCGGCATCGGTGGATTGCTCGGGCTGTATGGATATTTTTATACGTACGTTCCGAAAGCCGCCGTTTATCCGATCTTGATTTTTATCGGACTTGAGATCACCGCTCAAAGCTTCGCGGCGACTCCCAAGAAGCATTACCCTGCTATCGCCCTCGCTTGCGTTCCAGCGTTAGCATGGTTGTCCGTCTGTTTTGTCGGGCAGATTTTTGGCGATCCAGCATTGCAGAATTATGTTGTTGAAACCCGCGATGGGGTGGCATCGCTGGTTCTGGACGACAAGCAGCAACCGAAGATGGCTCCGATTGGGCTGGACCAATTGAAGAATGGAGCACTTCATGAGTCGATTGTTACCGCGAAAGCACTTGCAAACGGGTTCATTATCACTGCACTGCTTTGGTCATCGGCTCTCGCAATGGCAATCGATCGCCGGCTGAATGCGGCTGCCTTGCTATTTGCGATTGCCGGTGCGTTGACGCTGTTCGGTGTGATTCATTCTCCGCTCGATACGAACGCTGTGTTTTTTCCGATCGGTTTTCCGGGTATTAGTCCCGACTGGGTATTGGCTCCCGAGCAGCGTCCCCTGGTGTTCCAGTTCACGGTAGCCTACTTCGTAACGGCCGCCTTACTGGTGGTCTGGGCTCGATTGGCACCACCATTGGATGACGTCGCGGAACACGCGTAGCCCTTGCGTGCGACGATTTTGACAAGGCAAATATTTGGCCTGCTACTTCGGCGATCGGTCCCTGTCGGATATCCTAACCGATTCTTAGCAAAGATCACTTTCCTAGTTACAAGCGATACATGCCTTTGTTTTCACCAAATTTACTCGCAGAATTGATGGTTTTTGGTCAATCCTTCGAATGGCCAGACTTGGTTATCGTTGGGCTTCTGGTACTGTTAGAAGGTTTGCTTTCTATCGACAATGCCCTCGTTTTGGGAATTCTCGCCAAACGACTTCCAAAAGAAATGCGGGCCCGAGCTCTCTCCTACGGCTTAATTGGGGCGTTCGTTTTCCGTGTGATTGCGATCCTAATGGCCAGCTTCCTGCTGAAATGGACCTTTGTAAAGCTTTTGGGGGGCGGATACCTAATTTTTATTGCTTTAAAACACTTGTTTTTTGACCAGCATGAAACTGCGGATAACAAAGTTGTCCTTGATGCCGATGGTCA
>JAIYDQ010000181.1 GCA_027487375.1 Planctomycetaceae bacterium
CGCCGCGCGATGCTATTTGATGCCACTCAATGCACAAGAGACTCTTCATTATCTCACGCACAAGATTGAGCTTTGTGGAGCTCCTATCTCAGCAGTTATCACCGAGGATGCAATCCGATTGGTGCATCGCGCAACCGATGGCGTTCCGCGGCTGATTGACCAAGTCGTCGACTCGGCACTCCGTATTGCCGCAGAACTAAAGCAACGACCGATCTCTGGCCAAATTGTCGAAGCGGCATGGGCGCGATCGCAGCAACTTCCACTCCCTTGGAGCGACAAAGCACAATCGATCGCAGATAGTCCGACAGCGATCGAGTTTGGCTTACTGGAAGATGACACCGAACAGGACTTCCGAGGCCGTGACACGTCTTATGTACATCAACATTCAGGAAGTACTCTCCACATCCCCGCGCAAGATGATCAACTTTACGGCCAAATTGAAAACTCGAAAAGCGCGCCGGCTGCACAAACGACTTATGATTCGGATACTGAAACCTATGAGGAGTCAATCGGATTAGCGGCTAAGCCAACCCACCACCTTCCACCAGTGCCTTCAGCAGGAAGTGGTTTGAGCCGTTCCATTTCTAATGCATGGGATTCTTTTGTGGAGCCTGCCCCAAAAGTAACGGAGGATTCATTGGACTTCGCCGTCGACCATTCCAACGAACACTTGTTGGCTCAGGCCTCGAATCAATCGCCAACCTATTCCCATTCATTTGATGTTGAGCCAACAGACAACTACCCGCAGTACAGTGCAAACGCGCAGAACAGCACCATCGCGAACGATATCTTCGGGATGGACTATGAAGAAGAGCTATGGCTTGGCGATGCATCTGCAACGGCGGCACCTAACAGCTCACCGTTGCAGAGCATGTCGCCTCAAAGCATGTCGTCAGGGATGGGGACTTCTTCTGGTAGCTTCGATGTACCTATTGAAGTCGTGTCAGACGACGTGATTGATAAGCTTCTTTATGCTTTTCGCGATGCACCGCAGCAACATCCAAGTGCATCTGGTTCAACGGAGTTTCATAAGATCAGTGCTTTTCAAGGAGAAACCGAATCAGCCCTTGAACTGCTTGACCAGATCTCATCGGTAAACCTGGAAGCGATGACGATGTCAACTCAAGACTCCAGTGGTGTGATGAATGGGATGGCAAATCAAGAGGTTTCCGTCCGTGAAGTCGTCACCGAAAACAGTGTGGTGCGAGGGCCTAAGGCAAATTTCAGCGGAATGAAGTCAGCTCATAAAACGCTTTCGAGACCACCACGTCCGTCCATACTTTCCTTCGCAGATATGCAAGAAGGTTCGATTGATTTGATTCGTGATGATCGCGACCTTTTGATCCTCGAGGAAGATGTACTTCAAATGAACGCCGGGGTTCCAATAGGTGCAATTGACGACGGCATGTCACAAGCGTCCGTCCATCCGTACAAGCAATTGTTCAGCAAACTACGCGGTTAGATTAGAGTATTCGAAACTCGTTGGACGACGACACTTCGCGCTGGAGTCCAGCCTTTAGGAGTTAAGTACCTTGATTGCTCCGAAAGTGGCTAAAGCCTGGACTCCAGCGCATAGTTGCGATGTCAAATTAGGCTTTGTTTTCATTAAGTACGAGTACGATTGGAAGTGAAACGCGGCTTCGTTCGACGAGACGATTCAGGGTTTCTTACGATTTCATAACACACAAATACACCGAACAATCGTAGCAAAATTATAATGGAACGCAGTCTTCAAGAATCCCTTCGTGACCAGCCCTTATCGGTCATGGGTTTGACGATGATCGATGATTGCGACGACCATATGCGATTGTGCTTGGATTACTGCGTGCGTATTCGTAGCCAATCACACGATGGCGGTCATCTAATTCTATTACGATCTGGAAAAGTGGAGACGCTTGCGATTTCTCCTGCCTATCAATTTGAGAAGGCTTCTTGGAATTCGATAGCTGACTCCGTCGTGCTCGCGAAGAAGATTTCGGACTTACGACGCGCTCATGAGTGGGCCATTATTGTGCTCGGCTTTATAGACAGCCCCTGGATTGAATCCGTCGGTCGACTGTGTGACAAGGTGTATTTGTCGATTCCATCAGGCACGGACAGAGGATTTAACGTAGTTCGAAAGCGATTGCTCAAGTTACAGAATGCAGGCGTGCGAATCGCCGGAAGTTATGTGTCTCGATCGGCTGCCTAGGTAGCTGGTGCAAAATCGTGATCTGTCCCATCTAGAACGCTCACCTTCGAGATTGATTACCGTAGAGATTGATTTTATGGCAAGATGTTTAGTTACTGGCGGTGCGGGATTTATTGGATCGCACATAGTCCGCGGACTATTGAATGCCGGGCACTCAGTTCGCGTCCTAGACAACTTGTGCACAGGCAACAAGGTAAACCTCGCTGAAGTCGCCTCAGATGTGGAGTTCGTGAACGGAGATATCTGCGATGATTCCGCAGTGACAAAGGCTCTACAAGGTATAGAGCGGGTCTTTCACCAAGCCGCATTAGCGTCGGTACCACTGAGTCTTGAGAAGCCAATGGACACCCACCGCAACTGTGTTACGGGGACACTGAACATGCTTAGGCACAGCGTCACAGCTAGGGTGCAACGATTTGTTTACGCAGCGAGCAGCAGCGCCTATGGAGATCAACCTACATCTTCCAAACGTGAAAGCGATCTGCCGATGCCATTGTCTCCCTATGCCGCAGCGAAGCTTGCTGGCGAGCTTTATTGTCAATCCTATTGGCACAGTTTTGGACTCGAAACTGTTGGCATTCGCTATTTCAACGTCTTTGGCCCGAGACAAGATCCTAACAGCCCCTACTCAGCAGTGATTCCGCTGTTTGTTACCAAGATCCTCTCGCAATCCCGACCGGTTATATACGGTGATGGGGGACAGTCGCGTGATTTTACTTATGTTGCCAACATCGTACACGGGAACTTACTGGCTTCGGAGGCCAAAGACGTTGGTGGCAAAACGTTCAACGTCGCAGATGGCCGCCAGACCTCATTGCTGAGATTGCTAGAGTTGCTTTCGCAAATGCTCGGTAAAACCATCGAGCCAATCTTTGAGAAAGCCCGAGTTGGAGATGTGCGCGAAAGCTTAGCAGACATTTCGCAAGCAAGAAAACATCTTGGCTTTGAACCTCAAGTCTCTTTCGACGACGGACTCAAGGCCACCATCGATTACTACAAATCGATCGCGTCTGTTTAGGCGGCAACACCGGGGATACCCGAGCTAATCTTCCCGGCAATTCCAACATGAATCGCTGCGTTTCGCTTGTGGCTATCGCCTTCGGCTCAGTACTTTTAGGAGACAGCAGCTCCGACTAAGTCATAATCTTTGAAGGCAACGATTTCCACGGGGATGATATCACCCTCATTAATTGCAGAGCCTGCTTGGCCAGTTACGAACACGGATGAATCAACGTCAGGTGCATCGGCATAGGACCGTCCAATCCAGACGTTCTTGTCTGCATCGAATGGCTTGTCAATCAAGATGTCCATCGTCTTGCCGACTTGCGAGCTACACCAGTCGAAGGCGTTTTGCTGCTGAATCGCCATGAGTCGTTTTCTGCGTTCGTTCTTCACTCGCTCAGGCAAATGATCGGGAAGCTTGGCAGCCGGTGTATCGTGCTCGATGGAGTAAGTGAAAACTCCCAACCGTTCGAACTTCATCTGCGAGACAAAATCTTCTAGCTCTTCAAACTGCTCGTCGGTTTCTCCTGGGAAGCCAGTGATCATGGTGGTTCGCATGGCGAGATTCGGAATACCAGCACGAAGATTGTGAACAAAGTCTTCGATTTGAGCACGGTTCACACGTCGCGACATACGCTTGAGCATCGTGTCGTTGGCATGTTGCAATGGCATGTCAATGTAAGGAATAATCCGCTTTGCATTGCCGATCGTTTCAATGAGGTGATCATCGATGTACATCGGATAGAAATACATCAATCGAATCCAATCAAAACCCTCGATCTTATCTAGCTCGGTAAGCAATTCCGCTAGCCGTGGCTTTCCATCGATATCGATTCCGTAGTAGGTTGTATCTTGAGCGACAATAATCAGCTCGCGAACACCATTATCGGCGAGTCGATTTGCTTCACGGAGCACTGAGTCCATCGGCTTGCTTGCGTGCTTACCGCGCATCTTGGGGATCGCACAAAACGTACAAAGCCTGTCACAGCCTTCGGAAATTTTCAAATAAGCAAAGTGCTTTGGTGTGACTTGCAACCGATTCTCGTCGGCAAGAGCTCGAATGGGAGCAGGCCGAAAAACTGTACGTTGCTCATCGAGCGTGCTCGTCAGGCTTCCCGTAAGCCGATTAGCCATCGCCGTAATGTCATCTCGACCAAAGACACCGACCAAGCCGTCTATTTCGGGGCGAGCTTCCAAAAGTTGCTCGCGTTGTCGTTCAGCTAGGCAACCGGAAACAATTACGCCGCGAATCTTTCCTTGACGCTTCAATTCAAGCATCTGGTCAATGGCACCAAACGACTCTTTTCGAGCGCTATCAATGAATCCGCAGGTGTTGATAACGACAAAGTCGCTTTGCTCGGGGTTGCTTACCAACCGGTAGCCGTCGTCTTGAAGCAGTCCTAGCATCTGTTCGCTGTCGACGAGATTCTTTGGGCACCCCAAGCTAATGAAAGAGTACTTTCCCTTGGCACGGCCATCCACGAAGCCCATCGTGGTTTCGCTGTCGGGAGCCGAAGTGTTGTTGTTTGTAAGCTCGACGATCGGAAGTTGCATGAAAACCAATACTCAAAGTTAATAACGGAGGCTCTGTTTCTTCCTGAGGTTCCACTCAGTTCTGATCCCAATTCAAAAGCCACCCGACAAAAAATGCCTAATCTCTTAGAATAAGCCCTTTTAACGAAAAGCGGAAGGAACAAAATCGATGTCGATTGTCATAAATCGTGTCCCAGCAACGATCGTCGTAGCGGTTGCACGAAACGGGGTGATTGGTCGCGACAACACGCTCCCATGGAAATTGTCCAGCGACCTCCAGCGATTCAAACGTCTAACCATGGGCCACGCATTGATAATGGGGCGGAAAACCTACGAATCCATCGGCAGGCCACTTCCAGGGAGAACGACGGTCGTTCTGTCCCGTGCAGCGAAAGAGCTGCAGTCCGCCTACGAGCTAGCCAACGCAGAAACGGCAAAACAAGTCGCACCGGAGAAGCCTACGTCAGGTAAACCCGCTCCAAAACTCCTCTTTTGCGAGCACTTCCACGATGCCCTGACCCAGCTCCCCCAAGGAATCCACCCCTTCGTTGTCGGCGGCAGCCAAATCTATGAACTTACCCTGCCTCTGGTAAACCGAATCTGGCTCACCCGAGTCCTCGCCGATGTGCATGGCGATGCCCATATGCCCCATTGGCCCTCGCCAGCCTCAGCCGCCCCCTGGCCGCCGGGGCAATGGAAGCTGACCTACCAAGAAACCGTCCCAGTAGGCCCCAAAGACGACTGGCCAACTTGTTTTGAGGAATGGATCGCGGAATAAAAGTATTAAGCGGGTATCATCCGCTAGGTCCCCTGGTCTGCATTCCATTTTGCCTTGGCGTCGTACTCCGCCCCCCAAAAAAGACGGTCCCCTACCCCCACCTCGTACTCGTACTCGTACTCGTACTCGTAATCGTAATCGTAATCGTAATCGTAATCGTAATCGTTCTCGTTCTCGTTCTCGTTCTCGTTCTCGTTCTCGTGCTAGTGCTAGTGCTAGTGCTACTGCTACTGCTACC
>JAIYDQ010000293.1 GCA_027487375.1 Planctomycetaceae bacterium
AATTGCTATTACCCCACCTAGAACCACGCGTGCCGCCAACCCAACCACGGCTGCCAAACCGGTCGTGCGAAAGCCCGTGGCCAGGATTTCTCGCTCCTCCCAGAGCGATTTTGCGACTTGTAACGGGCTCGGCAGAATAATCGGGTTGATCCCGTATATCTTCACAGCCGTGTGCCAACCCAAAACGAGAACCGCAAATAAGGCCACCGGAGCCAGGGCTAAAGATATCCACGAGCTTTTCATCGTAAGCGTTAAGTCTTTTCTGTTGAGTCACTTATGACGGAAAAAAGAAGCTTGATTTCGGTTCGCCAATTCTTCTCGAAGATTTGTTCAATGCTTCATCATTGCTGGAAAGCCTCGTAAAGCCTGACCATTATGCCGGATTTTCAAGCGAATGGCTTTCCTTTATGCGACTTTGTTGCGTCTGAGGTATTTACCGCCGGTAGGACTTGGATCAAACTGAAGTCCTGCAACGGCAGGTGAAAATGATCTGATAGCAACGCTGCAGATAATTAGTCCGATTTTATGCACTCCACGCATCATAAGTCACTCCATGATCTACCAATTGATTGCTTTGAGCGGGTCGTTTGCACTCAGTCTAGTTCTTACTCCGATCTTCCGTAGAGTGTCGATTGCGATTGGGATGGTCGATCATCCGGATTCGCATCGAAAACTACATCGAGAGCCGATCGCGCTTTGCGGCGGTCCGACGATTCTTGTTTCAAGTCTAGTTGCCGCATGCCTAGTCCCATTCTTAGATGCGTCTATTCGTCAAACATTACTTGCAAATCCATGGCCATTGCTGGGGCTGTTTGGTGGGGCGCTAGCGATTGTTGTCCTGGGTGCAGTTGACGACAAAATCACGCTACGAGGGCGTCAAAAGCTCTTTGGTCAAATTGCTGTGTGTTGCTGGATGGTTTTCTGTGGCTATCAAATTTCGAGCATAGAGCTATTTGGAATACATTTAGACATGACTATTCTGATGGTACCAGTCTCCGTCCTTTGGCTTTTGATGACCATCAATTCCCTCAACCTTATCGACGGCGCGGATGGGCTTTGCTCGAGCGTCGGATGGATTGCAAGCGCAGGGATCGCGGTTATCGCAACTCTAATCGGACAACCCCTTGAGGCGACGATCGCTGCGGGGCTTGCCGGATCATTGCTTGGATTTTTGGTCTACAATTTTCCTCCAGCGAAAGTCTTCCTTGGTGACTCGGGATCAATGTTAGTTGGATTAATCCTGGGAGCACTTGCCGTCAGGGCTTCGCTTAAGGGCCCAACTTCGATGTCTTTGCTTGCACCAGTTGCAATTTTTGCCATTCCATTCTTCGATTCGGGGATCGCAATAATCCGACGCAAACTAACGGGTCGAAGTATTTTCAGTACTGATCGAGGGCATATTCATCACAGCATGCTACGTTGGGGTTTGTCGAACCGTGGTTTGGTAGTGGCAATCACCATTGCCTGCGGTATCACCGCAATTGGTGCTATCTTCTCGACCTCGATGGGTAATCCTGCGATCGCTGTTATTTCTGTGATCTGTGTTCTCGGGACCTTGGTAGCAAGTCGCGCCTTCGGATACGCAGAACTTCAACTCTTAGGGAGACGTACCTATCATTTCTGTGGATCTCTCATGCCCAAGATGAAGTCAGATCAAGGAATAGGAGCTCATCACGCAATTCGCTTTCAAGGCAATCGCGGCTGGGAGACCGTATGGAACTCGTTGATGGAGTTCGCCGAAAAGCACAACTTGGCAAAGGTATCGTTGGATTTGAATGTGCCTTGGTTGCATGAAGGATTCCATGCAAGTTGGAGTCGAACTAGAACTCCGGACGAAGCAAATCTATGGAAGTCACAACTTCCTGTTTTTGCGAACAACCGACCTCTCGGAAAAATGATGTTGGTCGGCCGAATGGAGAATGTTAACGCTGTATCGGTGCTCAATGAACTTGCTGAAATGATGGAAGGCTTGCAGTCCGTGTTGCGTGAACTCGCGAGTGAGCCAGAAATTCATAACGACTCAAAAGCGACCCTTGCGAATGCTGATACGGTCAGTATGACACTGGACGATTCGGTAGATGGGGCTTTGATTTTGCCGAAGGTAACCAACACAACAACCGCGAACCCGTCGTTGTCGTCGTAATCGATGCGAACCGAATTTATTGCGGTCGCATGTATCTGATCAGTTAGGTCACGCCTCCTTGATGCTTCAAAGCGTGCGGCCAATTGATTAGCATGGATCTTCGAACAAAAACTTTGCTTTGCATTCACATTGGAGTCAAACGTGGTCCTTGCGTCGACGGAAAACAAAATCAAAAAGGATCTTAAGATCTGTTGTATCGGGGCCGGGTATGTGGGCGGGCCAACGATGGCGATGATTGCAAAGCAATGCCCTGACATTCATGTTCACGTCGTAGACTTAAATCAAGAGCGAATCAATCGCTGGAACTCGCACGACCTTCCGGTTTACGAGCCCGGGTTGGACGAAGTCGTACGCGAAGCACGCGGACGCAATCTTCGTTTTTCAACCCAAGTAGACCAAGCGATCGCAGAATCCGATATCGTGTTTATTGCAGTGAACACACCTACTAAGTCCTTTGGTGTAGGGGCCGGTAGAGCCGCAAACCTCGAGTTTGTTGAGAAGTGTGCTCGGCAAATCGCAGCTGTATCGAAGGGGCATAAGATTATTGTTGAAAAGTCGACACTACCCGTGCGAACGGCCGAAGCAGTCAAGCGTATCCTGCTGAATTCAACGAAAGAAGCAACGTTCGATGTATTGAGTAACCCCGAATTTCTCGCTGAAGGTACCGCTGTGGCGGACCTACTGAATCCGGATCGAATCCTGATCGGTGGTGAATCGGATGAGGCCGTTGAGACCCTTGCTTCAGTTTATTCACGTTGGGTTTCGCGAGATCGAATTCTTACAACCAACCTTTGGAGTAGCGAACTTTCGAAACTTACTGCAAATGCCTTTTTGGCGCAACGTGTATCGTCAATCAACGCTATCTCGGCTTTGTGCGAAGCAACTGGAGCCGATGTAGATGAAGTCGCCCGGGCAATCGGAACCGACTCGCGAATTGGACCGAAGTTCCTTAAGTCGTCCGTTGGCTTTGGAGGCTCTTGCTTCCAAAAAGACATTCTCAATCTTGTTTATCTCTGCGAGCACTTCGGTTTGAAAGAGGTCGCTCACTATTGGGAACAAGTTGTCGTCATGAATGATTACCAAAAGAGAAGGTTCTCTGAACGTATCGTTCGCACAATGTTCAACACTGTTTCCGACAAAAAGATTGCAGTCCTTGGGTTTGCGTTCAAGAAAGATACGAACGACACACGTGAATCGGCTGCAATCCATGTCTGCCGAAGCCTTTTGGACGAACGAGCCAAGCTGCGGATCTACGATCCACGAGTCCCCGAAGAGCAAATTCGCGCAGAGTTACTCGCCTCCTTTGCCGACCCGATGGGAAGTGTCTCGGAAAAACATAAACAGCTTGTCGCGTCCAACGTCACCGTGCTCCCGAGTGCTTATGAAGCGGCCAATCAGTCGCATGGGATTGCGATTCTTACCGAATGGGATGAATTCAAAACCTTGGATCGGACTCGGCTACTAGAGTCCATGTTGCGACCAGCTTTCGTGTTTGACGGACGCAGTGTTCTTAACCGAGAGGACTGGCGAAACGACGGCTTTGAAGTTCACACGATTGGAAAGTCGTAAGCTTCTTTCAAAGGCCTACCGCAGGAAACAGCCTGAGTTCGACGGCGTAGTTGACGCCGAATTACAGGGCCGGTCATTTATTCAAATTCCGCAAATGAGCCGAAACGCGTCAGCGTGCAGTTTCGAGGAAACCGTGGGCTAACGAGAGTGTCCTGGTTAGAAATCCTGTATTTCTGCATTTTCGTGCTCGTACTCAGGCGTAAGCCGGTACTCGTACTCGAATCGACTGCAATCCGATCGAGTACGAGTACCATTTCATTAATACGAGTACGAACTAATATAAACGCTAGGCGGGACGCTCTTTAACGCCCAACGGCTAGTTTACCTTGCTTATCAGACTGACTTGCACTGCGCCGAATCGCAAGGCACTTGTTGAATTCGAAGAACCGACCGATACTTTCTGCAAACTAGTTTTCGGTTTAATGAATTCAATGAATTCAGTTTTGTACAGCCGTGGGTTTCATGGCTATCGCATTTGGCCAGTAGGAATTGATTAGGACTATGGAAGCGGGAATAGTAGGTTTACCAAACGTTGGCAAAAGTACGTTGTTTAACGCGTTGACCGGTACTCAGGGAGCGCAAGCTGCTAACTATCCGTTCTGTACCATTGAACCCAACGAAGGAATAGTCAGTATCCCCGACGAAAGACTTGGGCGCATCTCTGCGATCATCCCGCCGCAGAAGTTGATTCCAGCAATGTTCAAACTAGTTGATATCGCGGGGATCGTTGCGGGAGCTAGTGAAGGACAGGGACTTGGAAACAAGTTTTTAAGCCACATCCGCGAGGTTGACGCGATCCTTCAAGTGGTGAGATGCTTCGAAGATCCCGACGTGACTCACGTTGCAGGCAAGGTTGATCCGGTCGCGGACATGGAAACCATCGAAATGGAATTGATGTTATCGGATATCCAAACCCTGGAAAACGCTCTTCCTAAAGCAGAACGTTCCGCCAAAACAGGTGACAAAGAGGCAAAACTAAGAGTATCAGCGATTCAAAAATGCATGGCCCATTTCGAGAAAGAATTACCTCTTAGATCGATAACGACCTTGGATGACTTCGAGCAGAAAGCAATCAGCAGCTACGGGCTCATGTCAGCGAAACCTATTCTGTACATCGCGAACGTTGACGAAAACGATCTCCAAGGAAAATCGCCTATGGTTTCGGCTGTTCGAGAATATGCATCAAAACGGAACGCGAACGTCGTTCCCGTTTGTGCAAAGCTGGAAGCCGAAATCGCTGAAATGGAATCTCCGGACCGAGAGGAAATGCTCGCCGGCGTCGGCCTTTCAGAACCTGCGCTGCAAGTTGTCGCGCGAGAGGCATACAAGACTCTCGGGCTGCAAAGCTACTTTACTGCAGGAGAAAAGGAAGTACGCGCTTGGACGATTCCCATCGGGGCGACCGCCCCGCAAGGCGCCGGGGTGATCCACACAGACTTCGAGAAAGGATTTATACGCGTCGAGGTTTATAGTCTTGAGGATCTCGAAACTTATCGAAGTGAAAAAGAGATTCGAGCCGCTGGAAAGCTGCGGGTCGAGGGAAAAAGTTATATCATGCAAGACGGCGACATTTGCCATTTCCTGTTTAACTAAAGGCAGATGCTCTTGAGCGTCTGAACGGACACAAGATGAACACAGCTCGTACTGAATCGTTATACCAACTCTCGCAACTCAGTACTCTGATTCGCTCAGTTTGTGCATTAGGTTTAGTGCTGATGCTGAACAGTGTCGGCAGTGCGGAGGAGTCCTGGCCAAGATTTCGCGGTCCTAACGGCGAGGGGAGGTTGGCTGATTTCCAAGTCGAGCTACCTTGGAGTCCAAATCAAATCGTTGCCAAAGTTGCTCTGCCGGGCAACGGGAATGGATCGCCCGTGATATGGGGCGACTCGGCATATGTTCTTTGCGCCGACCCGAATACAGCCGAACGGACCTTGGTCGCGATCGATATTCAGCGTGGAAAGATTCGCTGGAAAAAATCGTATTCCTCGGAACAACATCCGCTACATAAGATGAGCTCATATGCTTCCAGTACACCTTGTGTTGATGAGTCCGGAGTTTACGTCGCATGGGGTGCACCTACTCACTCGATGCTCAAGGCCTTTACTCATGATGGGCAAGAACGTTGGAGCGTCGACTGGGGACGATTAGTCACGCAACACGGATTTGGGACTTCACCAGTAATTGTTGGCGATCGTGTGCTCTTGTTCGCAAGCCAAGATGCGGAAGAATTACCTGCTGGAGTTGAACCGGGCGAAGACCGAATGATCGCTTACGATAAACAATCGGGGCGGCAAGTTTGGGAACGCCCGCTCAAGACAACTCGCGTTTGCTACGGTGTTCCATGCATCGCATCCGACGACTCCAAATCCATCTTGTTTTGTGCAAGTACCGGGGAAGGTTTCTTTGCAATCGACATTGCCGATGGAAAACAGCTTTGGAACGTTCCCATGTTTCAAAAGAGAATTTGCTCATCGCCGATTTTGGCGGGTAGCCATCTCATCGCGACGGAAGGCTCCGGCGGAGGCGGTAACATCCTATCTGCTGTAGGCTGGAAGTCTTCGGAATTCAGCTCGCTTTCCACCGAGACACCGACACTCCAATACCAAATCCAAAGAGCAGCTTCCTATGTTCCAACACCAGTAGTCGACGGAGATTTTCTCTACACTTGGGCCGATAACGGAGTCGTATCCTGCTTCGATCTTGCTACGGGAAAAAATCAGTGGAGTCAGCGGGTTGGTGGCAATTTCTCGGGTTCGCCAGTCATCCTGGGAGGGAAGCTGATTAACGTTTCAGCGGATGGTGTACTATCGATCGTCAAAGCGTCGCCAACCTATTCATTAATTGGCAGCATAGACCTTGAACAATCGGTACGCTCAACCATCGCAGCTATCTCGGACAGAATGTTGATTCGAACCGACGAGTCGCTTTGGATTATCGCGAAGTAATCTAGGTATCTTCCTGCGTTGCATAAATGGCACTCAGTTTCGGCGGCTTTAGAATAATGAACGCCGAACAAGGAATGTCGAATAACGAAGTGTCATGTGATTTCTTTCGAAACTCGACATTCCTTGTTCGATATTCGATATTGTATTCCACTCCGCAGGTCAAAAGTGAGTGCCCTTGGGAGTTGCTTGCACGGCAGGCCGAAGTTGAGGGCCACCGTCCCGAATATCAACCAGAAAAAATGCCCGGACGGGACTTTGGTCCCATCCTACGGATCGCTTGACTCTCATTTATCCACCGCTTACGGGCGGGATCATGGCGATTTCTTCTTTCCCATGAATGATGCAGTTCTCGGTCGCAAAGGCGTGATCCACAGCGAACCGGGATAGTGAAATCAATGGCGCGAGATCAGGATACTCGCTCGCTAATTTCTCTTTGAGTTCGCGGACGGACGTTGGTAGCGGAACCGACACCGCTACGGAACTCTGGCCTGTCTGCTCTTTAGCCAATGCAAACAAAAGGACGGTGACTGGTGTTTGAGAAATGTTCATGAAGAAAGTTGCGTTGCTAGCTGGACTGTCAAGAAAAATTGTCACAAATCGTCCGTAGAAGTCTAACTCAGAACTGCATGAACTGCATCACTGACACAAACCTTGCGAGTCGGGCAACCTGTAGCGTTTGCAAGTGAATCTTTTCTTTAGGCTGACTTTTATCGTTGGATAAGACTCATGTTGTTCGATATCTGACATGTCTCAGGGATCGGATGCCCATTCAATAATGAATGAGATGATGTGTGCAGAACCGACTTGGCGATCCGTTCCCGGAGATATCCCACCCAATCGTTTCTCGATTCACAGCAGTTCACAATTTCGTTTTCTCTCGTTCGCCGAGAGACATTGCTGAGAGGTAATTTAGATGAGGCATTTGACAATGCAAAGAGACTCTATTGGTCTGGCGTGGCTGAAGCGTTCGATTTTGGCAACGCTGATTATCTTGTTTTTCACATCAGGCAAAGCGACTGCGGGACATGGCGACGCAGACGATGCCGCTAGCTTCAAATCCCCAGGAAAAAGCCGTTTCGAAAGGCTCTTTGGTAACGAAGAATCAGAATACCGTTTCGATTTCAAAAGCTTAAGCAGGCAAGCTGCCAATGCCTTATATGAGTCTATTCGATTGATCGATTGCAACCTGCTCAATAGCGATACGCTCGCGATTATTCATCAAGATTTCGAGATGCGTTTATGTGAATGGCGATCTCTCGAATCCGACAGTGATGCACCACTGAATACCGGCAACAGCCAAACCTTCATCGCTTTTAAAGCGATTCCAAATGTCCCTTCTTCAAAGGAAGCCTTTGAAGAACCTGCCGAAGCATTCACGCAAATTGTTACGGACCTTCCCAAGGTTGAAACAGCCAACGAAAAACCACCGCAGGCCAAACCTCCGTTTGAAGTTCAAATCTCCGCGATTGAATCTTCTATCCAAGTGCGACCTTGGGGGTATCGATTCACGCGAGACAACCTGCTTAGCTCTTACCAATTCTCCAGGGGTTTGCAGGTTACAAAGCTGTATGAAGAGGAGTACCGTCCCTATGACTTCTTCGAAGTCCCTACGACGAGCGAAGCGCCGGTGGTGGCTGAAGTAAGCAGCAATAGCGACATCGAAAACACAATCGAAGTCGATGAGAACTTGAGCGATTTAGAGATGACTGCACCTTCGGTTGTGGAAAGTCTATCGTCTCGCGCAGCTCCAACGGCATCGATCGCTGATTCAGTTATCCGGGCCCGCAGAGTGCTCGTAGAGTCTCTGACAATCGCATTAACTCGAGCCAAAGGAGTTGTGGATTATTGTGACTTCGACGTTGAAGAATTGCTGTTCGAACGCATCCAGAATTCAAAGCCTGTCTTGATGCGAATGTCGATGACAGCAACGGAAATCGCCGAATCATTTGCTTATCAACATTGGTTAGCAAACGGAATCAAGTTAGCGATCGAGTTGAATTCTCCAGCAGTCGAACGTGAAAGCGTAATTCTCAGAGGCGACAGTTCCGGTGATTTAGCAATCGATTCACGAACTGATTCGTCGACTGTTCGTAAGGATTTGAGAAAAGTTTTTGGGGCGAGCGTCCTCGCAGATCCTTTCGCAGCAGATTGCTCCCTAGTTGCCAAGCGTCCACCTATGCTCGCCTCTCCCGAAATGGTGCAAGTTGCAGCTAACGAGGCCTCCAATTCCGAACCTACTTTGGCAACTGGCGAGCCGGCGAACGGGACAGCGGATCTCGCTCCGGCCGAGGAACTCACAAATCATGAATTGCTTGTCATTCTGCAAAATCCGTCCTGGATGGCTGATGCCGTCGACGCGACCCCTTCCAAAGTTTCTGGCTCGGTAGAAATAGGACTGAGTAAAGTCGATGAAGCATCAGAGGAACCAAAATCGGCTTCGTTGACTCCAGAAAACGCCGGAATTGGGATTTCACAGAGATAACAACTGGCCCGTATTCGAATGTTAAGGTTAGCGTCGCATGGGTGATAGCGGCGCGGCCTCGGTTCGGATAATCTCTTTAAGGTGTTGTTAAGGGGGCGAGGATTGGTTTCCCTGGTTGTTGATCTAGGAACGCCAATATGGTTTTGGAGATAGTGTAGATGCCCCAATCGGTCTATCTGGTTGACGATCATCCAATCGTTCGAATCGGTTTGCGTACATTACTCGAGCGGAGCGGCTATATTGTTACAGGTGAAGCCGAATCCGCCGAGCAAGCCTTTGATGATTCAATGTTGTTGAAAGTCGACGTGATCATTCTGGATATTCGACTCCCAGGAATTGACGGAATTGATTTGCTCCAACGGATCTTCACGATGAAATCCGATGCGAGAGTGGTAGTTTACAGTGGCCATGAAAACCCAACCTATGCAGCTCGCGCGATCGCATTGGGGGCAAAAGCAATCGTCTACAAGGATCAGCGATTGGCTGTCCTGACAACGGCAATTGAAAAGGCGATGGTGGGAGAATCGTCGATCGATCATCTTGAGCGAAAGCGGATCGCAAACGTCGGTACAAGGGCTAAGAACGCTTTTGTTTTCGACGACGTATCATTGACCCAGCGCGAACTAGATGTCTTGAAGCACCTCGCCAATGGATTGACAAACAAAGAAATCGCTTTGTCGCTAGGGATTGGCTACGAAACCGTCAAGGAGCATGTCCAGCATGTCCTGAGAAAGCTGTCCGTATCGGACCGAACTCAAGCCGCTGTTTGGGCTGTGCGCCAGAAAGTCGTCTAGAAAAGAAGTCGAAGGAAAATAGCGTTTTATGGGCTTTTACGCCATTTCCGGCATCTTAAACTGGTAAATCCTCGATTATCAAAGAGCAAACTCCTGGTAGCCGGTTGCTTTTGGGCGGTTGAAATGCCACACTGCGTCGCTTCGATTCTCCGTCTTTATGTTGGGCTCAGATTTTATTATGGCGACTAAAACTTCATCACTTCGGATCGCAGAAATTGTTCCGTCTAGAACCTCCTTCGAGTATCGCACGCCGATGAAGTTTGGTGGGCGGGTCGTGAAAGACGTGGCGCTTCAGCAAACGTGCGTGATATTAGAGGACAAGTCCAAGAAGAAAAAAGCTTGCGGCATTGGGCAGATGACTCTTGGAACCGCGTGGGCTTGGCCTAGCAAGACGATACTTCCTGAACAAGTGAAGCTGATCGTTGCCGGTCTTTGTGACCGAATAACCGAACGAGCGGGCACACTCGACTTTGGTTCGCATCCTATTGAGTTCGGTATGCGTCTCAAGGAAGAGGCCAAAAACATGGCCGTCGAGCTAGCATCGCAAATGAAGCTCAGCGAACCCATTCCCGACCTCGCAGTTATGCTCGCGTGTTCTAGCGTGGACGCGGCAGTCCATGATGCTTTCGGCAGACTGCATGGCAGAAGTTGCTTTCAATGCTTAGACCGTGAACTTCTTCCGCAGCACTTGGATACGTGGCTCGGTATTGAATTCGCCGGAATGCACCTATCGGACTTCGTATCGGCAAAACCGTCGGAAACACTCGCGCTTTACCACTTGGTTGGCGCTCTGGATGCACTATCCGAGGCAGATCTTGGTCGTCGCATTGGTGACGGTTTGCCGGAGACTTTGGAAGAGTGGATCCACGCCGAGCAACTCACGCACTTGAAGCTTAAGTTGTGCGGTACCAATTTGGATTGGGACGTCGGACGAACTATCGAGGTAGACCGGCTAGCGACTGCTAGCGGCCAATCACGACCTTGGTCCTATTCCTTGGACTTCAACGAGTCGTGTCCAAGCGAAGATTACGTGATTGATTTCATCGAACGCATCGATCGACTCTCGCGAACCGCCTTCGAGCGACTGCAGTACATCGAGCAGCCAACCGCTCGTGACTTGAAGAACCGCAAAGACATCACGATGCATCGTGTTGGACGATTGAAGCCGGTCGTGATCGACGAGTCGCTGACGGATCAAGAGACACTTTTAATCGCTCGTCAGTTAGGTTACACCGGAGTCGCACTCAAGGCATGCAAAGGCATCAGCGAAAGCCTTTTGATGGCTGCAGCGGCGAAGCATTATGGAATGTTCCTTTGCGTGCAGGACCTCACCTGCATCGGTGGATCATTTATGCAATCTGCTTCGCTTGCCGCACACATTCCTACGATCACCGCAGTCGAAGGGAACGGCCGCCAGTATTGTCCTGTTGGAAACGAAGCTTGGGAAGAACTTTATCGCCCGATGTTTAGGATCATGGGCGGTGTAGTCCCGACGGAGCTATTGACCGGCGAAGGACTTGGGTTCCGATGGCCCAAGAACCTTCTCCCCAAAGGCTACGAAAGCTTGGCTAACTAACGATTTATCAACGTTAGGTACTCCTGCAGCTGAATTTTTAAGTACCCAGGAATCGTTAGTGATTCCTGAAGAGCAGAGGTCTGAACGCGCTGCCCTTCAGATGTCTTACAAAATCTGCTACGAGTAGCGTTTTGCGTGGGAAACATTTTCACGCATGTGACAAAATCGTTTCTCTATAACGACGAGATCGACATGATCAGACACAACACCGACACAAACGCAGAGACAGCTACCAACGGCATCGAGACCGGTTCTAGTCGTGCAAGGCGCGGTGCGTACGAAGGGAAATAAAGCGGGAGCTTAGAACCGACTTCAAAATCTGGACGCACACGGCGCTTCGGAAGATTTTCAAGGACGACTTTTTCTCCTTTCCATTCAAACTCAATCACCGGTGTGTACGAAGTTTCACCTTTGTACTCGTGTTTGATGATACAGCGAACGCGGCCTTCCAACTTGGGTTCAGATCTCCAGAGGCAGTAAACAGCCCAAGAAATATATGCGATACCAAAGACGAAGCACGCTAAACAAAAGAAGGTGAAGAACGACATCGTAAAAATAGGAGGGAGAGGATTCTATCTTCTGCCCCAGAAACTGAAACCGCCAAGTTACTGCCTGCCTCTTCAAGCCCCGAGTTTAACAAGCCAGACGTTGGTTGGTTATGCAATTTTTACGAAATTTATCGGAAAACTCAATTAATACGGAACTGATACTGAGTCAAAAATCTGTTCGATGGTGGATTTCGGGTCATCGAAGCTACCGGTCAGCCGAAGCTCCAGAACCGGTCCAGCCACCGTCTGAACGTCGTCGGGAGTAGCGAAACCACGAAGATTCAGAAACGCGTTCGCTTGTGCCATCCTTTGCCAAATCAACAACCCTCTCGGACTAAGCCCTAGGGAAACCGCTTTGTGAGCCCGCGTGGCGGCACAAAGATTCACAAGATACTCCCTCACAGGCAGCTCGACCGCTACCTTGGCTACCATTTCTTGGATCTCATGCAGTTCAATCTCTTCGAAGCAGGTCTCCAAGGATACAACGCGATCGCCAGCGACACCGATTTGAGATTCCAGCAACTCAAGTTCGCTTTGTCGGTCGGGATATCCGACCTGCAACTTGATGGCGAATCGATCGAGTTGCGCTTCCGGAAGAGGGTAAGCTCCATGACTTTCCACCGGGTTCTGAGTTGCAATCACCATGAATGTTTTGCTCAATCGGTGCGACACTCCATCTACGGTAACTTGACGTTCGGCCATCGCTTCAAATAGTGCACTCTGCGTTCGCGGCGTGGCTCGATTGATTTCGTCGGCTAGCAACACATCAGCGAAAACGGGACCTGGCCGAAACTCAAACTCGCGAGTTTTTTGATTGAGGATGCTAAAGCCAGTAATGTCGCTCGGCAGTAGATCTGGCGTACATTGGACTCGGGACAACTCTCCACCGATAGACGCCACCAATGATTTAGCAAGAGTTGTCTTTCCTAGCCCGGGTAAATCATCGAACAATAAATGCCCCTTGGAAAGCAAACAAGCAATAACCATCTCAACCACGGACTGCTTTCCGAGTAGTGTTCGGTTGAGATTTCCTCGAAGGCGGGAAATTGCTTCAACAGCCAACTTGTATTGGCTATCAGATTCAATGGATTGAGGCATAGTCTGGAGCGTATCCATGGGGGCGGTTCAACTTAGGGGCATCATTTTGTTTGGGAACACCGGCACTGCGCATTTTTCGAACGGTCCATTGCTTGCTTAGTATCGCAAGTGACTGCCGAAGTGTCTCCATGTCTTGAGAGTGGATCGACTTTTTCTGAGAGTCATTGCGACAAGGCGAGTAGAGAAGTTCATCTTGAGCATTTAGAACATAACGCATGGAGTCGAATTCTGATAATCGGTTGCGAGAATCAGATTCAATCGATCGAAATAGCGTCCGCTGAAACCATTGGCGTTGCGTCTTCGACGAAGGCCTCGGGCAGCCCGCAAGCTCTGCGCGTTTATCTATGAGCCAAAGCGACCAAGCCACCCGATGTTCAATGGACAGTTGCCCGATCAAAAACACCATCGCCGTCAAAACGCTGTCTGCCAGCAAAACTCGCATTCGATACGCAAGGACGATACTTATCGTAAAACCCAAGAGCAACCATGGATTACTGCGAACCCATCGGGCTATGAAGTTCCAGGCCCATTGAGCTCGCTGGAAAAGAGTCCACTGCTCTTGCGGAGGAAAATAGCCAGGCGTCGGCTCGATACTAATCCAATTCGCTCCGTCGATAGAAACTTGCGGCCACCAGTGAAGTTGCTTTTTCCCAATCAGATGCTGGCCAGATGCGACGTCAAACGATTCGCGATCGATATAGAAACCGTTAGCAAGCCGACTCTCATGTCCAAGCGATTGGACCATCATCGCGGCAGTCGTTGCAAACAGATAGGCGGGGCCTCGCTTGGTCTTGAGAAAGTGTTCCACAGGATCAATGGAACCTTCAGGCGCCACCGCACTCGAGTCGAGTATAAAATTTCTCTTAAGAGTGTCTTCAATGGCCTCGATTTGCTCCCACCCGCGTGGCAATCCAGCGACAATTTGGAAAGTTGTATTTGCTACAACCTCGCTTGGATTCATCGATCGATCGCCAACGCCTTTCGAATTACTCGACGCTGATTTTGATATCGC
>JAIYDQ010000452.1 GCA_027487375.1 Planctomycetaceae bacterium
AGCTTAATTGGACAGTGCGCGGTTGATCGCGATAATCGATCGCAACCACGTTGGCGTACATCCTTTAAGTGACGAGCACCTTGGATTTGCAAAAAGCGGCTAAAGCCTGAACTCTAGCGCAAACCTAACGCTGTCCAATTAAGATGGATAGTGTAAGTACAAGACTCCATTAGCACGATGTGGGAACTGAATTGCATCAAACTTTTCAGATCATTTGAAAGGCCATTGAACGAAAAAAGCCGCTGATAGTTTCAACGGCTTTTTGGGGAGCGAGGATGATGGAAGCGATAAATCGGATCGTCCCCGAAGATCGCTACACCTCGTAGGACATGCCCACAGATGGAGCGTAGGGAGTAGGGTGAACCGCTCGCAACCGTCCGGACGAGGACCCTGCACTCGCCAGCAACCGGTCGATTCGGTCGTCCAAATTCTGAGAACCTTCCTTTGATGCCGTTCGATCCTCTATCGACGCCACGAAACGGGACCCACAGTGCCCACAAGCAACTTCGCGTCCCAAGTGAGCAATCGGAATTTCAATGTTTCTACCGCAAGTGGAACATGGCTTGGTAAATCTGATTGATGAGCCCATAGGTCAAAACTCCATTCGAGACGAGAGAATTCAGAGACGATCTTTCACTCGGTAAAAAGAGGCTAGTTCCATGCCTTACCGAGCGGTTCCCATTGTGCCTGAAGCGAACAGAGGATGTCAAGCTTTAAAGGCAATTATTTATCGTCTGTTAACACTTAATGGAAGTTTAACCATCTCTAGTGGGGGTTCTTCATAAAGAAATCCCCTAGAAGCCGAAGCGTTCCTGCCCCCTAAGCGAATTTGCTAAAGCAGTTGCCGAGGCTGTTATCGGGTCCATCGTGGCAAAGTCGAAACCCGCCGCTAACTCCTGAAATCAATCGGTTTAGTTCGAGATCGCCAGGTTTTGCGCTGGAGTTCAGGCTTTAGCCGCTTTTGGCAAATCCTGGGTGTTCGGCGCCTAAAGCTGTACTCCAACACGGTTGCGAACGATTATCGTGCTCAACCGGGCCCTGTCCAACTAAAGCGAGTGCCATTTGTCCAGTGCCATCGGCTCAGGGTTTCATCAGCTTGAAACCCTTCTCTGCAACCTCAACTATTGTTTGGCAACTAAGCTTTGATCTTGCTTGCGTTACCAGCTTGGCCGAACGAGATCATCCGAGCAGCACAGACTTCTTTCATAGCTGTTCGAGCTGGCTTGAGATAGTCCCGAGGATCAAACTTTTCTGGCGACTGCATCAGCACCTTGCGAATCGCTCCGGTGATCGCCATTCGGCAATCGGTGTCGACGTTAATCTTGCGAACACCAGACTTAATACCGCGTTGAATTTCCTCAACAGGTACACCCCAAGTTTGCTTCATTTGCCCACCGAATTCATTGATGATGTCTTGAAGTTCTTGAGGAACGCTACTGCTGCCGTGCATGACCAAGTGTGTGTTGGGAAGCATCTTGTGGATCGCTTCGATTCGATCCATCGCAAGCACTTCACCGTCTGGCTTGCGGGTGAACTTATACGCACCGTGGCTCGTTCCAATTGCAACAGCCAGCGCATCGCAGTTTGTCAGCTTCACGAACTCGGCTGCTTCAGCTGGATCGGTCAGCAACTGATCGTGGCTTAGAACACCCTCTGCACCGTGTCCATCTTCGGCCTCGCCACCACCGGTTTCAAGCGATCCCAAACATCCAAGCTCGCCTTCGACCGAGACGTTGCGGGCGTGAGCCATCTTCACGACTTCAGAAGTCACTTTAACGTTGTATTCAAACGAGGCAGGAGTCTTGCCATCTTCCCCCAGCGATCCATCCATCATCACCGAAGTAAACCCGTTATCGATTGCTGACTTGCAAGTGGCAGGCGAGTTGCCGTGGTCCTGGTGCATCACAATCGGAATCTGAGGGTAAAGTTCGACAGCGGCCAGCATTAGGTGTCGAAGGAATGCGTCTTGCGAATAAGATCGTGCACCGCGGGAAGCTTGGATGATAACCGGCGAGTCGGTCTCTTTAGCGGCTTCCATGATCGACTGAATCTGTTCCATGTTATTGACATTGAACGCGGCCACTCCGTAACCATTTTCTGCTGCGTGATCGAGTACTTTGCGAAGCGGCACAAGAGCCATCAGGAATTCTCCAAGGGAATTTAAGACGAAACAAGAACAAGTAGATGAGAACTCCTCACCACCCCAGAAGCCACGCTTCTATTAGCCAAGATTATGGGTAAGTAACCTCAACCCAGCAACCCACCGACCCTGCAAATCTAACCATTTTCTGTTTGTTCAAGCATTTGGGCAAAGTCGTCGAAAGCATCGTTCCAATCCATCGGGTTTTCCATTGGAGCAAGATGCCCGGCACCGCTGATCACCCTAAACAGGGATTGCGGAATCCTATCAGCCATCACGGCCATCATGCTCGCTGGAGTAATTCCATCCTCAGCACCAGCAATCACCAAAGTAGGCACGTCGAAACTGGCTAACTCCTCTGAGAAATCGAATCGATCGATCATGGCCTGCTGAAATCGCCGTACCGATTCGCTCGAAATGGCTCGCATCATTTGGCTTAGCTCAGCTACTTTTTCACTTTGCCTATCGATGGTACTTGCGGCAAGCAGCTTGGGTATCATCGGGAGCGTGACGCATTCGCTTCCCTCACTCAACGCTCGTTCTATGACAGAACGTCGATTGGCTTTCGCGCTCTCATCATCGACGGTAGCTTTCGTATTGCTAAGTACCAAAGCAGCAACTGCATCGCGATGACGTTTCCAAAACTCAAATGCGACATATCCGCCCATCGAAAGTCCACAAACGATCCACCTCTTGGGCCATCGGTTAGAATCAGCTTCCACGTTAGCTGGGGCAGGGTTCTTGACCTGCCAAGCAATCTGGTCCGCTAATTCAGCGATCGTGCTCCATCGGAAGTCAGCAAAGTTCGGTCTGAGGATCACATACTTTCCGCGAAATCTCTCCACCTGAGCGTCCCACATCCGGCTATCGAGAGGATATCCGTGAAGGAAAAGTAAGCCGAGCTTGGTGGGATGCATCCTGACTGTCCTCGATCAAAAGTTGCGTCTCGTGGGCCTATTTATGAAACAAAAAAGTCAGGCTCTGCACGGGCCTGACTTTTAGTCGTATTAAACATTTAGGTGAGAACTACACCTGGAACGAGCTTCCGCAACCGCAGCTCTTGACCGCGTTCGGGTTTTCGAAAGTGAAGCCTCGCTTGTCGAAGCTCTCGTGCCAATCGACTTGGGTTCCGTCGAGCAAGATCGAGCTCTTCTTATCAACAACTAGCGAGACACCGTGTTGCTCGTATCGGCTGTCTTTGGTCGCATCAAAGCTATCGTCGAACGTGATTTCGTAGCTAAATCCGCTGCAACCGCCAGCAGAAATGCCAATTCTCAGGAATGCATCATCGGACAAACTATTCTCCTGCTTGAACTTCAATACTTGTTCCGCAGCTTTTTCGGTCAGTACTAACGCCATCGTATATATCCCAAGAGTGTGATTTAGAAACGGATTTGAAAGAAACGTCACTGCCTAAATTGTATGCTCACTAGGCCTGTCACGGCAACCCAAAATTAACCGCAGAACGCGTCGTTTTGGCCTTTTGGAGGCTGCTCGATGACGAAAATGCAAGTCTTTCCATCGGGGGCTGTGGATTGTCATGGCTTTCAGGAGGTATCCGTACGCGTCGGAAAGGAAGCAATGCTCAGGCCGTCCCGTATCTATCTTGCAGAAGATTTACTCTGGAATTGGAACGATTTACCCTGGATCGGGTCTGGATTGGGTTAGCGGATCGGGTGTGGATCGGGTGTGGATCGGGTATGGATTTGGTAGTGGATTTGGTAGTGGATAGAAAAGCCTTCAAGCTGACGTCTGCCGGAGTACTTCAAAGCCGTTTCAGCACAGACTAATCCGAGTTGGACTGCGCCACATTGCGCTGGAGTCCAGGCTTCAGCCGCTTTGGGAGCATCTACGGTCCTCAGCGCATAAAAACTGCACTCCAGCAGAATTGCGATTGTTTGTCCGGTTCAAAGAGACGCTGTCGAACAAGTTTCCATGCGCCAGGGCTCGTTCCCTTTGTTTCTTCTCCCGGTTTCCGCGTTTCAAAGCTCAAGGCGTTGCACGCGATTGTTCCCCGAATCTAAAACATGAATTCGCCCCAAGCTGTCCTGAGCGAGCGTCCAAGGTTGGTCTAGCTGGCCATGCTTTCGACCGGGTTCTCCCCAACGCTGTATTGGTTTTCCCTGCATGTCGAGTTTTTGAATGCGATGATTTCCAAATTCAGCCACGTAAAGAAAATCATCGATTCCTAGCTGAATACCGTACGGGTAGCGGAACTCGCCAGGCTCTCCCCCTTGCTTGCCGATGATCCGTACTAATTCCGGTTTTTCATTCTCGCAGCGAATGACTTGGATTCGGTGGTTGCAAGCGTCGCTAATCCAAAGATTGTCACTTGAATCCAGTACCATCGATTGCGGACGGCTGAACTGCAGCGGCCCATCTCCGGTCTCTCCAAATCGACAGATGAATTCGCCAGTCGACGAGTACTTTTGGATTCGATCGAATTCACCATATTCCGAGATAAAGTAGTTTCCTTCGCGGTCCTGAAGAACGTCCGTCACAAACGCGAATTGTCCAATGTTAGGACCGTTCGTCCCACCAATCGTCTTCTCCGGTACCGGAGTTCCATCAAGCTTGTAGAACAATATCTGGAAATAATGTGTGTCAGCGACCATCAGCAAGTTATCGCGATTGATACCAAGCCCGGTCGGTTTACCATTTGCGATTGCCGGCGTGTTCCACTTACGCAAGAAATTTCCATTTGCGTCGAAGACTTGTATTCGCCCAGTTTTATCAACGATGTAAAGCTGATCTTCCGAGTCGATTACCATTGCTCGCGGCTTTTGGAACCGACCGTCTGCCAACCCAAGTCGCCCCCAAACGAGCACATCGACACCCGCTATTTGATCGGAAACGGCCAACCCGTCCTGCGGATTGCCAAGTTTGCTCGACGCACTGCCACATCCTGCCCCCGTGATTGTTTCAAAACACGCAGTCAACGTAGCGGCAATGCCCATCCCCATCCATCGACGACGGCTAGAATCTGTTTGAATTGGCTCCTCCCGCGATTGCATATTTACTGGTCCATCGTGTTCTTGTTCGCTTAAAAGGGCGCCGTGTCATGAGGCAAGTCCGTTATTCAAAATACGGACTGAGCCGTGAGCGCTAGCTCCGGGTTGCTATGGGAAAATCCGGAGCTAGCGCTCACGGCTCATTGCCTAGCACGAAAAACTAACTTGCCCTGGCTGTGTCGCATGCCAAGTTGTGGAAAGCCTAGGTGTTAAGTTATACTCGTTTCTGTCGGCTTGGCGTGAACGAATTTGTCAAGTGACCGAGCTCGGACCTCCCAACGTCACTCAATTGATGACCAAAATACTCGACTGGAGAAAAACCGAAGATCCTCGAGATGTAATTCACACGGCTGTTCAAGCCTTGGCGGAAGGGCATCTTGTCGCCTTCCCCAACGACGGCCACTACATGGTTGCCGCCAGCGGCCTACGTCCGCACTCAATTGAAAAGATGAACGGCTTACTCGGCCCCGATCGACAGCCAGGCGAGCCTCGAGCAGTCTTGATGATGCGGTCGGTTGGCGAGCTCTTGGATTACTCGCCTTCGGCTTCCGACGTCGCTCTACGCATCGCACAGAGATGCTGGCCCGGACCCGTCGATCTTGTTTTCCAAGATGGGGAACAGGGGAGCTTGATCGATTCGCTTCCACAAGCGACCCGTGATTTGGTGCTCGCCGAAGAAGGCTGGTTCGGCGTTTCAAATCCAAGGCATGAAGCCTTCTTGCAAGTGGCAAGACTCACCGCTGGTCCATTGGTGCTTATGCCAGCGTGGCGCTCAGATAGCTCGATGCTTTCCAAGGTTACGCAAGCGACTAAGTCAGATCCTAGCCCAGCGATATCTGGAGAAAGCAAAACTAGCAACGGAAACCGCTCGCTTCATCGGTCTCCCCGATTCGACAATTCAATTCTGGCCAACGAACCTTCGCAAGTTTCGGAAGATGTGGCCTTTGTGATCGATTCCGGTACCATTGACCGTGTGGGGGTCACGACTGTAGTTCGTGTTGACGGGAATCGTTGTGAAATTTTACGGGAGGGTCTGATGACTGCTGAGAATCTTTCTTCTTCCACTTCGTATACGGTACTCATTGTCTGCACTGGAAACACCTGCCGCTCACCCATGGCGGAATCGCTGCTCAAGGATAAACTCAAGGCACAAGTTGAATCGATGACTTTTCGTATCGTTTCCGCAGGAGTAGCGGCTCAACCCGGCGGCCCAGCTTCCGAGGGTGCCCTGCAGGCGATGAAGGAACGAGGCTTAAGTCTTGACGATCACCAATCTCGGTCCATCTCGCAAAGCCTACTCGAGCGATCCGATCTAATCCTCACGATGACATCCAATCATCGACAAGCAATCTTGAGCAGATGGCCACACGTTAGCTCAAAGGTTTTTTGCCTCGCTCCCGCTGGCTCTGATATTAGCGATCCCTACGGCGGACCAATCGAAGCCTATCGAAAGTGTGCTGATCGGATTGATCAATGTCTAGATGAGTGGGTCGAGAAGCTTGATACAAAGTCATTTCCAACCTGGATCAAAAACGTCTGAAAGAGAACCATGCGACTAGCACTCGGAAGCGATCATCGCGGCTACCAAATTAAAAGCAAGCTCGTCACACTCTTGCAAGCTGACGGACACGAAACGCTCGACTTCGGCACACAAGGTGATAGTGCGGTTGACTATCCAGACTATGCGTTAGAGGTCGCCTCACGCGTTTCGGATGGACGAGTCGAAAGAGGAATTTTGATTTGTGGAACGGGAATCGGAATGGCGATCGCCGCCAACAAATTTCCAAACGTTCGTGCGGCTTCGTGTGACGATGAAGTCATGGCTGAAATGTGTCGACGCCATAACGACGTGAATATCCTGTGCTTGCCCGGCGATCTGATCGGCGACCGTCCCGTTGGTGACTTGGTCCGCATTTGGCTTGCAACAGAATTCGAAGGAGGTCGGCACCAAAGACGCTTAGAAAAAATCGTGGCCCTCGAACAAAACAATAGCGGTCATGCGAACGACTCGATAAGCAGCCCTAGCCGCTAATTCGAATACCGTGAATAGTCAGTCTTAGTGCATCGCGCAGTCAAAAGTCGTTCCTTCCACGCCTCATCCACGCGCCACACCCACATCCCACGACGGCTAGTGCTAGTGCTAGTGCTAAGTCTCGTGCTCGTACTCGTACTCGTACTCGTGCCCGAACCCGAACACGAACCCGAACCCGCGCTCGCCACAACCTGTTCTGCATCCTACCCACCTGCGCACCAATTCACTCACGCACTCCGCGCACCAACGCCCCCCGCGACGGCTCGGGCTTGCCCCGACTGTCGCAACAGGTTTGGCGTACTACACACACACGAACCCCAGCCCTCAGATCGCGACGGCTCGGGCTTGTCCCGACCGTCGCAAGTGTTTAGCGATCTAAAAGCGACATGCTTGCAACTCGTCCCACGCTGCCTTAGATTATCCAAGCAGGGCAGTTCAGTTGGTGGGGTGAAGGCAAACAAGTCACCCAAGAGAACGAAGTCTATCGGAGGCTCTTTTAACTCCGCTCGGATTGCTCTGCTTCAATGAGTTGATGACAAACTTATCGCTCTTCTTAAAAGCAATGCCATCGTTCCAGATTCAGC
>JAIYDQ010000063.1 GCA_027487375.1 Planctomycetaceae bacterium
CTTCCACAAAGTATCTCTGCAATGTGCATCATTTCAATCGGTTGTTTTTGTCGACTTGAGATCCCTGCCATATGCATCAGGCAGCTCATGTCGGTTGCGGTCATCACTTGAGCTTGAGCTTGCACGTGATCGGCGACGCGATCGCGTCCCATCAGAATCGACACGCCCTCTTCAACAACCGCAAAAGTCCCACCAAAACCACAGCACTCGTCTGCTCTTTGCAGCGGAACAATTTCTACGCCTCGAACCATCTCTAAAAGGCGTCGCACTTTACCTGGACCTTGCGTCATTAATTCAGAGCATGTATCCAGTCGTAGCTCGCGTAGTCCGTGGCAGCTTGCATGAAGCCCAACGCGGTAGGGAAAATCCACGTCGAGCGACTGTACCTTTAAAACATCGGTCAGAAATTCGCAAAGCTCGAAGGTCTTCGCTTTCAGCTCCGCAAACCCTTCGCGACCGGCAAGGTATTCTTCGTAGTGATTCCTGACCATCGAGACGCACGAACCCGAAGGGCATACGACGTATTCGTAATTGCGGAAAATTTGGAAAAACTTTTCAGCAAGTGGTCGAGTGTCATTCGTGCAACCCGTGTTCGCCATGGGCTGGCCACAGCAAGTTTGTGTGTCAGGAAACTCGACTTGGCAGCCAAACTGCTCGAGAAGCTCGACGGTCGCCATCCCTACTTGCGGGTAAAAATGATCGATGTAACACGGAATGAATAAGCCAACTTGCATAGCGATGGGGTCTAACGAGTGAGGATAATCGGCGGCACCCAAGTATAGCTTCCTAGCAAAATTTTGCGACACGCGAAGCGACCGATTACGTCACGAATCCTTGATTGGACATCGCCACTTTGAACCTGAAAATCAATCGCAACCTTGCTGGAGTACAGCCTTTAGGCGCTGAACACCTGGGATGCTCCATAAAGCGGCTAAAGCCGGGACTCCAGCGCAAAGTAACGCCTTCCAATTGATACGCAGCGTGTTTTTCGGTTTCCGACCCTTTTCTTTTACGCCTCAATGATCGTTACTATCCCGCCGAAGATGCATATCCACAATTTGCGTTGGGTCACCGTCTGCGACAATACGACCTTCTTGAATCAGGATTGCCCGCGTCGCAAATTCGATGACAGATGGCATGTAGTGGGAAACCAGGAGAACCGTTCGACCCTCGTCACGGAATTCTTTGGCTTTGGCAAGGCTTTTTGCTTGGAAAGACGCGTCTCCAACCCCGAGGACTTCGTCGATAATAAAAACCTCAGGCTCAAAGTGGGCGGCTACTGAAAACCCCAGGCGAATAATCATCCCGTTTGAGTATCTTTTGACCGGCGTGTCGATAAAAGTTTCCACTTCCGCGAAGCTCACAATCTCGTCAAACCTTCGTCGAATCTCACGTCGCGACATCCCGAGTATCGTTCCGTTCAAAAAGACATTCTCACGGCCAGTCAGCTCGGGGTGAAATCCAGTTCCGACTTCCAGCAAGCAGCCCACGCGGCCACGAACACCGACACGTCCCGAGGTGGGAGACACGATTCGTGAAAGTATTTTCAGAAGTGTGCTCTTGCCCGCGCCGTTGCCACCAACAATACCTACCGCTTCACCACAATGGACGCGAAAGTCGATATCGCGCAGAGCCCAAAACTTATTTCCCTCTCGTCGCGTGTCGACCGCTTTTTCATCAGCATCTAATGCGGGTTGCACTTGACTCGCTGTTTTTCGCCATGCGGCTCGCGTTACAGATTTGATGCTCCCGGCGACGGCTTCCGTCAAACGCGCGTACTCAGTGCCATTGCCGATTGCAAAGCACTTACTGACTTTATCAACATGGATTGCAGTGTCATTCATGACGTCACTTAAATCCGATCTGCCATGAGTCGTTCTGATCGTTCAAACCACGCGAGTCCACTGATCAAAAGCAAAACAGTCACGCCAATCGCTGCGAGGGTGGCAATCGCCGAGGGTGCGGGCCCTCCCAATAAAGACCACCGGAACCACGTGATAATCGACGCCATCGGATTGGCTTGATAGAGAGTGCTCCATCGCTCGGGAATTCGCGAAGCGTCATAAACAGCGGGTGACAAGTACATTCCGATTTGCAAAACGAACGGAAGTGCGTATCCAACGTCGCGATAAGCAGCGTTGAGCGATGACAACCAAGCGACACACGCGACGCAGAGCAATACAAGCCAAGCTACCAAGATCGGTATCGCCCAAATCTGGCTCCAAACAACAGTGCAGTTCGTGATCCACAGAATGGGTACCAAGATTAGCCCCCCCACGACAAAATCAAAAAGCGCACAGAGTACGCTCGACATGGGAAGCAAAATCCTCGGAAAATATACTTTCGTAATCACATGACGATAATTGACCAACACGCCGGTTCCATCGCGAAGGGCAGAGGCAAAAAACTGCCAGCACCAGACACCCAAGAACACGACCGCCGCATCCGATGCGTACTGACTTCCGTCTGCCGTGGCACGGGTTTCTAGGAGACCGAAAAGCGACACAAAAATGAGCATCGATAATGCTGGTTGTATCAAAACCCAAGCCACGCCGATCAACACTTGCCGATAGCGAATCGTCAAGTCACGCGAGAAGAAAGTGTAAAGCAGCTCACGAAATCGCCAGAGCTCCACCAGTTTTGCCCAGCTCCATATGCCGCTGGAATCGTAATAGTTCAGTGGGAGCGGCATTCGTAGGGAAACAGTGGCTTGCGAATGACAAATCGGGAGAATGAACGACAAACTGAATCAACAAATTCAATCAGTAGCATCGCGTCAGTTTATTCTAGCTTATCCAGCAACTCTCTTTGTGGGATTCCTTTTGGATTCAAGAAACAAGGGAATCGTAAGATGCAATCGATACAGGTCTCCTAAACCGCACGACATGCCTTGAGCTAAAGACAATTGTCGGTTTTATCGCTGCGTAGAATTGAAGCAAATTCAGTTTCTATTTAGTCTGCTTGATGCGGTTGTTGCAAAACTTTTGTGCATCACGCACTTTAGCCGAAGACTTTTCATTTTAGGAGCGGAAGATAGCTCATGCAGCTTCTCTATTTTTGCTTGCTCCTTGCAACTGTCGCGATGCCCATGTTGCCTTCGCTGCTACATGACGATTTTTTGCACTCGGTAGCCCTTGCGACTATTCGTCAGCTTCCAACCGATCTTCAGCATTTTCATCCAAGCCGAGTCCAACCGATCGAATCAATTGTTGGGATGCTGATCTTAGTTTCAGCATATGGATTCGCGAGCAAATTTATTGAAACTCGTTTGAATGCCGCTCTAGCAAAAGGGGCTCGGCCCAGTGAAATTGCAGAATCGCATGTCATTTACAAACGACTTCTTCAGTGGAGTTGGGTTCTTTTGTCCCCCTTTTTCTTAGCAATCATCGGCTGGGGAACGATGCCATCGAAGCTGATTCCTGGCTTTCAAGGGCTTGGTTGGTCTCTTCTGATTTGGATGCTTCCAACGGTATTGATGGTGGTACTGATCGATTCTCAGTCACATCGTTGGAGAAGCTTGCTCGTTTCATCGGTCGCATCGCGGCGTGACGACCCGAACTTGGAAAGCTGGATTCGTACATTTTGGTCACATGCTAGGCATACTTGGTTGTTAGTCTTTGCTATGCCGATTGTCGCATGCTTCGCAATCGATCTTGCAACTGCAACGTCGATCGCTTGGGAATTCAGTTCCTCTACCAAGTCGATGCTATGTGTTTCTGTGATGATACCTGTCGTCTTCGCTGTCCCCTATGGAATGCTTTGGTGTTGGTCCACAGAAGAACTGGAAGGTATCGATGACGACCATTCGGCAATTTCAACAAAGCGAGTTGAGTGGATTAGGGAGCTATGGAAGTGTCATGTTCCTCGATCACCGAAGATTCTCTTTTGGTCAACCAACCACCGTGTCGCCTGCGCGATGGTAGTCGGTTGGTTGCCCCCTTTGAGATGTTTGGTCCTTAGCGATGCACTCCTGCAGAAGCTGAATGATGACCAATTGCGAATGGTAATTCTTCACGAGATTGCTCACGTTCGTCGGTGGCATGTTTGGTTGCGATTTGTCCCCGTCATCGTTGGAACAGTTGCATTATCACTTTGGTTTCAACCATCAACCTATCCGATCATCCTTCAGGGCATTCCTCATTACGCCGTATGGATGCATGCCTTGGTAACCTTCGCCGGAATCATAACCCTGATTTGCTGGATATCTGCAATCGCAAAGTGGACAGAGTTGGACGCAGACCAAATCGCAATAGAATTGAGTGAGATGCGTAAGAGTGAGGCGGATAGCAAAGAATTCGTTCAGTCGGGTTTGCCCGCGACGAATTCCTCGCATAACGACAGATTCTCCGCCAAGGCGGACCCGAAAGACGATTCTTGGTGCGTGGAGTCCCTTAGGGGGGCCGCAATGGATCTGATCCTGGCTTTGCAGAGGATTGTCCCAAAATCACACCACGACGCGGGAGGTTGGCTTCATCCGTCGGTGGAGACCCGACGCCTGAGAATTGAGCAGAGATACTTCATGAGATCTCCATCGATGGTAGAATCGAGCGATAGTGCTTTCCAGACGCGAGCATCCTCGGATATGCCAAGTTATTCAGCGTCCAACCAAATCGCGTGCCACGCTGGGAATTGACTTCTCAGCGAGACAAGCCCCTTTAAATCCTTTCCTGTCGTTTTAGTAATCGGAATTATTGCCTTGGTGCCACTTTCTCGCAGCGGAGTCTTCGAAGCTTCGACTGATGCACGACTCGTTCGATTTTCTGAAAGCGTCAGCTTCGATTCCAGACTATATCCGCAAGACATTCGCGGGTCGAAGGTACACGCCGAGATGCTCTGCCGAGTTGGCATTCTTACCGAAGAAGAATCAGCCGCGATTCAAACCGCATTGTCCGAAATCGAAGTCGAGCTCGACCAGGGCAAGCTCCCCTTGCGGATCGAGATGGAAGATATCCACATGCATATCGAACAGGCGCTTATCGATCGCTTGGGAGATGTTGGACGAAAGCTTCACACAGGCCGTTCTAGAAATGACCAAGTTGCGACCGACATTCGGCTTTGGGTTCGACAAGCCTGCGACCAAATTGACCGCTTGCTTGCAGATCTTCAGCGCGCTTTCTTAAGTCGATGTACTAAAGATGCCGGAGTAATCCTTCCTGCTTACACTCATTTGCAAAGAGCTCAACCGGTTCTTGCTTCGCATTATTGGCTGGCTTACATCGAAAAGCTGAGCCGAGATCGCTCCAGACTTGCCGATTGCCGAAAGCGAGCCAACGTTTGTCCGTTAGGAGCTGCTGCGGTCGCAGGAACCTCGATTCCAATTGATCGTCATTGGACAGCTGAAAAATTAGGCTTCGAAGGAGTCGCAGCAAATAGTATCGACATCAGTAGCGATCGTGATTTTGCTGTTGAAGCCGCATTCGTCTTGACAATGATTGCGGAACACTTAAGTGGTTGGGCTGAAGAGTGGATTCTTTGGTCCACCGTCGAGTTCGGTTTCATCAAGCTCCCGCATAAGTTTTGCACCGGCAGTTCGATTATGCCGCAAAAGATTAACCCGGACACGCTTGAACTCACACGAGGCAAGACGGCTCGCGTCGTGGGGAACCTTCAAACGCTTTTGGTTTTGATCAAGGGACTACCGCTGGCGTACAACAGAGATCTCCAAGAAGATAAGCCGCCTTTGTTTGACTCGTTTGATACGGTCCAAGCCTGTTTAGAACTTGCGATCCCGATTGTCGAGGAGTCCGAGCTTCAGATTGAATCCATCGCTGCAAGAATTGATCAAGGTTATCTGGATGCCACTACTTTGATGGAAGCCCTGATTCTGAAGGGGATGCCGCAGAGAACAGCTCATCATCATGTGGGCTCTTTGGTCGGAGTGGCACGCAAGAAAAAAATTGCTCTTGCAGATCTCAGTAATGAAGACTTTGCGAGCGTCGATCCAGAGTTATTCACACACGCCGATTCGTTGCGTTCGGCCTTGGGTGTCGCTGGAGCAGTCGCGGCTTACAAGTCCTATGGATCAAGCCAGCCTCTTGAAGTTCAGCATCAAATCGATCGATGGACGCAACTGCTCGCCGTAAAGTCTCCTCCCCAAAATTCACTTCATTGATCAAGACGCTTCGCCATGTTTGTACGGCTTCAATCGAAATCTTGCTTTTTTAACGCGTTCTGTATCGTTGTATTGGCTTCCACGTTGACAGGGCAAGTCAATCTTTGGGGCCAGGAGGGCGAGCACCCAGTCGTTTCGTCGATTAAGCGAAATCCCCCTCGTTCGCCTGTCGAAACGGCTCGTGCCATTCTTTACCTTTCGCGAATCAATCAGTGGAAAGAGTTAGGCGTCTTTGTTGATCAGATTCCTAAGATTGCGACCGACCCCGCAGTCAGTCTCGCGATGGTGCGGGCGGCTGGTCTGGAGACATGGCTAAAGCTCTCCAGCCCCGAAAGTCCGCTAACGGATAATCAGAAGGTTTCCATCAAAGAGATGCTGGATCGCGCGAGCAAGACCGTTACCGATGACGCAACCTTGAAGAAGGCAATTCAGAATCTAAGTGCAACTGAATTAGTCGACAAAAAGCGAGGAGCACTTGCAATCCAAGCCGCTGGCCCAGCAGGCTTACGTGCCTTAATCGAGTCGGCCATTGCCTCCGAAACTCCTCTTCCAAGTATTGCTTCGGAAGTCATCGTCACCTTCCGCGACGAAGGAAAAGCTGCACTGAAGGCCGCGATGAATGTGGCTGATCCGCAGTCCTTTGAGAGGCTGCTGGAACTCGCAGCAAAAATTCCAGGTACCGATTATCTAGCCGAATTATCAACGGGACTTTTCGTTGCGGACCCTCAGTCATCTGCGTCCGCGAGCATCAAAAAGAGGCTATCTCCAGCCGGTGAACCCCTGCCGACCGAAGCATCCGTCGCACGAACGCTCCTAACGCGATTGAAGGGGAAAGTGAACGAGTATCGTATTGCCAAGAGCGAACAGACTCCTCCTCCAATTTCATATTGGCTTTGGCGCGCCAACGAGACGCGACTCGATTGGAAAGACGGAACACCTTCAGACAACTTCCTGGCGGAAGCAGCTTCATTGGCATCCTTGATATTGAGGATCCCTAGTCAGAACAGTGTCGAAGGGGCTGCATTAGCCAATGCCGTTCTACTTGAACAAGCCTATCAGGAATCTGGTCTATGGATGGTTGAATCGCCGGCGGCATTTTTAAACGGTCAAATTGAAAAACAAAACGATACACCGGAGTTCCTGCTTAATGTACTTGAAGTTGCACGAAGAGAGCAACTACTGGGAGCCGAGTTGCGAGCGACTCAGATCTTAGGGCAATTGCTAGACCGAGGATTAAAAGATCCATCCCGAGTCGTTCAAGCGTTGACGCGACTATCAAAAGATGCGACACCTGCGACGCGATACGCGGCTGTCCAAGCGTTGTATAAGACCATTCAAACAAGCGAGAATGTCGGACTGAATTATGGAATCGCTGGAACGCGTGCCGAAATGATGAAGTTGGAGTCGAACCCGCTTGCACTGATAATTGGAGGAAGCTCCGATCTTCGTGATACGCTTGCAAGTCAGCTTTCAGCCCTCCAAATCCGTTCAGAGAATGCTCGAAACGCTCGCGAAGCCATCCGAATAATCCAGGAACCGCATCCCTACGAGATGATTTTCATTGTCGACCGCGTTGCAGATATGAGCCTATCCGAGTTCGTCCAACGGCTACGTGCTGCTCCGAGGACAGCAACGTTACCGATCGTCATCATGGCTTCGCAATGGACTTCGGAACAACAACGTTTAGCCGACTCAGAGGGCATACAAGGAATCTTTCACACGAGTCTTACTGAAAACATAGGACTTACATCTGCAATCCTCCAAGACGTACAACAAAACTCGAAAGCCCCAAAACTCGATTCAACCGATCGCGTTTTATTGCGGTCGCTGTTCGATTCCAAGACGACAAACGCTGGTCCAGGCTCCAGCGCCGCCGACACAATTCCAGAAAAGTAAACACGAAAAGCGATGGCACACGTAGCATCATCTATTAACGGACACGACTCGGGATTGCCCATCAGTGGCATCATCGGCTCGAGTTCTGCAATGGCTGAGGTCTATCGCGTGACTCGACGCGTTGCGAAATCGAACGCGTCAGTGCTGATTCTTGGCGAGACCGGAACCGGTAAGGAGTTGATTGCAAACGCGATCCACCGACTAAGCCATCGTAGCGGCGGACCGTTCGTCAAGGTGAACTGTGGAGCACTCAGCGAACGCCTTCTCGAGAGCGAACTCGTTGGACACGTTCGCGGAGCTTTCACAGGCGCGGTGAACAACCGAACGGGCCGGTTCGAAGCGGCTCACACTGGGACGATTTTCTTGGATGAGA
>JAIYDQ010000016.1 GCA_027487375.1 Planctomycetaceae bacterium
ATTTGTACCCCTTGTTCAGTAAAAGTTAGCTCGACTCCATCCGCGGACACCCCCGGCATTTCAGCAACGATCAGCAAATGATCTTCTTCCTCAAACAATTCGACTTCCGCTTCTCGGGCTTCAACCTGTGGTGTCATCTTTGCAGCAGTTGCCACCGACGATCTGTTCGAACTCGCTTTAGGCGAGGTAGGCTCTGGAGAGACCTTCATCGATTCATCTTTTTTGAGTGTTCCGAATCTAACTGAGTAGTCAAAGCTTCCTGCCATCTTCTTCGCAGGCGAATCGGTATCGGTATCACCTTCCATCGCTCGCTTAAAGTGTTCGCCCTTCTCCGCTAATGCACCGAGCTGCTGGATGATCTTCGATACTCCTCCAAACATCCCATCGGAGCCCAGGATCGAAGTAATATCGTTGAGCTTATCTTGCGGTGTTCGTTCTGATTCAGATGACATTTTTATGATCCTTTGAGTGCTGAGTTTGCGACGAGTTGTTGACGATTAGGCTGTCCGAATGGGAACTCGATAGTCAAGTCCGTTGGCAACCACTTTGCGACATCGTGTAACATGCCGATGAATAGAAAGGCGGACTGTCCTTCTTGAAGCGTCTCATCAATCCGTTTAGCGATAAACTGATCACGACGATGAAGCAACGCTGCTAGTTCGGTTTCCATTTCGGTCTTTGGCGACGAAGCGTCATCCATACTGAGTAAGGACTTCCGAACAATTTCGTATTCCATCACCAGTAACTCCGGTGATTCAGTACCCACCAATGTCGCACCTTGGTCGACCAGCCAGAGGAGCAACTGATGATTGGGACTTCCTTTCCCAGCAAGATCGCGAACAATGCGAAGCTCAAGCCCCTCATGAAGCGGCGTTTCACCACCATCGCGTTTCGGCGAGTTTCCAACGGTTGGAAGAGCGTCTTGAAAGACTAGCAACTGCGAGTAGTTCAATTCCCAACCTTCAATCGAATCGCGAAGATCAAGCCAAAACTGATTGATACGTCGCTTCCCTTCGTCGATTGATTCTTGCAAGAAACGAAGCCGCTTCACTTGTTCGAATTGCTCTTCGAGCAATCCCAAGTCGGCCGCAGTGTGAACGATGGGAATGATGTACAGTTGCCGCATGAATTAGCTTGTAATCGACCGCGTCGTGGATTGAGTTATTCCAATCCACATCGTGGACCGAGAGGAATCGTGAAGAGTCATTTGGATTACATTCCGATGTCCGAGAACGACATGATGACTTGAGATCCAACCATCGGAATCGGTCGAGTCGTTCGTTTACTGCCTACAGGTTGATTGCTTTCTTTTCCTGGTTGACGCGCTCCAAACATCTGATTCAAGTATGCCTCAGCAACATCCGCTTCTTCCGGATCCAGTTGTCCACGCAACACTTCTACAGCCGCATTAAAGTTGACTCGTTCCCATGAACCATTCGCATCGAACGTCTCTGGCTTGGTTCGAATGTTTTTGCCGATTCTTCGTTTCCACCAAAGTTTGAAATCGGAAGCGTCGGCTGGTGAAAGGACGAGGTGTCTAGCAAGCCCTCTTAGCATCACGGCATTATCACGATTACATGCTTCCAATCCGGTCGCACCGATCTGCTCGCGATAGGCGGGGGCGCTGTTGACAGAGTGGAGCGAAATGTGGCTTGCCCATTCATCGCTAGAAACAGTTATCTTCGCCGCAGCGGTGTAAGCAGGCGCAGCCTGTGCGAGGCCCATCAATAATTCATGAACTTCTGGATATTCGCGTAAGTGTTCTAACATGCCACGAAGAAATTCCATGACGACTCGACCTGGAAGTCTGCTGAGACGCACAATCTCGTAATTGAAATATTGATGCAATGCGCATTCGGCATTGGTGCCACCAACGATAGCCGTTTCGACAACTTTTTCGAGAAGAAATCGGCCGTCACGGCGTCCTGCAGCAATCCCGTGACGCTGAAGAGACTCGTGTCTTGGCGCGCCTTGGTATCCGCGTTCTACAGCGCCGATTACTAGCTTATCCGCTTCCGAAGCAATATTACGCAGTTTCGATTGACGTTCGAAACATCCCATCGCATCATCGATGTAACCTCGAACCAATCGAGCATCCTCTGGCTGAGCGTGGCTTTCAATAACTCGGATGACTCTGTCGTACACTTGCGTAAGGAGCGTTACGTTGAATGGAAGATTCGGCAGTAGGAAGCGGGTGATGTATCGACGGAACTCCTCACCATTGACACCAGACGGTCCCGATGGAATGAGTGACAAAATTTTTGCCAAGACCAAACGAACGTCGCGATACGAAGCGCGTTTATCGGCCGCAAAAGGGCTCAGATTATCAATCGCCCAGTCTGCAGCCTCCACCGACGCGGCATCGACAATCTCCGCGAGTCTCGCAGTTGCTTCGCATCGGCGTGCAACATCAACTAATTGCAAGATCCATGTCTTAAAGGTTTTGCCCATCGTCTCGCCAAATTGCTCGTGTACAACGTCTAAGAGCACTTTAACATTGGTCGCGAGAAGACCAGCCTTCGTACTAGGCATCTGTGCAAGAACAACAGTGCACCACAGATTTGCGAGCGGCTCCACTTGAGCGTCAGCGTTTCCACATGCATGTAGGACGGCTAATTCAGAAATCAATTGACGATTGACCATCGATACAGCGGTCTGGAATTCGTCGACCCGTAGTAAGCCGAGGGTCTCACCGCGTTCTACCAAACGCTCGGCAACTTTATCTGCGATTTCTCCAGCTGCAGAAGATAGTTTCACCGCGTCCATGATTGATCCGATGTTGTCAACCATCGATTCGAACATGTCGTTAATCGCATCGGCGGATTTTGGCCCACAGCAGGATACGATTCCTTCGCGAACAGCCATCAAAGTCCAAAACCAGACGTCCGAGGAGTACTCGACTTGATTCACAAGCCGTTCAATAAGCCAGCTCGAGAACTGCCGCTGCATTTCATAGGGACTCGGTGACTTCATCACTCGAGCTAACTCTTTTACTAGTAGTTCGATGTCACGTTTGCATTTGGGGACACTGGAAACGCCATACTTGGCCTTCACATCCGGCATGATATTCATTACGCGTTCCACCGCAAACTCTGCAATCCTTCGGTGTGCTTTGTGGATCGTCGCACTCCATGATGCTTGACGGACGCATGAAATGATTTCTTCGAAGACTTGATCAATGAACGGATGCGCATGAGCCGGCAATTCACGCCTTGCTCCTTGCTGAATGAAGTGAAAAAACACTTCCATGTGCTCGCCCGTCACGTTTCCGCCATCGAGGTGACCGACAAGCCAAGACAATACCTTTTCGAAAAGGATCTCGGTTGAACCTTCGCGTATAGCTTGTGCAGCGTATCGAAGAATAATTCGACCATCTTGATGCCCCTTCTTTCGTCGAAGCGATCCGGCGGGTCCATCAAAGCCAGGTGTAATGTCGCAAAACGCATGCGTTGCATAGTCGACTATCTCGAACTCCGATTGCTGTAGCATTTTCGATATTAGCATGCGATGAGGGAGTTCCAATGCGGAGCAAAGCGATTTCTCGGCTTCTACAACGGTAAGGAAACGACCTTCTGTCGCTGACATCATTTTCGAAAATGCTTGAGTCATGGAATTACCTGATATTGAATCTAACGGAATTGAGAAAGGCGTGAATCATTGATAAAGTACGGGGACGATTGAGGGAGGCTCACCTCGTACTCACTACAATTTGGTAGCTAACAACATATCGAGTATCTCTTGATGACTCTTTCCAACGGTTCCTGTCTTTTGCACAGTTTCGATTCGCTGGGGGTCCGATAAAAGGAAGCAACTTGCTTTCGAATCATCAGAAGCAACATGCGACTGTAGACAATCGATATCGCGACCAAGAAAGTGAGTGAACAAACCGGCGAGAATTCCACCGGTTAAAGCGTCTGCAGGATAGGAAAGCTTTTCAGTTCGAATGTCTCCCATGATTGCCCCCTGAAGAGAGATCCAGACAACGCCTTTTTCCATATACTCATAGTGCACCTGCAAAACACCCCACCCGTTGTAGCCGAACTCTTGCATGAGAAGGCCTTGAAAAAACGCAAGTGGAAATTCCTTGGCTGGTTGCTCGTAGAACTGGGTCCATTCGGCGTCTAAGCCTTTTCCAAAGTTGACACCCCACTTGCGTCCACAGTGATGAAGGACCTTTTCAATTTTATCGCCGCATTCCTTCTCTAGGGCTCGATGCATTCCTATGAGAAAGTCGTTTGTCAAAGCGATCATACGTCTCCCCGAACGGTTGTAGATGACGCCTGTCTCGACATTCGCCGTAATGTAGAGCTTCTCCTGGTAATAGGTTTTGAATTCTAGGTCGGCGGTAATCGTCATGGTATTTATTCGTTACAAATGCGGATCGGCACAAGTAAACCGATTCAAAAGTCTTATTGTTTTCTAAACTTGCTCTCTTGGCTTTACGGTTCAAGTTGGTTTGGAAACTTACTTACACAGCAGGAGTCGCTGGCATAGGAAAATCAGACATGATCTCAATTGTCCTATTCAAGTAAGGCTCATACTTAGTGAATACATCGGGTGGTAACGACTGCCGAAACCCTTGCTTGAGATAGGTGTAAG
>JAIYDQ010000050.1 GCA_027487375.1 Planctomycetaceae bacterium
GATGAGTATCGAGTCCAGCGACTGCGTTTTCAACGGCACGTTGGTCACCGAGCGACTCGTCAATAGCCATCGCATCGGAGGGAAGCGAGTCTTTGTAGATTGCAAATCGAACTGACGTCTTGTCTCCTTGTGCAGTTCCACCCGTATCAAGTGCGCAGTTCACTTCAAACTTTTCAGCACCTTCTGGAACACGAAACTCGATCACACTATTGGCATGCGTTCCGATTCCAACGCCAACATCTTTCCCGCGAACCGTCAGCGGCCCACCGTTGACGTTTAGATTCTTTCGAACCTTTCCAAAACCAGTCGTCGCTTGAACCCAATCAAGATCAAGCGCGGAAGTCTTTTTATCTTCGGCGATAAACGTCGGATTCATCCAATTAGCCCAATCGGAATGGAATCCGTCGCCAGCGTCTGTGACCACCAAGAACAGCGACTTCGCTCCGCTGAGATTGACTTCGACATCTACCGAGTGTCGGGATGTTTTTGAGTTAACCAAAGGGGAAAGATAGAGGAGGTTTGGATGCTTGGCCGCACTGTTAGCTGGCTTCTTTGCCGCGACCAGTTTCGGACGCTTTAACGCAAAATCCTTTTCAATCTTCTCAGGACTGAAATCTGCGGGGACTTTGTCGTCTTGGTTTTCTTTCAGCTTGTCGATACTCGTTTCCATTGTGACTAATCCCGTTTTGGGGACATCGCCTTTGGCAGACCAAACGATCGCGTTGGTGACAAGTCTCTGCATCTCAGGCCGCCCCCAATTCCAGTGATAGTGTCCTCCGGTAAAGCCGAATGAGCGACCACCATTGGGGCGATCAAACGCCCATGCAACGTGCTGAGGTTCTTTTGCTGCGACAGCCTTTCTCGCGTCAGGGTTACCACTATGATGACCGTCAGGGCGACTCATTGTTGAATCGGGAGCAATCGCCGTCAGGATTGGAGTGACACCTTTCATCTGATCAACAAAGCGCATATGAAAGTACCATTCGTCATTCGCTGCGAATGGTGAGACGCCTGATGTGATTGGGTGAGTTGGAAGTGTTTTGAAATCGGCGACCCAGTGTGGATTGACTGACCAAAACGGCTCGAAATAGCCACCCAAGAAAGTTTTGAATTCCGTGCCACGATCATCCTTCGGGAACTCGACTCCGTAGTGCAAACAGACCAGCCCTGCGCCGCGATTCATTTGCTTGCGCAGGCTGTCCATGTGCTTATACGCCGGATGACGTTCACCACCGTCGGCGTAGATGACAATCGTATCTGCATCATCGAGAATTGAATCGTCCTCGGGCCAGCCGTTACGCACAATCTCGCATTTCGCGTTTACGTTACTAGCATGAATTATGTCAGCAAGCAGACGACAACCCGCGTAGTGTTCGTGGTCTCCGTATTTGTGGCTCGCAGCACCTGCGATCATAACAATTTTTTTCTTGCCATCAGCCGCGACGGATTCTCGTAACATCGACATTTCGAACAGAAAGCCAACAGCAAGAAGAACGAGCAATCGATAAACAAAACTGAAGCGATTTTGCATAGAAGAAGCACCTTGCGTTGAAGCAGGACCAAATTGCGATGGAGGGGAATCGATACGAGTGATGATAACCAAATTTTTTTAACGAAGAACAGCTTTTCGAATCATTTCGCAGACTGCAATATTTTTTTATTGCCCGCGAATCGCGCGGATCGACGCGAATTTAAGAACTTTCTACGGTTCTCGTTGATTGGATGTTTAAAGTCTGTCTCTGTGAGCGTGGTGCGCTAGCCGATCTTCATGCTAGAAAAAGAAATCGGCCAGCGTCTTAGGCTCAAGTGGCTTAGTTAGCGATCGACTTCCATTTTTGGCTTTGCTGGAAGAATTGATTTGGGTTTTGGTAGACGACTTTTTCGATCAGGTCGCGCGAATGACCGCGTTGCTTAAGTTCTAGAATCAAATCTGGGATAGCGGTCGGCTTGCTTGGTCCCCAGTCGCCAGCGCTATTGGCCATGAGTCGCTCGGTGCCATAGGTTTCGATCATGTCAGCGGCTCGTTGCGGTGTGCATTTTGAGATTGGATACATCGTCATACCCGCCCAAAAGCCTCGGTCAAGGACTTCGCGAATTGTGTGTTCCTCGACGTGGTCCACGAGGACTCGTGACGGATCGATTCGAGAATCTTGAGTCAGCATATCCAAGATCATTCGCGTTCCCTGATACTTGTCTTCAAGGTGCGGCGTGTGAATCAAAATCTGTTGATTGTATTTGACAGCTAGTTCAACGTGCTCGAGAAAGATGGTCGCTTCGTTGCGAGTATTTTTGTTGAGCCCGATTTCTCCGATTCCCAAGACATTGGGTGCGTCCAAAAACTCTGGGATCATCGCGATTACTTCTCGCGAGAGCGAAACGTTTTCGGCTTCTTTAGCGTTAATACATAGCCAAGTGTAATGGCGTATTCCGTATTGAGCGGCCCGCTTGGGTTCGAAGTCGGTCAATTGTCGAAAGTAATCGCGAAAGCTTTCAACACTTCCTCGATCGAAGCCTGCCCAAAACGCAGGTTCGCTCATCGCTACGCAACCCATCTTGGCAAGAGTCTCGTAGTCGTCGGTCGTCCGCGAGACCATGTGGATATGAGGATCGATGTAGTCCATGAGTGTTTACTTGTGTGAACGGATCAGTTTGCAGGGAGTTGAAACTGCTGCATCCAGTCTGGTGCGTAAGGTCGACTCAAAAGCTCCTGAATACGTCGCGTTTTATCAGGTAGTTTGTCGCTTAAAATGGCGATTGCGTTTTGGATTTTTTGATAGGACGGATCGGAATAAACGGCGTTCCCTGAGCCGTAGGCGCTAGCCTCGGGTGACGCATCGCTACGTGATAGAACGTTAGAACCTGTGGCTAGTTTCAACGGATCAGTCTGTGCATTTGCCGAACCAGCGGCGGCCCGATCAATTCGGTCCAATACAGCTGCGACCTCAATAATCTTCGCGCGTGCGATTAGATAGTCGTTTTGCAGAATTTGTTGTGGTGATCTGGGCATGAGAGCATCAGACGGGAAATGGCGGGAAGGACTCCTTATTTTACTTCGGATATCTGATTTTGTTTAGGTACTCAACTTGAAATCGGAAGTTTTCAGAAGCAACCCAAGGCAAATCACACGGCTTTGCATTAGAAAAGTGGTTCGACTTTCCCTGAATCGAGTACCGCTTTGCAATCAAGCTCCACCGGCTGCCAAGGCGTGTTGTGGCGTCGCGTAAACCGATGGAATCGGTTAGAATTTCAGGGTGAGCAGCCTCCCACTGGAGGCTCGAATTCCGAATGAAATCGGCGGCCCGAATCGTGACCTGCGGGGAGCGACGGGCGGACCTACTTTTTGAAGGCATCTAATGAGCGAAATCCAGTCTGAAAACCTCTCTGTTTCTGATGAGAAATCCACCGACTTGGCCCTTGAGCCAGCACCTTTCGGATCCAACTATAACGCAGACGATCTAAAGCACCTCAGCGACTTGGAGCACGTCCGCGAACGCCCTGGGATGTATATCGGGGATACCACGCTCAAAGGCCTTCACCACCTTGTCTATGAAGTGGTCGACAATTCCATCGATGAGGCGATGGCAAAGTACGCGAAAACCGTTTCTGTATCCATCAACGCGGATGGATCTTGTTCGGTCGAAGACGATGGTCGGGGAATTCCGACCAGCAGGCACGCGCAGCTTTCCGAATTGCTTCAACGCGATGTCAGCACGCTGGAAGGTGTTATGACGGTTCTCAAGTTTGGTGGCAAATTTGAGAAGAAGGCTTATCAAGCGTCCGGCGGTCTTCACGGTGTTGGTGTGACAGTGGTGAACTTCCTGTCCCAGTGGTGCGAAGTAGAAGTCCACCGCGAAGGCAAAGTCTGGACGCAATCTTACGAACATGGCGTTCCTACTGGGCCGGTTCGAGAAGCCGGTACGACGACGCGCCGAGGAACCAAGACAACCTTCAAGCCCGATGGCCAGATTTTTCAAAATACCAAGTTTGTTTATGACACGCTCGTCAAGCGTCTCCAAGACTTAGCGTTCCTCAACAGCGGTGTTCGCATCAAATGCCGTGATGACCGAAACAATCAGGTAGATGAGTTCTACTATGAGCGCGGTATCGTGGAATTTGTTGAGCATTTGAATCGCGCAAGCGATGTCATCCACAAGGAAGTCATCTTCATCGAAGGAGAGAAGGACGGGATTTCCTACGCGGTTGCTCTTCAGTATTCAGAGGAGTACACCGAAAATCTGCAGTCGTATGTGAACAACATTCACACCATCGAAGGGGGCACACACGTGTCTGGGTTTCGCGCTGCGTTGACTCGGACACTGAATACATATGGCAAGAAAGAAAATCTCTTTAAAGATCTCACGCCATTGGGCGAAGACTTCCGGGAGGGCCTCACTGCGGTCATCGCGATGAAGGTTCCCAACCCACAATTCGAAGGCCAAACAAAAACAAAACTTGGCAACGGTGACGTCGATGGCCTGATGAATACGGCCGTTGGTGAAGGGCTGACCAAGTTCTTGGAAGAGAACCCCAAAATTGCGAAAGCCATTGTTCGAAAAGGCTTGCTCGCAGCCGAAGCACGCGAAGCGGCTCGCAAGGCAAAGGATGCTCTTCGTAAACGCAAGGACGTTCTCGGCGGTGGCGGTCTGCCAGGGAAACTTCGCGACTGCATTAGTAACAAAATGGAAGAGTGCGAACTCTACCTAGTCGAAGGTGACTCCGCAGGTGGATCAGCTGAAGGCGGACGATTCCGCGACACACAAGCGATCCTTCCCCTGCGTGGTAAAATCATCAACGCTTACAAGAGCCGCGATGATAAGGTCCTTGCCAACGAGGAAGTCTTGTCCATGATTCAAGCGATCGGATGTGGTATCGGCACCGATCAAGATGTTGGAAAGCGTCGTTACAACCGCATCATCATCATGACCGACGCCGACGTCGATGGTTCGCACATTCGGACGCTGCTCTTGTGCTTCTTCTATCGACAGATGTACCAACTGGTCGCAGGTGGACACGTCTATGTTGCTATGCCTCCGCTGTTCCGTGTCGTACGTGGTAAGAAGGAAAAGTACTACGTGCAGACCGAAGAAGAGATGCGATTGCAGTTGATGGAGAAGGGGCTATCGGATAGCCGATTCGTTCACGAGACGGGTGAAATGATCGACGGCGAGCGAATGCGGAAGCTGTGCCAAACTCTCGCAAGCATGGAAGATGCCCTCCTAACGCTCGAACGTCGCGGTATCTCGCTTCGAGTACACGCGGAGAGAATGGAAGTTGAAACAGGCCGAATGCCCGTATTCCATCTGGACATGGGGAATGAAGATCACTGGTTCGTTACTCGCAATCAGCTAGATGAATTTGTCGAATCGCGAAATCTCTCACTTGATGACGCTTCGACAAGTGCTGATACACCTTCGGATGGAATTCCCTCTGTTGACTCGTCATCCGCAGGAAGTGACGGGGCGGACGGCTCCGAGGAAAATCTCGCGCACGCTCCCCACATTATCGAAATCTACGAAGTACGCACGATTAACGCCGGACTCAAGGAGCTAGAGGCATTCGGTTTCACGATCGAGGATTTAATTCCTAAGGATCGAACTGGCCAAACCGATTCGCGATTCAAACTTATTCGCGAGGAAGCGGAGATCGGACTTGAGGACTTGCGAGGTCTTTTGCCTGCGATTCGGGCCGCCGGTGAAAAAGGACTTCAAATTACTCGGTTTAAAGGACTGGGTGAAATGAACGCGGAAGAACTTCGAGAAACAACGCTTGATCCGAGTATTCGAAGTATGATTAAGGTAACGCTCACAGACGCAGCCGCAGCCGACGAAATGTTTCGCGTGCTGATGGGCGACAAGGTGGAACCGCGTCGTAAGTTTATCGAAAAGCACGCCCTCGAAGTAACGAACTTGGACGTCTAGGATTTAGGACCGAAACCGAAAGCATCCTTCCATGGCCGACCTGACTCCGCTTGTTCAAAAATATATCGGCCCCATCAACAAGCCGAAACATTTGAACTACTACTCGGCACTCGGGTTGGCAGAGTTGACGGACGATCGCAGTGCAATTGCGCTTGCGATCGAAGCTGCGATTGAAAAGC